>JAFZVR010000038.1 GCA_017617725.1 Prevotella sp.
GGATAACTCCCTGATACTGTATAATGGCAATTGGTAACTGTTACACTACCATATGGACAGGATGTAGGAGAAAAATTGCTACAATTAGTATAACTGCCGTTCTCAAGACAATTGACTAGGGACATAGCAGCTCCATTACTCCATCCGAAGAAGACGCCAACTGTGCTTCCACCAGCTTTACCATTGATAGTACCATTAAACAAACAATCCTGTATTGTCGTGGTTGATTTATCACAATGTCCAACAAAACCACCTCCATGCGTGTGTACTATGTTAACTGTCGCAGAAACCGTCACGTTGCTTATTAAGTTAGTGCTCAGACTAACAGTACAACCGACGACGCCGGAAGGGTGCATATAACCTGTAATAGAGCCTGTCACGACAAGGTTCCTAATGGTTGCTCCCTCAATATAGGGGAATGGAGCGATATAATAACCTTCTGCAACAGTTGAGGACGTTGAATAATAGTTGACATTGAGTGTATGCCCTTGTCCGTCAAAAATGCCTCCGTAGGCATATGAGGCATCATAATCGCCTATCTTCGTCTGGTCATCACCGAGGTCGATATCTGCCGTCATTCGGGCATTAGCTGTAGGTGTATTCTGCACCAACGCAGCAAAGTCCTGCCAGTCCTGGAGGGAGCCAAGAAGGTAATAGCCTTCGTTGTCCTGGTTCAGAGCCCACGCTCCCGTTGTCATTCCGCAGACGAGGAGCAATAGTGTTAGTAATCGTTTTGTTCTGTTCATATTATCTTGATTTTAATTGTTTATACACACGAAAAGCGGCACGCTGTTTCTTGTTAAAAGACATAACGTGCCGTATATAGCATTTGTACTGAAGCGCGAAACTTGCTGAATATAAGCGATTTAGGGGGGGGCGATGGTTGAGTTTAGAGTTAATAGTTTAGAGTTAATAGTTGGTGCCCCTAAACCATGAACCAATGACCCTGAACCATGAACCATCATACCGCCTGGAGTCAGGCAGCGCAACGATGATGGGCAAACATCCGGAGCAGCGAGAGAAAACCGAGCTTGCTTGAAGTCTTCCGAGTCGCAACGGATGAAGACGAAGTCATATGTAAGGGTGAGGGGAGGCATAATCTTCTTATATGTTCTTTGTTGATGATGGCAATTGTGGGAAATCTGATACATCAAGTGACGAGAGAACTTGTAGCTGTCTGACTGCCATCTGACGCAAAGACTGAATACGTTCGCATTGTGGTTGCTTCTGTTCGATTAGCAGCGCATTATAGGATTCCATGTTAGCCAGCACGAGCAATTGCTGAATTGAGGCATAGTCTCGGATGTTTCCTTTGCGTCCTGGGTTCTGTGACCGCCATTGGGCGGCTGTCATACCGAAGAGTGCCACGTTGAGCATGTCGGCTTCGTCGGCATAGATGTATGATTGCTGTTCCTTTGTCAATTCTGGTGGTAAAAGGTTCTGCTGGATAGCATCGGTATGAACACGGTAGTTAAGCTTTGAGATTTCGCGGTTGAGGTTCCACGACAGAGATAGGCGTGAGTTCTCGTCGTACTTCAGTCGGCGATAATCCTTCATTAGGTAGAGCTTGAACTCTGCAGAAATCCATGATGCGAACTCCATCGCAATATCGCTGTGGGCGTATGTACCACCTCCGTAGCGTCCAGACTTTGAGATGATGCCAATGGCTCCCGTGTGTTCAATCCACTTGGAGGGTGTCATGACGAAACGATTGAGACCGGCCTCGGTTTTAAACGTGTCGAATTGCACACGGTTAAAAGACGGGTTATGGAGGCTCTCCCAAAGACCAAGGAACTCTATGGTGTTGCGGTTGCGCATCCAGTTCTGTATGGCGAAGCGTGGGTCGTCGCTGTTGCGATAGCGAGCAATGTCGGTCAGCGAGATGTACTCGTTGCGGTAGTCCTCGGTATAGATGCCTACATCGATTCCCTTCACATGCAGAATATCGCTTTTTATCTTGCCCATAATAACAGCATGAAATATGTTTATTGCATGTGCAAAAAATACGAATTAATTTTGAATTACGGTACGATTATCACGAAAATGTGTTATGAACGCTGATTAAGGAGCAAGAGAATTTCTCCGAGGGAGCGAGGGAGCGTCAGTGAGCCTTGCAGTAAGGGTGAGGGGAGGCATGGTTGGGGATGTTAAACTTTTAACAAGTCTTTTACTGAGTAGATTCTACTCATGGCCTCGAACGAGAAGTACTGATCATCCATAATCATCCATTCCTCGCGCTGCTTGCGGCTAAGTCGTTTGATGTCAGGAAACATCGAGACGGGCACGATGACCTCGCGACCGTCGGTCAGATAGGCCGCCATCGCACCGCGCTTCACGTTGAAGTCGAGCTTCTTTATTCCCAGATTGGTGTCCTTGTATTTGCACATATCTTTGTCCTCCTATTATTTAATTCTCTTGATTGTTATCTTCTTGCCGGCAAACACGTCGTCGATGAGTCGGTTCAGTTCGTCCCAGTGCTTGTCAATGGCCTCAACGATAAGGGTTTCCTCGTCTGCAGTGAGTTCCGACCAGGCAATCTCAATCTTCTTTTGCCCGTTCTCCTCAATCCATATCTTGGCCACGGTGTCGCCTCGATGCGACTTCTTGCTGCCTCGGCGCACCACGTGGATGTGCCTCCGGTTCTCCGTCGCGTCGGCTGGAAAAACCGAGAGGATGAAGTAGAGAAGTATCATCAGTTTGCCCATATCGCTGTCGTTTTGTTCGTTATTACGAGTGCAAAATTACGAATTTATTTTCAATTATTGCACGATTATGGCGTAAAACTTACCAAAAGCGGGCGAAGATGCATAATTAATTAAAAGTCGTGAGTCATTAATGGAAATTCGTGTTTTCTAACCTCGTTCCCACGCTCCCTCGCTCTCTCGCTCCCTCGCTCTCTCAACTCTCAACCTTTAGTCATCTAACAATTCAACTAACTCTTTCATACCCGCGCTGGCTCCTTTCTTTATGAAATGGACTCGGCGCGATATATTTTGCACCTCTTCTGACGGGTCGATAAGATAGATAGGGGTATTCTCAGGGGCATACATCATCAGTCCTGCTGCAGGATAAACATTCAATGATGTGCCAATAATCACGAGAATATCAGCTTTCATAGTAGCCCTTGCAGCTGGCTCTATCATGGGGACGCTCTCGCCGAAGAATACGATGAAGGGACGTAGGAGTGAACCGTCGCCTGCTTTCTCACCAGGCGTCACCTCGGCATTGTCCTCAGTGAGTTCCTTCACATAGCGCTCGTCGAACTGGTCGCGACTGGAACATACCTTCGTCAGTTCACCATGCAGGTGTATGACATTCGTGGAGCTAGCCTTCTCATGCAGGTTATCCACATTCTGAGTCACTACTGTAACGTCATAGTCTTTCTCCAACGCAGCGATGAGCTTGTGTCCCTCATTTGGCTGGGCAGCATAGAGCTTCTTGCGCAGTCCGTTATAGAAATTAGTCACTAACGTGGGATTACGTAACCATCCCTCATGTGTGGCGACATCTTCAACTGGGAAGTTCTCCCATAATCCGTCGTTGCCGCGGAATGTCTTGAAACCACTCTCCACTGACATTCCTGCACCTGTCAAAAATACTATCTTTTTCATGGTTGTATGGTTGTTTGGATGCAAAAATACACATTTCTGATAAGAAAGCAAATGAAATATAACTCAACTTTCGCAAGTTGAAGGAGTTTAAGAGTTAAAGGAGATAAAGGAGATAAAGGACGATAGTCTAATTTCTCCATAGACAATTTTGAAGAATAGCAGGTAAAAACTATTGTCTTTTAACTGCCCAGCGAAGCAATAACTTCCTCTAACTCCCTTTAACTCCCGAAGTTTAGCATATGCAAAACTTAAAAATATAACTTTAAAAAGTTACAGTCGTATGCCAAAGGACGCATTGACGAACCAGTCGTCCAGGTGACCGCGGCTGTCGGCATGGCGGTAGCGGAAGTTATTATACTGTCCGTAGGCTCCCACGAAATAGCGTCCGAAGTTATAGGTCACTGACAATCGGGCATCGAAGTTGACAGTCACACCACTATTGAAAGTCTTGTTGCCCATAGGCGTAATATGAACTTTACCATAGAACCAGTCATCCCATTCCTCGTCGGTCATCTCCTCATCGAGAAATTCCGATTCATTCATCAGTTCTGGTACATTGGTGGAATAGCCGTAGGCTTTGATTCTGTTGACAAATGTGAGCATAGGCATCGCCATAGCATTGACGAGCAATCCCTTGATGGGCACCCAGTTATATGCGTAGCCCACGCCCACACTACCTTGCCATAGCTTTATTTTTCCTAAACCGTGCATAATATACACCAGGTCTCCATTTGTATCTGTGTCATAGCGGATACTTCCGTAGTAGTACATACCTCCTACCATGAGCGAACCTGCCGAGCGTTTCTGTATCACTGACTGGTCGTAGGCAGCAGCATAGGAGAAATGCTTACCGTTGAACAGGTAGTATCCGTCGGCTATTATGGTACGTATCTTGATAGGGTCAATGAGTTTCACATCCTGCCAGTCATCTTCACTGCCCTCTGGTATGAGACTGCTGTTCAGGTTAAAGTCTGGGTGACTGTTCTCAAATGAGTGGAAGCGTACATTGATACCATAGGCTCCACCAGTGGCACCAAATGTGAGATAACTACCTTTGTCACCTCCGACGTTGACGGTATAGCCCAGTCCGTAGCCCCTATATCCTGCCCATATTCCCACATACCTCGACGGTTCAGTCTTCAGAGACGGCGTGGCAGAATACGGCACAGAAATATAGATATCGTCTTCTGCCTCCACACTTAGGGTCCCCTTGCTATGCATTTTAAGACTGCTCTGATTTACATTCCCCTTCAGAATAATCTGCCATGGATTCTTTGGTGCATCGATATAGCGGCGGTCCACACCCTTGACCGACATAGAGTCAAGAAGTGTACCCACTTTCTTGATGAACGATGTGTTGCTGTTCTGTGCTGAGGCAGTGCCGCAGATTATGAGGATGGCGGCTATCATCCATAGCTTCTTTTGTTTCATTTCTAAAGTTAGAATACAAATTCTGTCTTTATTACGTTATTACCGTATATGGTCTTGAAGTCATCGTGCATTGAGATGACATGGTAGCCGGCTTCGCGCCACTGCTGTCCGAGGGTGAGTGCTTTGTCGCGGTTGGCATGATCGCGTATGTCATCGTCGGCGATGAGCATGAATGCCGCTGACTTGAGAGGGTTGCTCAGGCAGTAGTTATGCATTGCTGCATCGCCACCGCTGTTGCCGAAAGACAATACAGGTACCTTGCCTATTTCCTGCGATATCTGCAGTACCTTGTTTGTCTTGAGATTCTTGATGAGGAGTTCATCTGTTCGGACAAGGTCCTCCTCCTTGCCCATCGTGTAGTTTACACCAGCCTCATCGCCCTGGCTTCTGGAGCGGAGCTTTACGTCCATGCCGATAACGCGGTTTGATGGTATGCCTATGGCTTCTGTCAGTGCACGGCAGATGAATCTGTCGGAGCCAGAGACGACATAGCAGGTGAAGCCGTTTGCCTTCAGATAGTTGAACACCTGAAGCATAGGCATGTAGAAGCTCTGCCCGTAGGTCATGCCTGTGAACCCATTGGCAGGCTTTGCTGCATACGCCTTGACGTAGGCATCAAACTCTGCCAGCGTCATCCCTGCGTATGCCTTTGCAGCAGCTTGAGCGTGAATCATGTCGAAATGGTCGGGCAGCTTCGTCCCGTTACGTACAAAATCTCTTATTGCCTGCGCTGCCTCTACAACATCTTCCGGTGCCTTGTCCTTGTATGTGTTGTCATCAAGGACGCGGTATTCAAGCAGGTTGTATTCGAAGTACGTCGGGTATAGTTCTCCGACGAATGTGCCGTCCATGTCGAATGTAGCGATACGGTCTTCTACCTTAATGAAATCCTTTGAGTTAGGATTTGTTACATCTTCTACATAGGATTTCAGTGCAGTCAGTGATTCACATTGATTCCACAGAGTGAAATAATCTACTGTTGTTACTGATGAATCGTCATCGCTGCAGCCTGTGAGGAATACAGTCATCAATACTGCGATGACATAGAATGTGTGTTTCATTTGTTTCATTTTCGTATTGTTGTTTGCATTTGTTACTACTGATAGCCATACACCAGCCCATACTTCTCATGGAGTTGGTGTAGGGTGCCGTCGGCCTTCATTTGGGCGATGACGGCATTGACGAGTGTAAGGAGGTCGTCCTGTCCTTTGCGCATCAGCACGCCGATTTCGCCGTGGGTGAAGGGCTTTTCCAACAACGGGGCGGCAAGGCGTGTGTCATTTTGTACGTACCACGGGGCCTCAGTGATTTCGGTAATCATCACGTCGGCATTACCATCAGCCACCTGTGAGGGTATTTCCTCGTTCTTCTGATAGACGATGATGGTGGCGTGGGTCAGGTTTTCGTTGGCGAACTTCTCGTTCAGTCCGCCGGGGTTCACCATAACACGCACTTCTGGTTTGTCGATGTCGGCCAATGACTGATATTTGTCAGCATCGGCGGCACGACAGAGGATGGTCTTGCCGTTGGCAAGATAGCCGTCGCTCATCAGCATCGTTTCCTTTCGGGCATCGGTGATGGTGATGCCGCCGATGGCGAGGTCGAAGGTCAGCGGCTCTGCCAGCACGTCAACAGCCAGCGTTGGCCAGGAAGTTTGTACGAATTCAATGCCTACACCGATACGCTCGGCTATTTTCTCTGCCATCTCAATACCGAAGCCCCAAAAGGAACCATCAGCCTCGCGATATGACAGCGGACGGTAGTCGCCAGTGGTTCCCACCAGCAACTTGCCTCGTTCCACAATACGCTCTATGGTGGGCTGCTTTGCTGACGGATTATCATCATTTGCCGAACATGACGTGAATGTACCTGTGCAAAATATACTCAGCCACAGGACCAGCATCCATATTTTTGTCTGTTTGACCTGCGGTCGAAATTTCACGCGCTCGGCAAAACTCAAACTCGTTTGGCTTTGCTCTCTCTTAATCGAAATTTTCATTTGCTCAGTTGCTTAACGGGGAATGTAAAATAGGTATCGGGGAATGGCTCGTCCTTCAGCGTGAAGTGCCACCATTCGGTATCAAAAGGCTTAAAGCCGTGGCGCATCATAGCCTGACGCAGAATCATACGGTTCTTGAACTGCTGCTCTGTGATGCTGCGCTTAGGCTCAGCAGGTGATTTCGAATTGTTACCTGTATATTCACCTGTTTCTGGATTGCCGCGGAATGTCTTGAAACCACTCTCCACTGACATTCCTGCACCTGTCAAAAAATACGATCTTTTTCATTATCTTTTAAGTGTTTAAGCACCTCTCCCGCCTTTAGGCCTCCCTCCTCGCCTCTGGGAGAGGGGGGAAGGGGGGGGTGAGGCGTGTGTATCACTTAATCGTGACTTTGACTGTCGTCGAGCTCGTTCTCGCTCGATAAAGCATGAGCAAGCTCAGCTTTATTCTTACTTAATCACGACCTTGTTACCGCGATGGATATACGCTCCTGGCAGGACAGGACGGCGTCCTATCTTGTAGCCCTGGAGGGTGTACCACTCCGTATCATTTGCGTCATCGTCTCCATACCCAACGGTGCGGATGGCAGTGGCATCGATATCAAGGACAAATGGTTCATCGAGACTGCCGTAGAACGCATCGCTGATGAACGGCAGTTGGTCGTTGACCACGAACTCCTCACCGTCAATGAAGACGCGCAGCTCCATCTTTGCCTCAGCATCATCCTCCGAAGAACCCATGATAGTGAGGAAGTAGTAGCCCTTGTTGTAGCCTACGGCTCCACGGCACTCACCATTGATGAAGGCTCCTATCTCAGCGTCGTCGCGCTCCTGCCCGTCTTTCTTCACAACAGCGATGATACTCATATTGTCAGGGAAGAGATACGGGTCAACAGGGAGGAAGTGTTGAGATTCGAGATTCGAGAGTTGAGAGTCGAGAGATGGTGCCATCAGTGCTCCTGAAGCGTGCCTTGGATAATGGAAAGTCTTGTCCTCGGTAGCCTTCGATAGGTAGATATAGCCCTGTCCTGGCACGATACTCTCAAGCGTTCCTTCCCAGATGCCGTTCTGTCCGAACTCAGCGAAGCTGGTGCGGTTCTTCACACGGTCGCCTGGTACCGGTGTGAGTTCTGCAAACGCCTCATCAGGTGACATCACGTGGCTTGACAGCGAACCAATCCAGTTGTATCCCGGATGGATGGTCTGTGGTGTGTTCGCCACGTCAATCTCTAAGCCGTAAATGTCGAAGTCTGTCTTGGTAGATAGCTGCATCTTGTACATATTACCTGGTTCGATAGTCGTCAACTCACCGAGAATCTCTCCGTTGGAGTTCACTGATGCAAAGGCTGTCTTGCTCTTGATATTCTTGAAGCGCTTCAGTATGTTCTGGTCGTTCGGGAGCACCTCCGTAATACCAGTGAGAACAGGATTGACATAGATAGACATCCATGTCCATCCCTTAACCAATGATACAGGCTCCTGATAGATATTTGAAGCATGGAACAGTACAGGATTGTTGTATGAGCCATAATTGGCATCCGGTGCGTATGTCAATGTCATACTTATGCCCTTGCCAGGTATATCCAAGATAATAAACGGGTGGATATTGCCAGTAGATGCATCATAGAGTTTGAACATCAGTTCACGCTCGCCGCTGCTCAGTTCCGTAGCCGACGCCCCATAGATAATCATATCTACATAGTAGGCATCGCGTGATGATACGTATCTCGGATAACCAACACCACGGCAGAGTCCCATATCATCGAAGGCAGCAATCTTCGTGTCGGTATTCTCACATATCTTGTCACCGACATAAATCTGTCCTGTCAACATCATATTACTCTCATAGAGGTTCGGATCGACGGCCCAGTTAGGTTCGTCACCTCTGACGATGAGGTTCAGTTGCATCACACGCTGTATTCCCAGTCGGTCGGTAACATAGATATATGCCGTATGACGACCGACAGATACCGTCGGTGCGATAATGAACTGAAGAGTCTTATTTTCGGCGTCAACAGTACCCACTGGTTCCGTTGCTGTCAGCCATGTTGGAAGTCCTGTTATCTCATAAGGCTGCGATGTTCCCGTCTTGTTTACCAGACTGAGGTATAAGTATGACGTCTCGTCACGGTTCTTCTCATAGGTGACTACAGCCTTGCCTTCATACGTCTCCCAGTTGATGGCGGAGAAGTCAGCATGGAACTTCCACTGTACGGTCTCCGAATTGTTTCCGTGTTCGTCCTTGATATAACTGACGGTAGCCGTGAAGTCGTTATTATCCATCAACGGCAGTGAACTGTCGTAGAAAGTGAAGTATATTTCATCGGCAGAAGCTGTGAAGTCGAACTCTGAGTCATCCATTCGCATATTCGTAGAACCAGGTTTCAGTGCCGGTGCGTTGACACTTTGGGTGACAGGTGATGACTGTTGGGTGACGATGGCCAGTTTTGAGTCGCTCTCTCCGAAGTTAGCTGTAGAGAAGTCGGTTGTCACTGTTCCCTGCTCGTTGCGATGGATCTCCTCCATCGGGAAGTAGCCAACGAGTCCCGGATAGTTGTTGTCCATACGCTCGTACATACGGTCTTTGATGAGCTGTCCGTCGAGGGCTGCACTCCAGATACGTATCTCGTCAATGTCACCATAGAAGTGGCTGTATGTCATAGCATACTCTTTACCATGGGTATCCATCAGTTCCTCGCCACCGAAGAGCATCCACTTACCAGAGAGACCCGGTATCTTATCCTCAGGTATTACCTTCACAGCATCACCGTCGATGTAGGCGATAGCACTTGTGCCGCGACGCACGTTCAGTGCGAAGTGGTGCCATTTGCCATCCTTGTAATCCTTGTTGCTCAGCTGTATCTCTTCTTCCGTTTCCTGAATCTCGGCACCTGCTTCGTTATGTCTGTGTTTCACCTTCTTCAGTGTGAGCACGTCATGACCCTGTATCGGTCCCTCAAAACCGATGGTGATACCGTTAAGTACTGACAGTAGTGTCTGGGCGAACATGTCACAAGGTTTGTCACCGCGGAACCAGAACTCTATCGCGTAATTGTCGGTCTTAGCAGGGTTGAATGTTGAGATGTCAACCCTCAACGGTTTCGTACCGTCAAGATTTGCTGCACGGTTTTCGTTATTGATATACCAGCTCTCGCTGTCCATATACATGTGGCGTGAGCGGGCGCGGTCAACCAGTACGGTGCCATGACCTTCGTTCATCTGCCAATAGCCCACGAGACCCGGTGTGTATGAAGCTCTCACATTGTTGCGTGTCTGGTAGAGTTCTGTTGCTGTGATGTCAGAGTTCCAGATGCTGAGGTTGCTAACCATTCCCTGCATACCGTCGCCACCGATATTTAGACGACCGTTACCGTCGAGGTCCTTGGCTTCCATGTTCTCTCCTATGTATATAGGTGTCTTGTCATCGGCAGTGGCGTAGAGCATGGTGATGCGGTTCTTTGGATCGTCAGCGGTCTTGCGCTTGTAGTTCAGTGCCATGTATATCCACTGGTTCTTTGGCAGTTGCTTACCGGTCTCATAGACGTTGCTATCGTCACCGGCACGTGCTTGCAGCATACCGTCGTCGTGGGTAGATAGTGCCAGTAGGTTGTTGTCGGTACCCAGACTGATGATGGTGCCGTCGCCCTGACGGTAGAACCACATATCAAAAGCATAGTCAGAGTTCGTCAGGTTGTACAATGCATCGGTCTCTATGGCATTGCCGTTGAGCTGTGCCGCCACATCGGGGTAAGCACCGCCTGAAACAACATTATTCATGCCGCCTTCGATGCGGAAGTTACCACTCCTTGAGAGTGCATTGCCATTGAGTTCCTCATTAAAGCGCAGGTGCATATTATTACGGTTCACGTAGGTCAGTTGTCCGTTCTCAGGACTTACCATACCTAAGATCTTCGGACCATGTGTGTCCTGTGTAATTTCAATGATGTTACTCTCGTATGTCACCTCTTCTGCACTAATTCCACTCTCTTCATCACCATACGTGCCGAAGGTCTGTGCCTGGAGTTCGTAGATACCGTCGGCAGGGAATACCACTTTCTCCTTAAAGGGGCTACCCTCTGGCATCGGCTCATATCCCTGCGCCTGTAGTGCTGCTATGTCACTCCACTGCTTGTGTACCGTCCAAGAGTCTGTTCCCTTGCGGCGGTAGCGCAGACGGATACCCTTGAATCCCTCATCCTGTCGGTTGAGGTCCGACATGGTGGCAGTGATGCCGCCATAGAGGTCTTTATCTGATTTGTTCAGCACGGTGTGGTCCACACTCAGGTTGACGAGTGCCGACGATGGTACGAAGTGTACGCGCAGTTTCACCTGTTCGCTCTCGATGCTCGGGTCTTTCTCCGACTTGAGTTGGAGAATGATGTCATTGTAGTCGATGACGCTACGGTCGCTCTGTGTGACGATGAGAGTCTTATCTATCGTCTCACCACCCTTCATCTTGATGAGGCGTCCCTCCTTGCCATTGCTCAGCACTGTACCATCGATCATCAGGATGGCACCGTTGGGGTTGCTGCCCTCCTTCACCTGTAGTACGTAGTTACAGATGTCGTTGGTTTCACTCTGGTTAGAAAGCTGCAGAATGAACTGTGCCTGTCCGCCTGTCGGCACATCGGTAATCTCCGTAGAGCCTTTAACCTTCAGTTGTGGGTTCTCGACTTTCATCGTAGCCTCGTTAAGGAGCGTTCCCGTCTGATAGTACTTAGTATAGGAAGCTCCTTCGTAGGGGTTCACGGTCTGTCCGCCGCGTGTGCGGAAAATGGGTCCCCAACCTGTTGGTGACTTATACACATCTACTGAGAGAGCCGTGCGCACATCGCCGTCGCTCATGGTCCATGCTACCGAGTTCGATACGGTGGTGCTGCTACCGTCGGTGTTGGAGTCACCATTACCGGTAGAGTAACCTAAATTGGCGATAACACCGGCATCATTGAAGGTCTCACCAACCTGACCGACCACACTGAA
>JAFZVR010000039.1 GCA_017617725.1 Prevotella sp.
AGCTGGGCTTTTCCTGGCGGTTTCATGAATATGGACGAGACGACGGAACAATGCGCCATTAGGGAACTGGAGGAAGAGACTGGGCTTCAGCTTTCGGAGATTTATCAGATAGGAGCCTATTCGAAGGTGGACCGAGACCCAAGAGGGAGAACTGTCACCGTTGCTTATCTCGCGGTCATTGATGCTCCTGTTGGCGTCGCTGGCCAGGATGATGCCGCCAGAGCTGAGTGGTGGCCGCTGTCGGACTTACCACATCTGGCTTTTGACCACTGTGATATCATACAGGATGCAATAAGGAAATATAAAGAGATCGTGAAATGAAATAAGTCTTATGCATAAGCGGATAAAAAGAGATTCGCTGCGCGCATCCCTACCCTGCTCGCCGCAGGGGTCCTGCAAACTAACTAACAAGAGAATAGCGACGCTATTTATTCTTCTTTTTTGAAGATACCAATTTAAAACAGGTTTGATTGGCGTTTGCAAAAAAAAAGAGACACCCGTTTGGGTATCTCTTGTTAGTTTCTTTGCGGAGAGAGAGGGATTCGAACCCCCGGTGCCTCTCAGCACGGTAGTTTTCAAGACTACTGTAATCGACCACTCTACCATCTCTCCAGACACTCTTGTGAGCGGCTTTTGTTGAAAAGCGAGTGCAAAGGTAGATGTTTAAATTCACAATTCACAATTCATAATTCATAATTATGCAGCGTTTAGGGTTTTTTAACTATTAAACTCTTATTTCATCGATACTCATACGGAAAAAGCAAAGGAAAGAGTTATCTTTGCATCATGATTTATCCAAGTGGGTTTGAAAAGAAAATAGGGTTTGACGAGATACGCTCCCTACTGAAAGAACGTTGCCTGTCTGTGCTCGGACAGGAGCTGGTGGATGCAATGACCTTCACCGATGATGTATCGGAGATACGTCGTTCTCTTGATATGACAAGGGAGTTCCGTCGCATAGAGGAGGGTGATGAGGAGTTTCCGATGCAACATTTCTTCGACGTGAGGGAATGCGTAGCACGCTTGCGCTTGGACGGTACATATCTGGAGGAGGCAGAGTTATTCGACCTACAACGGTCTCTACAAACCATACACGCTATTGTTATCTTCCTGTCACGTGATGAGGGTGACGACGATGACAGAGAACCACGATATCTCTACCCCACCCTACATACACTATGCGAGAATGTACGAATCTTCCCACAGATAGTACGGCGCATAGGAAACCTGCTCGACCGCTATGGGCGTATCAAGGATACTGCCAGTAACGAGCTTGCAAAGATACGTCGCGAACTGGCAAGCGCAGAAGGAAGTGTCTCTCGTACCCTAATGAGCATACTACGCTCAGCACAGAGCGACGGCCTTATAGATAAAGACGTAACGCCTACAATGCGTGACGGTCGGCTCGTCATCCCTGTTGCTCCAGGTATGAAACGCAAAATCAGCGGTATAGTACATGATGAGAGTGCCACAGGAAAGACGGTATTTATAGAGCCTACAGAAGTAGTGGAAGCCAACAACCGCATCAGGGAACTGGAGGGTGAAGAACGTAAGGAGATAATACGTATTTTAAAAGAGGTGGCAGGTGAGATACGCCCGTTTGTAAAGGATATTATAGAGTCCTTGCGCCTGCTTGCTGCCATAGACTTCGTGCATTGCAAGGTGCAACTGGCTCGAATGATGAAAGCTACAGAGCCACAGCTTGTTGACGAACCTCATATAGACTGGACACAAGCCATTCATCCTCTGCTGCGCATCTCCCTCGAGCGACAAGGCAAGAAGGTGGTACCGCTGGATATATTATTAGAGGGGCAAGGAGCCGGGAGCAAAGGGCAAGAGGCAAAGAACGAAACTCGCCTTCTTATAATCAGTGGTCCTAATGCCGGTGGTAAATCGGTGTGTCTGAAGACTGTCGGACTGCTTCAATACATGCTTCAATGTGGGCTCAGTATCCCTGCCGATGAGCGCTCTACGTGTGGTGTATTCAAGAATCTCATGATAGACATCGGTGATGAGCAGAGTCTTGAGGACGACCTGTCGACATACTCATCGCATCTTACCAATATGAAGATGATGATACGTCATGCTGACAGCGACACGCTGTTGCTCATTGATGAGTTCGGTACTGGAACAGAACCACAGATAGGTGGTGCTATCGCGGAGGCTGTGCTGCGTCAGTTCTGGAAGAAGAAGGCGTGGGGCGTCATCACAACACACTATCAGAACCTGAAGCACTTTGCTGACGATCACGATGGCGTGGTCAACGGCGCAATGCTCTACGACCGGCATGAGATGCAGGCTCTGTTCCAACTGGCCATCGGACGACCAGGCAGTAGCTTCGCTGTAGAGATTGCCAGAAAGATTGGGCTGCCGGAAGAGGTCATTAACGACGCCACTGACATCGTCGGCTCCGACTATATACAAAGTGACAAGTATCTGCAGGACATCGTACGTGACAAACGCTACTGGGAGAGTAAACGCCAGAACATACACCAGCATGAGAAACGCCTGGAGGTAAGGGGCGAAAAATTAGATGCCGACATTCAGGAAATTGAACGTGAGCGCAAAGCCATTCTGCAAAAGGCACGCCAACAGGCGGAAGAGCTGCTGCGTGAGGCTAATCGTCGCATAGAGAACACCATCCGTGAGATACGAGAGAGTCAGGCAGAGAAAGAGGAGACACGGCGCATCCGCGAGGAGTTGAAATCTTTCGAGCAGGAAGTGGTTACCGTACACGATGGTATCATGAGCGATGAGGACTTTGCACGTAAGCTGCAACAGATGGAGCAACGCAAGGAACGTAAGGCGAAACGGCATCGCGAGAAAGCAGAGCGCGAACAGCATGCCGCAGATGCGCTTAGGACAGCACAGCAGAAGATGCAAAGCGAGCTACCGTTGAAGGTCGGTGATACTGTTCACATCAAGGGACAGACAACCATAGGCACCATCGAAGCTATTAACGGGAATATGGCAACGGCCCTCTTTGGCGGTATGCGCACAAAGGTTAAGGTGGAGCGTCTGGAACGTACAGATGCCACAAAGAAAGAAGAAGGTAAGAAAAGCAACTTCCAATTCATAGAGGCTCCGCGCGACAGCCGTATGACACGCGCCGTAATAGATGCACACCGTCATGATTTCAAGCAAGACATTGATCTGCGCGGCATGCGTGCTGACGAAGCCCTCAACGAGGTGCAACACTTCATCGACGATGCCATCCTTATGGGCGTCAGCCGTGTCCGCATCCTACACGGCAAAGGTAACGGCATCCTACGTCAGCTCATCCGCCAATACCTACGTACAGTGCCCAACGTCACAGATGCCCGTGATGAACACGTGCAGTTCGGTGGCGCAGGAATAACAGTGGTGGAAATCAGCTAAAGTTTTGGAGACATAATGGCCTGTAAAATTCCAAACAGGTTATCAACGCATAATGGCAACAAACAGTTTCTAAAGAATATATAACTTAAAAACAATATCAACATGGCAAACACAATTGGAGAAATAATAAAGGACATTGCTGACAGCGGAAAGCTGGAGGATGCTATCGATGTGGTATCACACGGCGGCAGTATCGGTGACGTAATCGACGTTGCGACAGACGGCGAACCAATAGGCGACATCATCAAGAAGGTGGCTCGCGGACGTCAAAAGCAAAATGAGGAACCTGACGAAGAACCTGTTGACGAGGAAGAGGTTGAAGAAGATGACATTGAAGAAGACGTTGAAGACGAGGACACTGAAGAAGACACCCCCAGAGCCTCTCTCTGGAAACGCATCCTTGACAACATTGACATTGGTGAGATACTAAAAGCCATCATCAATGTGTTGGTTGGCAAGAAGAAGAGGTCTTGACCTGCAGGTGCACTTCACCTGACTGATGACGTCGGTATTGTAGAACTTCTTGTAGAACTCATCGAGCGACACTTGAGTTTTATAACCAGACGACTTCACCTCTATCTGGCAGAATTTGTTGCTACGCGACAATAGGCTCTCAACTTGGCAGAAAGCAACTTCTGGTAGATGACGTTCTCCGTCACGTCTTTGTCCCAGAAAGCCATTTGGTGTTGTCAAATCGTTTACCATCTTCTTTGCCTTATTATATTTATACTGGCAGAATTACAAATTTTCCTGCACATTTTGACCCCTATTGAGCAAAATTCATGTCTGGCACATAAATCCTTCTGATATTCTGCTCCATCGTCGTGAAAATTGCGTATATTTGCACTCGGATTCCGCCTCGTGCGGATTCCAAAGACATTGTGGATTATGAATTAGCGTTCAGCTACCTATTCGACATCAAGAAACGTAGGAAATTTCAAGATGAAAAAAGTCTAAGGGTAGATAGATTGAATGCTCGCGGATAGCGTGGGCATCAACTTATCAGACTTTAGGCACTTCCTACGGCCTCTTGATGGGATAAGGAGAGGTTCACGCTTTTTCCTTACGAATAGAAATAATAATTGACAGCAATTATTTAGAGGTTGTGCCCGACACGGACTTAGGGTAAAGATTATGAAGAATTTTATATTATTATTGGTTTCTCTGTGTTCATTATCTTGTTATTCGCAAGCCATAAAAATGGATGAAATAAATTCTGATGGTCGGCGTCGAGTTGGAATGAAAGTAAAACAAATAACTGTTGAAAATCGCAAATATGCTGTCAATCTTTTGTGTTATGAATCAAGTAATAATCTGGAATGGCGTATATTGGTAAGC
>JAFZVR010000040.1 GCA_017617725.1 Prevotella sp.
ACACCCTGCTCGTCATTAGGGTCATCATCAGTACCTGTAAACGGTACGTCCTCTGGATTAGAGAACGCATGCATACATTTATTATATGTATTGAAGCTGAGTACGGGTCCATCATCGGTAATAACCTGCCACAGTGACGTGTCTGTCAAGTAATTATTATCTGTGAACTGGTTGTTCATAGACACCGTTACAGAACCGTCGTTATTGAAGTCCATCAAGATAAGATAACCGTTACCGTATGGATATTCGTTATCCGTTGTAGGATAATATTGCATAGCCCAACCGTTAACAGAAGCACCTAATCGGGCTGAATAGATTGCACTCGCCTCATTCAAACGCTCGGCAGCACTCTTGTCGAAGATGTCACCTTCCTCATGCACACATGCAGTGAAGGCAAGTGTTGCCATAGCAAGTATTATAACTGAAAATATCTTTTTCATATCTTTATCACTTTAAGAGGTTTACTGTAATTCCTTGTACTTATTAACCCAATCAAGCAAGGTGTCCATAAGTGTTCGTGACGGGTCTTCCTCCGACGGTGCCGTCAAACGGTTGGTATAGCGTCCGTAACTGTCAAGAATGAATGTTCCATCTGGGTTAGTTCTGTATTGTCTACGCTGTACTTCTGCACGCAACTCATCAATGCTGATATTCCAGTTATTCATAAGCCATTCGCGTACCATCTGCAACTTCTGTTCAATGATATCACGACCATTTTTGCCGTCAATATCAAGATACTGGATGTTACCATCTTCGTCAAGTGCGGCATAGCCATCAGCATTACGTGCTACACACTTACGGTCAACCTTCCAATCACCATTGTCCATCTGACGAATGTAACCAATGGTATCCATATTACAACCTGGCTTTAATAACTTGGTATACTCATCAGTATCATCAATATCAATCTCTTCCCAGTCATAAGAAGCGGAATTGAGAAGGTTTTCCCATGTCCTACCATCTTTTACGATGTAGTTTGCCATGACCTCTACCCAGTCCTCACGAGCCATATAGCTGGCGTATGGAGAAACAAATCCCTGACCGGCAACAAGTGAGTCGTTAGCATTTGCCCAGTCAGCATTGTACTGACCTGTAGAGATAACATTGAATGAGTTTGGACGCTCATGTGTCTGGTCAAGGATATGCCCAAACTCATGGTGCATGGTCTTGAAGAAATACTCATTGATGAAATCAAGGTCATTGACATTTATCATGTTAGCCTTGTAGAGCGTAATCTTAAGACCTCCCTCTGCTGTTCCCAGAGTCTCCGTTCCCTGTGTAGGGTTGTATGACGGTGAGCCGATAACATGGATGATGCGAGGGCTGTTAGCCTTCAGGAACTCCTCACCTGCAATCTCCTTATACACATCATACCACAAGTATTTGGAGAGGACAGCCAACTCAACACTCTTCTCATAGCTTGCAGGAACAAGGTTTTTCTGCAAATCAGAACCGATATCCTCCATACGATAGATAAACCGCATGTTGTATGGCTTCAGGAAATTATCCTGCAGGAACGCATCCAAAGGATAGGAAGCAGATGTCTTGTCAAGAGGATATTCTGTAGTATCGAAGATAGTGTCGCCTAAATGGTCACTGGAGCAGGATACGAAGCCTGCTGCAAAGAGTGCCATTAATGCAATGATAAATATACTTAATCTGTTCTTCTTCATAATCATAATCTCCCTTCACTATTAGTTCTTGATTTCTAAGTCTTCCTTTTTACCATCGACAGTATCAAAGGTCTTGTCAGCAGGGCGAGACGGCTCAAGACCGGCGGCAATGGCATCCTGCGGAACCTCGATGGCACGACGTGGATCGTTCCATGTCAGCTTGTACTCTGTCTTGTAAACACCGATTATATGGCTATACTCGATACCGAAACGCTTCAGATCGAAGAAGCGGTCACCGCATCCCCATGTCTCAAAGCGACGGAAGTAGTTGATACAGTTCATATATGGCACTGCCTCAGCAGGAACGATGAAGCTTGAACTCATGTTCTGAGTGAAGTCCCAGTTCTCAAAACAATTGTAGTTGTCTGGATTGCCCCACCAGCTGAGAATACCTGCCGGTGTCAATTCAGCCATACGATTATTGGTAAAGAAGTTTGCATAACCATAATCAGAGAATGTCAGCAAACTCTTGTCGTAGGTAACAAGGTCTTCTGCTGCACCGGTATAGTCGCCAAGCATTGTCTTTGCCTCGGCACGCTCAAGCATGAGCTGTGAGCCAGTGAACTCGCGACGGATGGTATGAGGATAACCGATACCCGCAATCTTGTCTGAATACTCAAACTCCTCTGCAACCTTTGAAGGTACATAGCCATATTCCTCGCGACCGAAGGTATAACCACCTATGTATGCTGTTGGGTTGATAGCCCATGAACGCCACAACAAGTTATTGTTATGATAGAAAATCTCACGTGCAGCAAGTGCATTTGTCGAATAACGATATCCTACTGCACGACGCCAATAGATGGAATTGGTGGAGATAAGCATCAGGTTATTCGCTGATGACGGGTTCTGCCAAACCTTACCATAGTCGTCAGAGTAGTAAGCATCGTCGAAGCCATCGTAGCGCATCATCTTGCTCAAAGCAGTAGCCTCTGTAGTGCCAAGAACGGCATTAGCATGCTCTATAACCTTCTCGTACTGGCGTGTAAAGAGATAGAAACGAGCAGCGAAAGCATGAGCTGCATTAACATTGAAGTGCCACTTGATAGGAGTACCATAGTTCTCGTCAGTAATATCAGCAAGACCAGCCAAGAGGTCTTTCTCTATATTTTCATAAACGCTGGCAACAGTACCACGGTCGTATGTTACAACGAGCTCGGTTTCCGGCTCTGTTACATATGGCACACCGATATCAGCCTTGCTTGCCTCTGCGTCCTTGTATGCCTGTGAGAATACATTCACAAGGATGAAATGACAATAAGCACGAATAAGGAGAGCCTCCGCACGGGCAGCCTTCAGTTTGCTTGTTTCCTCGCCACCGTTTGCTATTATCTCATCTATGGCCTTCAGGGCGTGGTTTGCCGTTGCAATACCACTATAGAAACCTGTCCACAACTGATAAGGTGTATCGAAGCTATTAGAAGAACGGGCTGGCTCAAAGGCAAAGAGCTCATTATCAACACGGTCGTATGGTGCATAATTATAATGTGCCTCTATCTGCTTCACGTTTGTAGAAGCAGGAAGGTGAGGTGCGTTGTTATCAATAATATTGTCGCTCGACAGCTCACAAATCCATGCATAGTTGGCATCCGGATAAGCACTTGTCAGCAACTGCACCACCTGGTCAATAGTAGTTACTTCCACACGCTCATCTGGAGCATGATCCAGGAAGCTATCGCTACATGATGTCATCCCAAACGCAAGCGTAAGCAGTGGCAATATAGTATATTTAAGTGACTTCATCATCTTTGAAATTAAATTTTTATAATTTATTGTTACTTCTAAATTATTATATGCCAAGACGAACTGTGAGTGTGAACTGCTTAGCCAATGGTGTTGCCACACCACCTGAGTTTACGAACTCAGGATCCTGTCCGTTGAGTTTCTTGTCAGCATAAATCAAGAAGAGGTTTGTAGCATCAAGCTTCAAAGAAGCAGTATTCAATCCTATCTTGTTGATGAATGAAGGAGAGAAATCATAAGTCAGTGAGATGTCCTTCATACGTATGAAGCCACCGTCGGCAACACGTGCTGTGGAATAATTATATGCATTATAAGCATAACGCAGCTGATTGTCGTTATAATACTGACGAACACTGGCAATAGCAGGGATATTGGTAACCTTCTCATCACCTGGCTCTACCCAACGATTCTTGAACTCCTTAGGCATAGCATCCATATCAGAGTAAGCAGCAGAGAAGACTGGGTCGAGACGCAGCTTGTTGCCGAATGAATAGGTAATAAAGATATTCAGACGCCAGTTCTTCCAACGAATCATATTGTTCAAACCACCAGTGATGGTAGGCTCTGTAGGACCTTCATACTTCAAGAAGTCGAGCTTGTCATACTCTTGGAAGTAGATATCAGTGGTCGTAACTTCGCCTTCCTCATTGATAATCATTGGGATACCCTCGTCATTCAGGCCTACAAAAGGAATAGAGAACAATGAACGGTGAGGATAACCTTCACGAGCATAACCAGCCTGGCTTACAAGGTCGATGACACGACTCTGAGAGAGCAGTGAGGTGATAGTCGTCTTATTGTAAGAGAAAGTGAAGTCACTTGTCCACTGCCAGTCTTTCTGCATGACATTCTGTGTGGTCAGTGCGAATTCAAAACCATGAGAACGCATAGAAGCAACATTACCATACTTGCGGAGGTCACCACCAGCACCCTGAGTAGCCAGATAGCCCATAAGGTCGTAGTTGTCACGCCAGTAGAAGTCTGAAACAAGATTTATTCGGTTATTGAAGAAACCGAGGTCAACACCAACATTGAACTCATGCTTCTTCTCGTATGTAAGGTTGGAGTTACCCAACTGTGCCAGATACAATGCAATCTCCTGCTGGTCGCCCTGTGGACGCCAAACATTCGTCGGGTACATAATTGACGTAGCGTTAGATGCAGCAGACTGTTCTCCAACGAGTGAGTAGCTCAAACGGAGTGTTCCGTGAGAGAATATACCATCAATATCCTGAATCCACTTCTTGATGAATGGTTCCTCATGTGCATTCCATGCGGCACTGATATTCCATGTAGGCAGCCAACGTGATGAGCGGCTTTTACCCAGTTGGTTACTTCCGTCATAGCGGACAGTTCCATTCAATGCATAGATACCCTTGTAAGAATAGTTCAGGTTACCCATGTAAGCCAAACGACGGTTCCATGAGCGTCCAAAGCTACGAGTGGTAGTACCCTCCTCTTCTGCCTGCTTGGTGAAGAGATAGTTTTCCTTGACAATACGACCATTCTCATAGTTCACTCCATAGTCGTTATGCTCAGAAGCATCATAGTCTGCACGGTTTGCTTCCATACCAACCAAGGCATTGAGAATATGTGTATCTTTCCATACCTTATTGTATTGGATTGTGCCACGGAAGTCCAACTGTTTCACAGAGTTAAGGTTCTCTGTATAGATACCACCAGAAGGCATCACAGAAACAGGCTGTGAGTTTGGTTTATCAGGGTCTGTATATAGATACGGGTTACTATACATAATATTAGGATCATCAACACCTGCGCGGTATGCCTCTGCCTGATTAGACTGTGTCAACACGAAGTGCTCACGTGTAGAGCGATTTACACGGTATGCTCCCAACAGGTTGATTTCAAGACCACGGATTGGCTTGTAGTTGAACTCTCCCTGGAACTTCAAGTCCATCACATTAATATCAATGTAGTTGTTCTCCAACTCCTTAAAAATATTGAACGGAGCATAGTTACGTGTGTAAGTGCCGTCAGGGTCAAGTGTACGTGATGTATTCATCGCGTAAGAGAACGGGTTGATGTCGAAGTTACGACTAACATTACCACTTACGACGTCAACGTCACGGTTCAAAGTACCTGGAGCTTTCTGCTCACGATAGCTACCCGTAGTACGCAGAGTAACGGTTATCTTCTTATTTAAGTCGTAAGAAGCATTGATATTAGCAGTGTAACGACGCACCTTACTGTCAAGAGACCATCCCGGGTCGAACAATCCTGAAAGAGAAGCATACATATTAGCACGGTCGGTACCAGATGAGATACTTACAGAGTGATTCTGCATGATGTTATCCTTGAACAACAAATCGAACCAATCGGTATTGCGGAACTCAGCCTCCTGCAGGTATGCATTCATAGCGGCATCGGTGTAAGGCAGACCGAACTCACCATTCTCATAACGGTCAATCTCCGAATACATACTACCATAAAGACCTGATGTAGAACTGTTTGCCAACTGTGAGAACTCCAGCCATCCCTTAGCCTGCATCTCTTTGTAGATACCCATCTGCTCCTGTGAGTTTGAGATATTGTACTCACGGTAGCTTGGCTTCATACGATAGGTAAACTCACCTGTATAATTAATACTGCTATGGCCTGCACGACCTTTCTTTGTTGTGATGACAACCACACCAGACATCGCGCGCGCGCCATATATAGAGGTGGCGGAACCGTCTTTCAACACCTGGAAGGACTCAATATCATCAGCATTAAGACCTGCAATAGCGTTAGAGATAAGGGTTTCTGCATCACCAGATGACAGGTCGTCAGCACTTACATTAACAGCATCCTCCATGATGACACCATCAACAACCCACAATGGGCTTGAAGAACCGTAAATTGACGTAGCACCACGTACACGAATCTTTGGTGCTGTACCGAAGGTAGCTGACACGTTCTGCACAGACACACCGGCAGCACGACCCTCAAGGGCACGGCTTACATCAGCCACACCATCGAGCTTAGCATCCTCAGCACTGACCTTTGTAGTAGCACCTGTAAATAATCGTTTATCCATCTTCTGAATACCAGTGACAACGACCTCTTGCAGTGTTCTGTCGTCATTCTGCAGCACTGTCTTGATATTCTGTCCGCCCTTAATAGTGACAGTCTTCATACCCACATAGCTGATAACAAGCTGTGGATTACTCTGAGGCGAACTGATAGTGTAGCGACCATCAATGTCTGTTACAGTACCCGTAGTGGTACCCTTAATCATCACCGAGGCGCCGATTACAGGCTCGTTATCTTCTGCAGAGATAACGGTACCCGAAACTGTTGTTTGAGCCAGGGCCATACCGATAGACAGCATGAAACCGGCTAAAACCAAGCTTAGTCTTTTACTCATAAAACCTCAATATTTTAATTTTTCTTTAAATTACTTGCGATTCAAAGTGCAAAGATATGCATTTTAATAACAATCTGCAACATTTTTGCAAAAAAATTAATGCTTTTGGTCAAACGTTAACGTTTTCCTGTGCACATTAAGCAAATGAAACTATACCGAATTTACACAAAATGCCCCTGCCGTAAAACGACAGAGGCACTAATCTATTCATGTATTAAGACGGCTTAAACTCTAAACTTTAAAAAGTCTACCTCACCTGTACCACCAAGTATTTGCTGGTGCTCCAGAACGTTGTTGGATCACTGATACGCAACACATACTGACCACTGGTATCCTTCGAAAGAGTGTAACTGCCTGAAGGGTGTGAAGTGAGGATAGTGGCACTCTTGCTATAAAGCTTTATCTCCTTATCTACGCGGATATCAATTTTCGTGAAGTAGTTCTT
The DNA here is from genome assembly GCA_017617725.1 of Prevotella sp. Lineage (GTDB taxonomy): Bacteria > Bacteroidota > Bacteroidia > Bacteroidales > Bacteroidaceae > Prevotella. The sequence continues at coordinate 7,229 of JAFZVR010000040.1, forward strand.
ATTGAAAGAACCCTGCAGCACTTTTCCGTCATCAAGAATATTCTGATCCTTAAGCTCTCTTCTTGTACCGAAAGCATACCACGCAGTATTTATCTGCTTGTCCTGAGTACTGATAGTCTGTGCCTTCTGGGAGTTTTCTGTCTGCAAATCCTTCTTTTCTGTTGCTAACTTCTCCTTCTCTGTTGTGAGGGTCTTCACATCAGTATTTAGGTTATTGATGGTTTCGTCAAGTTCAGAAATATGGATATTCTTTGCGTCGAGCTCTGAACGGAGAGACTTCAGCTCACGGTCTTTTTTCTCTAACTGAACTGTCAGCCCGTCGATAGTCTTGCGCATCTGGTCACCTTTAAAACCTGTTTCACGGAGCTGTTGCTGTAGTTTCTTAATAAGCTCACGATTCTCATTCATTCGCTCTGCGATGAAACGGATATCGTTTTTGATTTGTTCACGACTGCTCGCACCTTCACTGTTTTTACTGATGGTCAAACGATCTTCCGCTTCATTAATAGCACGGAAACCATCCTGAATATCATTGAGCGTACCCATCATATCATTTATTTCGTTGTCACGAGCTTCTATAATGGCACGTAATGAGTCGTTCTGCAACATTGCAGAATTGAATGCCGACTTCTTACCTAAATCACATGCAGTGAGCGATAACGCACATACTGCGAAAAGAATTAACTTTTTCATTGCTATTTAATTTTATCTGAATATTCTGATTTCTTACTCCTTGACCCTTCTAAAACAATTACTATCTCTCCTTTAGGCGGCGTAGCTTCGAAATGGGCAACCACTTCGGCAAGGGTTCCGCGGACACTCTCCTCATGAACCTTGGATATCTCACGGCAGACACTCACCTGTCGCTCACTACCGAAATACTCGGCAAATTGCATGAGTGTCTTCACGAGTCTGTATGGCGACTCATAGAATATCATCGTGCGCACCTCTTCACGCAACTGTTCCAAACGCGTCTGTCTTCCCTTCTTCTGCGGCAGGAAACCTTCGAAACAAAAACGGTCGCAAGGCAAACCACTTGACACCAGGGCCGGCACAAAAGCCGTTGCACCAGGAAGCGTCTGGACTTCAACACCTGCAGCAATAGCAGCGCGAGCAAGATAGAATCCCGGATCACTGATACCAGGTGTACCAGCATCACTGATTAATGCTACCGTCTGTCCTGCCTTAAGGCGTTCTACAATAGCTGCCGAAGCAACATGTTCGTTAAACTTATGGTGTGAAAGGAGATGATTCTGTATGTCATAATGTTTTAGCAGAATGCTCGATGTACGTGTATCCTCTGCTAAGACGACGTCAGCCTCCTTCAGTATGCGGATGGCTCTAAACGTCATATCTTCCATATTTCCCACAGGTGTAGGTACGAGATATAATATGCCCATACTGGTTGCAAATATACTACAAAAAATAAATAAACATCGACATATCGAAGGAATTTGACTAATTTTAATGTTCAAAAGTATTTTTAATTGATAGTTGCGGCTGTATTCCAAAAGAAATGTGTAAATTTGGCGAGATTTTACATACAAGACGACATCCTATAATTCCTATGAACAATAACAACAATGGCGAGTTCCTGCGCCCGGGACGTATTGAAGTGGTATGCGGTTCCATGTTCTCTGGTAAGACAGAAGAGTTGATCCGCCGAATGAAACGTGCTAAATTTGCAAAACAGCACGTGGTGATATTCAAACCGCGCATTGATGTGCGCTATTCCGAAGAAGATGTTGTGAGTCACGACCGTAATGCTATTCCATCGACTCCCATCGACTCGTCTGCATCAATACTGCTATTGGCATCGGATATTGACGTGGTGGGCATTGACGAGGCACAATTCCTTGACGACCAACTGCCTGAAGTGTGTAACGAATTAGCTAATCGCGGCATCCGAGTCATCGTAGCAGGACTGGACATGGACTTTAAAGGTGTACCTTTCGGTCCGATGCCTGCATTATGTGCCATTGCCGATGACGTTACGAAAGTACACGCCATCTGTGTGAAATGCGGTTCACTAGCCTATGTCAGCCACCGCCTTGTGGAAAATGACAAGCGCGTACTGCTTGGTGAGACACAAGAATACGAACCTCTCTGCCGCCACTGCTACCAAGAAGCAATAAAAGACACCTAACTATTAACACCCAACACCTAACCATTAACGTCCATGTCCAAAGAAATAACATTCGACAAATTCATACGCGGTGCACTTGTCATAGCAGGTATCATTGGGGTATTTTTCACTATGAAATACCTCTCAGCGGTGCTGTTACCCTTTGTAATAGCATGGCTATTGGCATATCTGATCTACCCTGTAGTGAAATTCGTACAATACCGAATGCATGTGCCCACACGTGTGCTGTCAATTATTGTTACCCTCCTTTTTCTGCTATGTATCTTCGCTGGCATCCTCTGGCTTATCATCCCTCCGATGATTGAACAGTTTGACAAGTTAGGAGTATTCGTCAACAAATTCATACATCAGAACACAATGACAACAGACATTGAGGCATCAGTGCAGGGATGGATTCAGGAGAATCAGGTCGAAATAGAGAAATTCTTCCGCAGTAGCGATTTCACAACAATCCTTAAGGATACGATGCCAAAAGTGTTCACCTTCGTTGGGCAGACAGCAAACATCATCATAAGCATCATTGCATCCTTCATCACATTATTATATATGTTCTTCATATTACTCGACTATGAATATCTTACAGAGAACTGGATAAGGATATTCCCACTGAAAGCCCGTCCTTTCTGGAAGGAATTAGCAAAGGATGTGGAACGAGAGCTCAATAACTATATCCGCGGACAGGGTCTTGTGGCACTGTGCATGGGAATAATGTTCTGTATTGGATTCACCATCATTGACTTCCCTATGGCGATAGGTCTTGGAATACTCATTGGTATCCTCGACCTTGTACCATATCTACATACCTTCGCACTGATTCCCACGGCGTTCTTGGCTCTTCTTAAGGCGGCCGACACAGGACAGAACTTCTGGGTAATCTTCGGACTTGCGGTACTCATCTTCTGCATCGTACAGGTGATAACAGATATGATTGTAACACCAAAGATTATGGGTAAGGCTATGGGACTCAACCCCGCTATCCTACTGCTCTCCTTGTCTGTATGGGGTGCCCTGCTGGGATTCATCGGGCTAATCATTGCCCTTCCGCTTACCACACTTATCATGGCGTACTGGCAACGTTACGTGACGAAAGAGTCGAGGGTCGAGAGTGAAGAGCCGAAGGTTGAAAGTGGAGAGTAGAGATAAAAGTTAATAAAAAAAGTAGGCAATAATTTGCTGGTTTCAAAATAAGGCAGTACCTTTGCAGCCGATTTCAATGAAATCGCCTGCGATGATATGTTGCATCGCTTTTTAGAAAAGTAACAAGGGAGATCCGTTAGCTCAGCTGGTAGAGCACAACACTTTTAATGTTGGGGTCTTGGGTTCGAGCCCCAAACGGATCACAAAAAAAGCATCCAGAAGGATGCTTTTTTGATAACTATAACTCAAGTTCAAGTGGACTTTCAGTTATTACGTTTTATTCTCAAATATTCCTTACGCGCTTTCTTAATTTGCTTCAGGAATTCCGCATTAGCATGAAGGCGGGCAACGACAGCACAGGCAAGCAAGCGACCTGCCTCAATGTCTGATGCCCAATGGTAACCAACTATCAAACGGTCGTAACCATAGTTGAAACCTATACGAAGGATCTCATTATTACACTCTGGCGCGACCTCTGACAATACAAGAGCTAACGCCCACGCCATGTTTGCATGTGCAGATGCAAAACTACTCTCCGTACGTCCTTGCTTTTCCCACTGTGGAAGGGGTGTCGGCTCTCCCATTTGCACATACGGACGTTTACGGAAATTGCTGCGTTTCAGTGTGTATGCAGAAAGCTTACTGACTTCATGCACATTAGAAAGAAGCTCAACTATAGCCGGAGTACTCTCTGCAGATAGTGTCATTCCGATAGCATTACCAAAATACTGCAGAAGATAAGCTTGACTATGGTCTCCATTCCGGACAGCACTGTCACCACGCTCGGTGAGACGCAATGGCTTGGCATTCCAATAGCGAGCTATGTCACCAGGATAGCGATAGCTGGCAGTATCAACAGGAGGGTTAAGGAACCTGTCTCCACGGGGTAAATCGACAGACACTGTAGGATCATAGTCTTTCGGCAGTCCTTTCAAACGTCTGTATTCCGCTCTGGCAGCAAGAATATCTTTCTCGAAATCAGGGTTGACATGTGCACGAGCGATGCCTGCTGCGCCACACATATAACCAGCATTAACATCACTCTGGTAGTGCGCACCTGTGATAATACGGTTCTCACCGAATTGGAAACCACGACGAAGAATAGTATCCTGCAACTCTGGCCACATCTCTGCAAAAGCAAGGGCTGTGGCCCATCCAAAAGCAGTATGACCAGAAGGATAAGAGCCATTGGTGCGCAGATAATCTGTATCCCACTGTGCCCACAAGCCGTCCCCCATCTGTACAAAGGGTCGTATACGCATATATTTCACCTTAGCGGCATGTGTACTACTATCGCCTGTATTATAACATTTCACAAGTAACCGTGCAAGAGCAGGGGTTGCCTCAGCAGAAATCGTATCAAGTCCCAATGCCTCTGCCATAACTCTCTGCATTATGGCTGGCAACCATAGCGATTCATCACTGGCCTGTCGTCCACGCGGCAAGGGACGTTGCGTCTTACCCCACTGCCATTGGATAATATCATCAACATAATCCATACTCGCCGTATCCGGAGGAGCCGGGAGATAATAGCCTGCATTAGGCAGCTCTGCTTTTGACACGTAGAAACTGTCTGGCGACAATTGCGCCCATGCACTTTGCGTGGCAGTCAGTATTAAAAAGAAAAAAATTAGACGTTTCATCATTGGTATTACTTTCTTCTGTTATATCCTTGCAAAGATAGTGCAAACCGAAGGAAAAACAAAAAAAGATTTTGATTTTCTGAGGCGCCGCCTATTTTCGACGATAGTCAAAGATAATGCAAACCGAAAGAAAAACAAAAAAAGATTTTGATTTTCTGAGGTGCCGCCTATCTTCGACGATAGTCCAAGATAGTGCAAACCGAAGGAAAAACAAAAAAAGTCCGAAGAGAATTCACTTCGGACTTTCTTATTCCGTAAAATCATTTCATCAATGCTTTCGCCCCCAAAGTTCCGTCATATCCTCAAGAGTCTTGCCCTTTGTCTCAGGAACAAGTCGCCATACGAAAATTGCCGCGATAACACAGATGATACCGTATAGACCGTATGTAAACCAATGCCCAAAGTCGTCGCCTGGCTGCAGATGCATATTGAACATCGGCACAAAGGAAGAGCTGACAATGAAGTTGGATATCCACTGGAAGGCAACAGCAATGGCAACAGCTGCGCCGCGGATGGTATTCGGGAAAATCTCCGCAATGAGAACCCATGTTATAGGACCCCAAGAGAACATGAACGATGCTGAGTAAATCATAATGCTGATCATTGTTACAAGGGCCATACCAGGCTGTCCGAAAGAAACAGCAACGCCAAAGGCACCGATAGCCATACCGATAGAACCACAGATAAGCAGTGGCTTACGTCCTAACTTCTCTACTGTGAAAATAGCCACAAGGGTAAAGGTGATATTCACTATACCCATGATAACTGTAACAACCATAGGACTGTCCGAGCCCATATCAGCAAAGATTCGAGGAGCATAGTACAGTACTGCATTGATACCGACAGCCTGCTGGAACACACTAAGCATAATACCCACAAAAATACAGAGTGCACCGTATGTCATCAGATGTTCAGTCTTCTCGGTCATTGTAGTCTTGATGTCATTGAGAATCCGCGTAGCCTTTAAGGAACCATTGATACGCGTAAGGATGGCGAGAGCCTTTTTATCCCTACCCACACTTACGAGGTAGCGTGGTGTCTCAGGAACGAAACAAATAAGTAGGGTGAAGAGTCCGGCAGGCACAGCCTCAGAACCGAACATATAACGCCATCCGGTAGTAACGGTCCACTGTGCAGCAGGGTTGATAGCAGCGATACCCCTACCCATCTCTTCTACGAGCGGTTGGATATGGTCACCAAGTATGTAGAAGTTAACGAAGTAAACTACCAACTGTCCAAAGATTATGGCAAACTGGTTGCACGATACAAGCATACCACGGATATTACTTGGTGCAACCTCACCAATATACATAGGGCAGATAGCTGACGCCAGACCTACGCCAATACCTCCGATGATACGATATATGTTGAATACTACCAGCAATGAAATTTTTGGTTCTCCGTACTTAAAGAACAAAAACTCCGGTTCCATCGAGCCAAGAGCAGAAATAAAAAACAATGTTCCTGCAAGGATAAGGGAATTCTTACGTCCGAAACGCGTAGCCAGAAAACCCGACAGTCCCGAGCCGATGATACAACCGATGAGTGCTGATGCAGACGTGAAGCCATGCCATGAGTTACTATAATTGAAATCATGTGCTTCCATAAAGAACGCTTGCAGACCCTTCTCTGCACCGGAGATCACAGCTGTATCATAGCCGAACAAAAGGCCACCCAAAACGGCAACCATCACAATTGAGAAAAGATAGGTTTTGCTACCTTTGAGATTCTGAGTCATATTTACTGTTTTTTTTTGTTTAATTGGCATTATTGAACTATCGCATTATATCGGAAATGCGTTATAACGACATCATTAGCTTACAAAAATAATACGTTTATTATGGAGTTTTCCCTTTTTTAGTCTTCAAATTGTATTTTTCCACCTTATTTTATTCTCGCGTGCGTTTTTTTTGTTAATTTTGTACCCTATATGAGCATCACTGAACTCCTGCACGAGAACACAGCAACGAGACATTTCTCGTTTGAAGTGTTGCCCCCACTAAAGGGCAATGGGACAAAAGCTTTGTTTTCCACCATCGAAAAGTTGGCGGCATTGAATCCGTTGTATATCAATATCACCACTCACCATAGCGAGTATGTTTACAAAGAACGTCCGGACGGCTTACTGGAACGTCAGAGAATACGCCGGCGTCCTGGCACAATTGCTATTGCTGCATCTATACAGCAACGTTACAATATTCCTGTTATTCCGCATGTAATCTGTAGTGGTGCCACACGCGAAGATATTGAATACGAGCTCCTTGATCTTCAGTTCCTTGGGATAAGCAACCTGCTACTATTACGCGGTGACAAAGCAAAGGAAGACAATCGTTTCATCCCCACCCCTGGCGGTTATGAACACACGACGGAACTCATTGAACAAGTGAATCTGTTCAATAAAGGTATCTTCATCGATGGCACAACGATGAAAAATCCAGGTACGCCATTCACTTTCGGTGTGGCATGTTATCCTGAGAAACATGAGGAGGCACCTAATCTGGAACAGGATATTTTCTGGTTGAAGCGTAAGCAGGAGTTAGGGGCACAATATGCTATCACGCAGCTCTTCTACGATAATCAGCGATATTATGATTTCGTTGCAAAAGCGAGGGAAGCCGGTATCACTATTCCCATAATACCTGGCATCAAACCATTCGCAAAACTGTCACAACTCACTGTCGTACCTAAAACATTCCACTGTGATATACCTCAGGAACTCGCTGGACTCGCAACACAGTGTAAGACCGATGAAGATGCTAAACAATTAGGTATAGCATGGGCGATACGACAGGTGAGAGACCTCTATGCCCACGGCATCTCAAATGTACATTTCTACACTGTCAGTGCTGTGGATAGCGTATATGAGGTCGTGAAGAAAGTTAAGGGATAAGGGTTGAGAGGTGAGAAGTAAGAGGTAAAGATATAACCCAAAGGACATTAAAGACCTTAAAGACTCTAAAGAGAAATGGACTGGAATGAAGTAATAGGGCAGGAAAAAACGAAGGAGCGGCTGAAAGGGCTACTCCGCGACGGTCGTGTACCCCACGCCCTATTGTTCTGTGGTCCTGAGGGAAGCGGTAAGATGGCTTTGGCAATGGCTTTTGCCTGTGAGCTCCTACGACAGCACCCTAATCCTGCATCTCAAGAGGCCATGTTGCGACAGTGGCAACATCCAGACCTGCATTTTTCCTTCCCCACAATAAAAAAAACAGGGATGTCGGCAGAGCATCAGCCCATCAGTGATGACTTTATGAAAGAATGGCATCAACTCATTACAGATGGGTCATATTTCACAATGGAGAAATGGATGGCACTGATGGGAGCTGCTAACCAACAGGCTATCATTACCGCAGCCGAAAGCGACGAATTAGCTAGGAAGCTCAGCCTTAAATCCAGTCAAGGCGGATATAAGGTAGCAATAATATGGCAACCGGAGAGAATGAATCTGGCAAGTGCCAATAAGATTCTGAAACTACTTGAAGAGCCACCACAGCAGACCGTGTTCCTCATGGTGAGCGAAACTCCAGAAAAACTCTTAGAGACTATTCGCAGTCGCACGCAACGTATCGATACTCGAATTATCAGCGAGGAGATTATCAGACAAGCACTCATTGACAAACGCGGACTGGAACCTGAGCAGGCTCACAGGGTGGCACGACTGGCTAACGGCAGTTGGCTGAAAGCTCTCGACACACTGAATGCAGATAATGAAAACAGTGAGTTCCTTGAGAAATTTATGATGCTCATGCGTACAGCATACGCCCGCGACGTAAAAGCACTGAAGCGATGGACCGACGATGTATCAGGCTTCGGACGGGAGAAACAACGTCGCATGCTAACATATTTCAGTAGGATGGTACGGGAGAACTTCATGTATAACTTCCACAATACGGACCTGAATTACATGTCAATAGAGGAAGAACAATTCTCACGCCGCTTTGCACCATTCATAAATGAGGCTAACGTGATTGAACTGAGCGAACTACTGGAGTTAGCATATCGTGACATCGGTCAGAATGCTAATGCAAAGATTGTATTCTATGACATGTCCCTGAAGATGATTGTGCTACTACTGAAAAGATGAACAAAAATACAAACCATTAACACCTAAATTTTTACACCCGACACCTAACACCCAAATATAGAGATGGACTATAAAGACATGAAATTTAAGATATGGCATGGATGCGGCAGAGGTCTAAGCCACAAAGGATGCGGACGACAGAACTGTCAGCTTAACACATATGACTGGTTGGCCGACGTACCTGGCAACGATACAGACACAGACTTGGTAGAGGTGCAATTTAAGAACACCCGCAAAGGGTACTACCATAATGTGAACAATCTGGAGCTACACAAAGGTGATATTGTCGCCGTAGAGGCTAATCCGGGACATGACATCGGCGTGGTAACCTTAACGGGAAGGTTAGTGAAGCTACAGGTAAAGAAAGCCAACCTGCGTTCCGAGGATGACATAAAACGTATCTACAGACTGGCAAAACAGACGGATATGGACCGCTATCATGAAGCTAAGGCACGCGAGCATGACACTATGATTCGTAGTCGCCAGATAGCCAAGGGCTTGGGATTGGACATGAAGATTGGCGACGTGGAATATCAGGGCGATGGCAACAAAGCTATATTCTATTACATCGCCGATGAGCGAGTGGACTTCCGACAGCTTATCAAAGACCTTGCCGCAGCATTCCATGTAAGAATCGAGATGAAACAGATTGGTGCTCGACAGGAAGCAGGGCGAATAGGTGGTACCGGCCCCTGTGGCAGGGAACTATGTTGTGCCACATGGATGAAGAGTTTCTCATCTGTGAACACAGGCTCTGCGCGCATTCAAGACATGTCACTAAATCCCACAAAACTCGCAGGCATGTGTGCGAAACTGAAATGTTGCCTTAATTACGAAGTCGACAATTATATGGAGGCTGGAAAACGACTGCCATCACGCGAAGTTGTCCTGCAGACAATGGATAATGACTATTTCCATTTCAAGACAGATATCCTTGCAGGACTCATCAGCTACTCCACAGACAAACGCATGGCAGCAAACCTCGAAACAATTACGGCTGAGCGTGCATGGGAAATTATTGAGCTTAATAAGCACGGCAAGAAGCCCTTGTCATTACAGGAAGATGACAAACAAGCACCTCAGCCTAAGTCTGCCGATTTGTTAGAGAATACTGATTTGAGCCGTTTTGATAAAGCAAAGAAAAAACACAAGAGCCATCATAATCGCAATAAAAACAGTCACAACAGCAATAATACGAACAATCATAAGGAATGAACAGAAGTTCCCACACCTTATTATATATACAATGGAGCAGCTTCATAGTTGCTCTATTTATGACTGTCACCATCATGACGTCATGCAACGAAAGTCGAACATACAGTCACTATAATACTGTTGATGTTGATGGGTGGCAACGGGGTGACACCATAAAATTCCCCATTTCATCGCAACACGAAGGTACGTATGAGCTTCTTTTGGCTTTGCGCGCCACTGACGCCTATCCTTTTACACATATCACACTGATTATGGAACAGCAGCAGTATAAAGCTACCGTACTAAAATCAATAAAGAAAAAGGCCGTTTTAGGAAAACGTTACAACCTAATTGGGATACGCAAAGACACTATACGGTGTCAGATCAATGACAATAACGGCACACTATTAGGTAAGGCGGGAATAAGCAGTACGGAACTGAACTACGTTATACGTAAGCTACGCCTACACGAAGCCGACTCATTAGTAATAAAACTAAACCATTGTATGGAACGTGAGTCGTTGGCTGGTATTTCTGATATAGGGATAGAGATTAGAGGTGAGAATTCTACGTTCTAATAAGATTCCGTCCTGCATCTATTCTTAGGAAGATAAACAACAAGATTGTAAAACCCCATAGAGAGGATCCGCCGTAACTGAAGAATGGCAATGGGATTCCTATTACTGGCGTCAGTCCCAAGACCATGCCGACATTTATAAAGACATGGAACAGGAAGATGCTTAACACACTATATCCGTAAACCCGTCCAAACACAAGTGGTTGCCGCTCGGCTAATTTCGACAATCGGAATATTAGAGCAAGAAACAACAACAGTACTGTTGCAGAACCAACAAATCCTTCTTCTTCGCCAACAGTGCAGAAGATAAAATCCGTATCTTGTTCTGGAACGAATTTAAGTTTCGTCTGCGTACCATTAAGGAAACCTTTACCACGCAGTCCTCCTGAGCCTATCGCTATCTCACTTTGGTGCACATTATAGCCTGCGCCTGCAAGATCTTCCTCGAGACCAAGTAGAACATTGATACGGACACGCTGGTGTGGCTGCATGATATTATTTAGTACGTAGTCGGCACCAGAGAAAAACATTATAGAACCCAAGGAGAACAGGCCAATCAACCAATATCTTGACAAACGGTCGTGGAAAGCGTGAAAAAACAGATAGCCAATAAGGGCGGCACAAAGTATATATTGTACCCATGTTACATCGAACGGAACAACAAACTGCGAGAATAGTAGGAAGACCACTGTTATCAGTATGCAGTAGCCCATAATGACCTTCACCTTGCGTTTCTCATTACAATAGACATACAACATACCTACCGTAAATAGTTGGACAAGAAGCAGCACTGCAAGTTTTCCAACAGATGTGGGGGTATCAAAGAACATAACATCTTCATATTTTATTCCCACAACAAAGTATATCACCATTGCCAAAGCAGTGAATAATATACTACCTGGCATTCCTTCTCTATAAAACATCAGGAAGAAACTGAGATAGACCAGTGCTGAACCTGTTTCACGCTGTCCCACAATACATACCATGGGCAGCAACACTACCACACATGCCGCAGCAAAATGTTTCCAATTCTTAATATCGAAACCGTATGTGTTCATCAGTTTCGCTACAGCTAATGCCGTAGCAAACTTAGCAAACTCTGCAGGTTGAATCTTAACAGGACCTAAAACAATCCACGAATGCGATCCCTTCGTACTGACAGGATTGAATATTGTAGCAAAGAGCAAAAGCACTAACAATCCATAGATAACATATGCAAAAGTGTCGTAGAAACGGTCATCAAGGAGAAGGATGACAAGCGCCAACACCATGGAAGTTCCAATCCACATTATCTGCTTTCCGGAATTGGTAGCAAAACTGAAGATATCAATATTGTCATAGGAGAACGTTGCACCACAGACACTCAGCCAACCAAAGGTCAGCAATGCAAGGTAGATGCCTACTGTCCACCAGTCAAGGGACTGAAGGACACCAGGTTGTTTACTATTTTGTGCAGGATTCACCATTCTGTTAATACAATACGAAACTTCACTCTACAACATTCTCTTGCTCACGACGAGAAACCTTTTCTTCCTCAACATTAATAGCAGGCTGATCATCTGATTTCTTACTCCTCCCCTGCTCTTTTTCCTTCCTATCGCCTTGTTGTTTCAAGTTCTTTTCTTGCTCTTGCTGTAGCTTTTTCTGCTCATCCTGTTGTTGGTTGATACGCTTGATAGAATCGAGTCGCAAAGAATCGGCACTCGACATTTTACGACGGAAGCCATACTCTATATGTCTGTTCTGCATAGCAGTGGCTTTCGCTTCCGAGGCATCAGACAGTTTCCCGTTTATATACTGTTCCATCATCAATGAACCGATAGGCACTCCGAAGACAGCTCCAAACCCACCGTTCTCAACATATACAGCAATAGCAATCTTAGGGTTATTCATTGGGGCAAAGCCCATGAATGCCGAGTGGTCTTTACCTCGGTTCTGAGCCGTACCAGTCTTTCCGCACACTTCATACATTGTCGTATTAGCATGTTTACACGTACCTCCGAGGACTGATGCACGCATGCCCTTCACAACAAATTCATAAGCCTCACGAGAGCCTTTGGTATAATGACGTTCCTTATATTTCTTATCTAACGGTTCTCCCTTGATACGTTTCACCACGTGAGGAGTTATGTAATAACCTCGATTGGCAATAGTTGCCCCAAGATTAGCAATTTGCAGCGGCGTCAGCGTAACCTCGCCCTGTCCGATGGCTATAGAAACGACCGACAATCCTGACCACTTACCAAACGCATTATTATAGAACTGTGCATTAGGAATCATTCCTCGCTTCTCACCTGGCAAATCTATACCGAGCTTATATCCGAAACCCATACTCACCATATAGTCCCTCCAGGTATTCATTGCCTCGTCAAGAGTCTTATATTTCTGACGATTATTGAGCATATTATACAATCCCCAACAATAGTAGCCGTTGCAGGATGTAGCTAATGACGGTACAAGATTTATAGGGGAACCATGACTGTGACATCCAACTCGCAATCCCATATGGACAAATCCACGATGGCAAGGATAAAGAGTATTTTCGTCTATGATACCCTCTGTAAAATATGTCACAGCCTGCCCTGTTTTGAATGTGGAGCCTGGAGGATACATACCCATAATACCACGATTAAGCAGTGGCGTAGCAGGATCTTCACTCAGTTCACGTTGTGTGACACCGCGCATCTTGCCAATCATCGTATGTGGATCATAGGTAGGTGACGACACCATACAAAGTATCTCACCAGTCTTTGGCTCTATGGCAACAATCGCGCCAAGTTTACCTTCCATCAGACGTTCACCCAACGCCTGCAGTTCAACATCAATACCAAGCTGTAGATCTTTACCAGCTTCCGCCCTTTGGTCGAATTTACCATTTTGATAATGTCCCTTAATTCGTCCATGGGCATCACGCAGCATCACCTGTACGCCTTTCTGACCACGCAATTCCTTTTCATACGAGCGTTCTATGCCTAACTTACCTATGTAATCACCTGCCTGATAATATTCATCATCTTCTATCTCACTCGGAGAGACCTCCGCCACATCGCCCAACACATGGGCACCACAGTTGTATTTATATTGACGCACGCTACGGCGCTGGATATAGAAACCAGGGAAACGAAACAGCCGCTCCTGAAAGGCACTGAATACTTTCGCATCAATCTGACTCATAAAAAGCTGTTCCGTAAAACGAGAATAACCTGGATTCTTATTCCTATCCTTAATATCTGCCATACGTTTGTCAAAAAAACTACGAGTGATATTAAGGGCCTTGCAGAAAGAGACAGTATCAAGACGATCTTTTTGCTCGTTCATTACCACCATAAGGTCATATGCCGGTTGATTAAACACCATCAGACGGCCTTTCCGGTCTGTGATAACACCACGGGCAGGATAATCCACCTTCTTAAGAAATGCGTTGGAATCGGCACTTTTACGATAATCATCACTCATTATCTGCAAGGCAAATAATCTGATGATATACACCGTAACTATAGTTATTGCTATGACACGGATTATAAGCTGTCGTTTTTCGTAATCCAGATTCTTCATTAGCGTTTCCGTACTATTTCAACGACAAAAATCAATAGCACTGTAAGGATTGTGCTACCTATCACATTCTCTATCCAATATAACAGATGGGCAAAACTGAACATCTCCAGAGAGAAATACAACAGGCAGTACAACAATGTCACGCAAGAAAGATAAGAGAAAAAAGGCTGCACACCAAGAACCGATAGTGACGGAACCATCTCTTCAACCTCATGAGACATGAATCGTCGCAGAAGATATGGTTGCAGAGCACCAAGAAGCGTCATTGATGCCGATGCAACACCAGGTGTGTTTCCGAAGCAGTCAATAACGATGCCCATAGCGAAACACCATAACATTATACCGCTACGAGAATAGTTACTGGGAAAATGAAGGACGAAAATGATATAGAACAGCGGCGTAGCAACACTAAACAGATGGATGTGATTTAGCACCACCACCTGCAATAGGCACAACGCTATGAAACTGATGATTCTTTCAATCGTATCTATAATCATTCCTTTGGCTTTAATGAATCAATCGCTGCCTGATAGGCTTTCATACGTTCCAATGCTGCCGTATCATTGATAACACACACATCTCGCAAACGGGAGAAGTCCGTCGACAAGCGCACCTGCAGACGATAAGACAAACCGTCAGGAGAATTAAAGATATTAATTACTTCTCCGACAAGAAGCCCAGCAGGGAATACCGACGAATAACCACTTGTAACCACCTTTTCATGGAGTTTCAGATTAGCGTGGCGAGGCACATCATCGACGTATGCAATGTCAACGGGCAATCCACGCCAGTGCAAGTAACCAAAATATTCGCTGCCTTGAAGGGAGCAACTAATATTTGACTGACTATGGAGGACAGGAACTATCACGCTGTAATGTTGTGTAACAAGATACACGACTCCAACAATACCCGTACCGCACGCCACACCCATGTCCTTGCGCACACCATCTGCGCTACCCTTGTCTATGGTTATGTAGTTGTCATAACGATTAACGGAGTTGTCAACAACCTTCGCAGGGATAAGATCGTAGTCCCGTAACTTTTCCATCACAATATTCTGTGTAGAATCATTACGTACGGACTTCAGTTGTGCAGAAAGCTGCCTTATCTGCTCCTCCAACTGTAAATTATGCTGTGTAAGCTCTGTATTGAGTTGTGCGAGATGAAAATATGAATAGACTTTCGAACTGACATTCATCAAACTGCCCGAAACAATATTAGCCGAGGAAAGCCATGCGCTGCCTTGATAGTTGTTGTATCGGAACAAAAGAACCATACTGACAACCTCCAAGACAACGAATAGCATCCAGTGACAATATTTGTCTATGAACTCAACGAGATTTCTCATCTCCCACGTATTACTCCTTATCTCATCAAGAATGAGAAGCGGTCTACATTATGCAGAGCCACACCAGCACCCTTAGCAACACAGTGCAATGGGTCATCAGCTACGATAAAGCGAATACCAATCTTATCGGTAAGACGTCGATCAAGACCACGCAGCAATGCACCACCACCAGTGAGATAGATGCCATTCTTTACAATGTCTGCATATAGCTCTGGTGGAGTATGCTCCAAAGCGTTGAGCACAGCAGCCTCAATACGGGCAATTGTCTTATCAATACAATGAGCTATCTCCTGATAACAAACAGGAACCTCCATTGGAAGTGCAGTGATACGATTTGGACCATGAACGACGAAATCCTCCGGAGCCTCATCACCAAGGTCTGTCAGTGCTGAACCAACATTGATCTTGATACGCTCTGCCATACGTTCACTAACCTTCACATTGTGCTGTGTACTCATATAGAACTGGATATCAGAAGTGAGATCATCACCAGCAACCTTTATACTGTTGTTTGCAACGATACCACCAAGAGAGATAACGGCAATCTCTGTAGTACCACCACCGATATCTACAATCATATTGCCCTCCGGTGCCTCTACATCAATACCAATACCGATGGCTGCTGCCATAGGCTCGAAAATCAAATACACATCACGACCATCGGCATGCTCTGCAGAGTCGCGAACAGCACGCAACTCGACTTCTGTACTTCCTGACGGTACACCAATAACCATACGCAAAGATGAAGAGAACAATCGATGACCACTATGAACTTTCCTTATCAAGCCACGCATCATCTGTTCACATGCAGAGAAGTCTGCAATAACTCCATCGCGAAGAGGACGAATAGTACGGATGTTATCGTGCGTCTTCTCGTACATAAACTTAGCCTCCTCACCGACTGCAATCATTTTATCGGTGCGACGGTCAAGTGCCACGACAGACGGCTCATCAACAACAATCTTATCGTCACTGATAATGATAGTGTTGGCAGTACCAAGGTCCATCGCAATTTCTTGAATAAAACTAAAAAATCCCATTGTTATTTATTTGCATTATTACGTTATACGACATCAATAACTATTTTACGAACCACTCATGGATGGCTGTATCATAGTGGCTGCTTACTCCGAATGCTTTTGCTGCAAAGCCACGACGCTGCGCGAGAGTTGTCTCCGCACCCTGAGCATTAAGGATTTCAAGCAGTTCTGCATATTCTGCCTTACTTGGAATGATAACAACATCCTTGAAATTCTTTGCTCCTGCACGAATGAGAGAAATCCCCCCGATATCAATCTTTTCAATAATGTCAGCTTCTGAAGCACCACTGGCAACGGTCTGTTCGAATGGGTAGAGGTCAACAATTACGAGATCAATTTCCGGAATATCATATTCCGCCATCTGCTGACGGTCACCCTCATTGTCGCGACGAGCAAGAATACCACCAAATACTTTAGGGTGAAGAGTTTTAACACGTCCTCCAAGAATAGATGGATAAGTAGTCACTTCCTCAACTTTCTGGCATTCATAGCCAAGCGATTCAATAAACGCCTGTGTACCACCAGTAGACAGGAATTTTACTCCATCTGCATTCAGCTTGGCAAGCAATTCCTCCAAGCCATCTTTGTGAAAGACCGACACAAGAGCGGTCTTTATTTTCTTTGTTTCAGCCATATTATACGTACATTATTAATTATTACGTGCGAAATAGGCTGCAAAATTACAAATTTTTCAGTGTATCCACATTATCTTTTCACCTAATTTTCTTAAAAAACAAAGAAAATTATCATAGGTCAAGTCGCCTACTACGGGCCACTTCCACCTTCCCTCTCGATGAAATGGACTATTTCTTCAATATATCGTAACTAAATTAAAGAACTCGCCAAGTCTGTTACCTAATTCTATGATAACGTTTGCATAGCTTTTTGCAAACGTTTACGTCAGACACTATTTTGTTAACAGAACTTAAGATAATCGGAAACGTTATCCGCTGATTATTAAATAGTTATAACATTTGTGAGGTGAAAGTGAGTCCACTTTCGATTTTCTCACACATAGCATGTATATAATTATGTATTATCTTTGCAACCGAAATGATTCAATTACTCAAAGAGTCTATTAACTATTTTTTTTATCTTATATCAACAAATAACTATCAAATTATGAAAAAACAAGGAAGGTTTATTTTGATGTTGTTGGCATTTATGATGTCAATGACAGCCTTTGCCCAGCAGAAAACATTCTCGGGTACTATTGTTGATGTACAGGGTGAGCCAATCATTGGTGCTACTATTGCTCAGAAGGGCACGACGAATGGCGCTATCTCTGACATTGATGGAAATTTCACTATTTCGGTAGAGCCGGGTGCTACGCTGGTTGTTTCCTACATCGGTTACACCACCCAAGAGATCTCAGCACGTGACAACATGCGCATTGTGTTGAGTGAAGACGCTACTACTCTTGACGACGTTGTTGTCGTTGGTTACGGTGTTCAGAAGAAGAGCGTCGTGACAGCTTCTATCGCCAAGGTCAGCTCTGAGGATCTTGCAGGTAAGGCTCCTGTACGTGTTGATAACGCGCTGAAGGGTCTTGCTGCTGGTGTCACTGTTACAAGTGCATCAGGTGCCCCAGGTGCAGGTTCGCAGATTCGCGTACGCGGTATAGGTACTATTAATAATAGTGACCCGCTTTACATTGTTGACGGAATGCCTTGTGAAACAGGTATTGACAATCTTAATCCCAACGACATTGAGTCTATCGAAGTTTTGAAGGATGCTGCTTCTGGTGCCATCTACGGTGCCCGTGCTGC
>JAFZVR010000041.1 GCA_017617725.1 Prevotella sp.
CTCTCGACCCCTTGGCATCATCGCCAGCGGTATTGCTTACAACTATGTTATGGAAGCGCTTGAAGCGCCCTCCCTTCAGGAGGGTTGGGGTGGATGTCCAATCCTCAAAATTTCACAATACCCATTACCAAGGAAACTGGTACGGCGGATAATGGATGAATGTGAGCAAATTCTCATAGTAGAGGAAGGGCAACCAGTCATAGAAGAGATGGTTCGCGGCGTCGCTGAAATGAAGAATATACATGGTAAACTCGATGGGATACTGCCACGCACAGGCGAACTGACACCCGACATCGTGAAAAATGCTTTCGTAAAACTCTCGACTCTCGACCCTCAACTCACGACCCTCGACTCTCGACTCTCACCAGTTTACGCCCCAAGCGAAAACGTCGTGCCTCGTCCACCAGCACTCTGTCAGGGCTGTGGTCATCGCGATGTCTATACTGCATTAAACGAGGTACTGAAAGAATACGACAACCCACGTGTCTTTGGTGATATAGGCTGTTACACGTTAGGATTCCTACCACCATTCCGAGCTATTCACTCCTGTGTGGATATGGGTGCCAGCATCACTATGGCAAAAGGTGCTGCCGATGCAGGACAATGGCCTTCCATAGCTGTCATTGGTGACTCTACATTCACTCACAGCGGTATGACGGGACTACTCGATGCCATCAATGAGAATGCGAATATCACCGTCATTATCAGCGACAACCTTACAACCGGCATGACGGGTGGACAGGATTCTGCAGGAACAAGTAAATATGAGGCGATATGCCGAGGATTAGGCGTGGCAGAAGAACACCTGCACGTGGTCGTTCCCCTGCCTAAGAATATGCCGGAGATTACCCGTATCATACGTGAGGAAATCAATTATAAAGGCACGTCGGTCATCATTCCACGTCGTGAATGTATCCAGACCTTCAAGCGTCATGCCAAAGAGAAGAAAGCGCAATCGTAATTGTCAAATTGTAAATTGTCAAATTGTCAAATGAAATGTGATATTATCCTTTGCGGTGTAGGAGGACAAGGCATCCTCTCCATCGCGACGATTATAGGCGAAGCAGCCATGAATGAAAACCTGTATATCAAGCAGGCAGAAGTTCACGGCATGAGTCAGCGCGGCGGTGACGTACAGTCGAACCTGCGCATATCATCAGATCCCATCAACAGTGACCTCATTGCTTTGGGCAGTGCCGATGTCATCATCAGTATGGAACCGATGGAGGCACTACGCTATCTTCCATACCTGAAGAAAGACGGGTGGATTATTACCAGCAGCACGCCGTTTGTGAACATACCAAACTATCCTGACATGGATATTATCATGAACGACCTGAAAAAGGTACAGAACGTCATTTGCATCGACATAGAGCAGTTGGCAAAGGATAATGGCGTACCACGCTCCGCTAATGTCATTCTGCTTGGTGCAGCACAGAAAGCTCTCGGACTGGAATATGACAAGTTAGAAAATGCCATCCGCCGCGTATTTGCAAGGAAAGGTGATGCTATCGTAGATGCTAATATCAAGGCGCTTTCCTTGGGGGCGCGTTAACCCCGACTCGTTATAACATTATAACGTAATAACGGCATTACGAAAAAAGAATAAAAAACAATGAAACCAACACCAATAAAGAGAGAACTGGTTGACTCGCTGATTGCGAAGTTTGGCATACAGGACTTTGCAACGGCAACGATACGCGAAGTGAAACAGATTGCTGCCACTGCAGAAAAGGAGTCGGGAGTAGAATTCATAAAAATGGAAATGGGTATCCCGGGACTTCCCGCCGCACAGGTTGGAGTGGAAGCACAAATTAAAGCTTTACGGAATGGAGTGGCGTCGATGTACCCCGACATCCAAGGTTATCCCGAACTGAAACGACAAGCTTCACGTTTTGTCAAAGCTTTTATTGGTGTTGACATTGCCGCTGAAGGATGCGTTCCCGTGGTTGGTTCCATGCAGGGCGCCTTTGCTTCTTTCCTAATCTGCTCGCAGATTGACAAACGTAAAGATACAGTACTTTTCATTGACCCAGGATTCCCCGTACAGAAAATGCAGCTACAGATACAGGGTGTCGGATATGAGACCTTTGATGTCTATGATTACCGTGGTGACAAGCTCGGACCGAAAGTGGAGAGCTATCTCCAGAAAGGTAATATCTGCGCCATCATATATAGTAATCCCAATAATCCCTCATGGGTGTGCCTGACAGAAGATGAGCTGCATACCATCGGTGAACTGGCAAACCGCTACGATACTGTTATCATAGAGGACCTCGCATACTTCGCTATGGACTTCCGTCAGGATCTCAGCGTACCCTTCCAGCCTCCATATCAGCCGAGCGTAGCACGCTACACCGACAATTACATGCTCCTTATATCTGGCTCTAAAGCATTCAGCTACGCCGGTGAGCGTATTGGTGTGGTATGTATCAGCAATAAACTGTTCCATCGCCACTATCCCGACCTTGCAGCACGCTATGAGGGACTGCCCTTCGGATTGGTATTCTCCACACGTATGCTCTATTCCTTATCATCAGGTACAAGCCACTCTGCACAACATGCGATGGCAGAACTTTTCCGCGCTGCCTGCGATGGGGAATACAATTTCCGCGACGACATCAAAGTGTATGGAGAAAGGGCGCATAAACTAAAGGAGATATTCCTCCGTCACGGTTTCCATATCGTCTACGACCGCGACCAGGACCGCCCTGTTGCCGACGGGTTCTATTTCACTATAGGATACAAAAGGATGACCGGTGGACAGCTGGCAAAGGAATTGATGTACTACGGTGTGTCAGCAATATGCCTTATCACGACAGGTAGTCATCAGGAAGGCCTACGTGTCTGCACCTCATTCATCGAAGACCACCAGTATGCACAACTCGATGAACGTATGGCAATCTTTGCAGAAAACAACCAATAAGACTCCCCCTCCCTACGGTGGGAGGGGTCGGTGGGTCTTATTTCTCCACCCTTATACGTGCATCAACCGCTATCACATTGTTTTCGTCGGCGAGTAGCGGATTGATATCCATCTCTTTTATCTCTGTTGCAAAACGCAACAGTGTGGACAGACGTACTATAATCTCAGCGAACCTGTGCTGATTGATACCTTTCTTCCCTCGTGTTCCTTTTAATATCTTATATCCACGCAGGGAATGTATCATACTATTGGCTTCTGCCATAGACAATGGTGCCAAGCCGCTCGACACATCTTTCAACACCTCAACGAAGATACCGCCAAGACCACACAGAACAACATGTCCGAAGCGTTCCTCATACTTCGCCCCGATAAACAGCTCCGTACCACTAATCATCTTCTGAACCATTACCGATGTGGCATCAGGAATCTGCATCAGACGGTCAAACTCAGCAGAAAGCACTTCTTTATTTCGAATATTAAGTGCCACGCCACCGACATCACTCTTATGAACAGGTCCTACCACCTTTGCCACAACAGGATAGCCACAATCGGCAGCAAATGCCAACACTTCCTTCTTCTTGTCACTGACAAACTCTGGAACCGTAGGAATACCCGCAGCAGACAATAATTCGTGAACAAGATGCGGAGGGAGATACCCATCATCTTTTACACTCCCCTCCTTCACAGGGAGGGTCTGGGGGTGGGTCTGTAGGTTGTCTAAAATCCTCCTGATCTTAGGTACGTCAACACCATGAATCTCTATCTGCTGATTCGCCGGCGCCGGTGTTTTCATTATCTGCGTCAACGCTGTTGCCATCGTCACCTCATCCGCGAAGTTCACGTGTCCCTTGTTCAGGAACTCCTGAACCTCCGGTCCCGCAGTATTGACACTCGGGAGGATGGGGAAAATGGGTTTCTTACATTCAAGTATTTTCTTATGAAGCACGTCATAGGCTTCATATAGGTGTACCAGTCCTGGAGAACCGAATATCACCATGATTGCATCGATATCATCGAAATATTTCTCACAATAATCAATGGCGGTACCAAGATGTTCCGGCGAACCTGTTGCCAATACGTCAATAGGGTTCGCAACCGCTGAACCAGGCAAGAGTTTCGACTTCAGCTCCTCTGCTATAGCACCTTTAAGGAGGGGCACCTGCATACCTCCCTTTGACAATGCATCAGTGAGCATTACGCCAGGACCACCGGCATGTGTCACAATAGCAATATTAAGTGGCGAGAGGTGAGTGGTGAGTGGTGAGTCGTCAGATGCTGATTCCATACATTTGAAGATACAACCCACCGTCGTCAGCTCCTCACGTGAGAAACAACGTACTATGCCAGCCTTACGGAAAAGAGCCTCAACAGCAGAGTCACTCGATGCCATTGCTCCCGTATGACTCGAAGCCGCACGGTTGCCACTCTCGCTGGAACCGGCCTTTATCGCAGCTATACGACAGCCTTTCCGTATGAGTGAGGTGGCATGATACAATAGTTTGTCAGGGTCGGAGATATTCTCTATATAGAGCAGTTTCACATGTGAGTCGCGTTCAGCGTCGAAATTATCATCCATATACTCCAATACTGTCTCGATACCGATCTGCTTGCCATTACCTATCGACCAAACAGAATTGAATGGCAAACCCTTTGACACTGCACTCTCGAGAATAAACACAGCGGTAGCACCAGACCCGGATATGAAATCTGCTCCCTTAGGATGGAGGTTGGGAATAGGTTTGGTGAATACGGAATGATGCCAGTGCGTGAGCAGGCCGATACAGTTCGGGCCAATCAGTGAACAATGGTATTTGTTACAGGTATCGATAATCTGCTGCTCCAACAACGCTCCCTCATGAGTCTCCTCTCCGAAACCGGCAGATATGATAATGAATGCCCTCACATGCTTCTCTGCAGCCAGGAACTCCACATAGTCTGGACAGAAGCGCGCCGCTACAACAAGAATAGCAAGGTCCGTATCAGGAATCTCCTTCACGTCGTGGAAGACCTTTATGCCCTGTATCTCATCTTCCTTGGGATTGACAACGCGGAGCGTACCCTTAAATCCGCCACTGAGGATATTCCGTATCACGGCACCACCTGGTTTGTGTACATTGTTGGAACCACCAACCACTACAATACTCTCTGGTCTAAGGAGTTGTCTGTTAATCATTATATTATGCGTTTATTCATGTATTGTTTTGCAAAAATAATACAATAAAGGAAAAAAAAAGGCTTTTTCGTTAAAAAAACACTCATTCACAGGCTATTTCTTGCTTTTCTGTTGTAATTTTGCAGTCAATTAACGAATAGGTAATTAGGCAAGATTTAGCAAGCCGCTAATATTCAAGCTCGTCAACTAACACAACAAACTATGATTTGGAATCCCAACAAAGAGTGCATGAGTCGAGATGAGATGAGTGCTCTTCAAGGTAAAAGATTACACAAGGTAGTGGAATATGTCTATCATCACGTGCCCTTCTATCGGCATAAGATGCAGGAGCTGGACATCCGTCCGGATGATATACAGACGATAGAAGACATTACAAAGCTGCCTTTTACCACAAAGAAAGACTTACGTGACAACTATCCATTTGGTTTACAGGCTGCGCCACAAAGTGAAATAATACGTATTCACGCGTCAAGCGGTACTACGGGTAATCCCACCATTGTAGGATATACTCGTAAAGATATTGGAGTATGGAGCGAGTGTATGGCACGTTGTCTGACAGCATTCGGTGTGACACGCGACGACATCTTCTCCGTAAGCTACGGCTACGGACTGTTCACAGGAGGACTCGGAGCGCACTATGGCGTAGAACATATCGGTGCCAGTGTAGTACCGGCATCAACAGGAAACACAGAAAAACATCTCAAACTGATTCGTGACCTGGGAATCACAGGCATAGCCTGCACACCGTCATACGCCCTTTATCTGGCTGAGACAATGGACAAGATGGGTATCTCACGCGACCAGATAAAGCTACGCGTAGGAGCCTTCGGTGCTGAGCCATGGACGGAGAACATGCGACAGGAGATAGAGGAAAGACTCGGACTGAAAGGATATAATATCTACGGTCTGTCTGAAGTAATGGGACCAAGCGTCAGCTACGAGTGCCATGAGCAGCACGGCAGTCATATCAACGAAGACCATTTCTATCCGGAGATTATTAACCCTATGACACTGGAGAATCTGCCTAACGGTCAGACAGGAGAACTGGTATTCACCACCCTGACAAAGGAGGGAATGCCTGTTCTGCGCTATCGCACACGCGACCTCTGCTCACTCATGGAAGGAGAATGCGGATGCGGCAGGACAAATGTTAGGATGAGTCGAATAGAAGGCCGTTCCGATGATATGCTCATTATCCGTGGTATCAATGTCTTCCCGTCACAGGTTGAGAGCGTTGTCCTCTCCATGCAGGAGTTTGCTCCGCGATACATGCTCATCGTGGACCGTGTCAATAACCTCGACACTCTGCAGGTACAGGTTGAGATACGACAGGAATACTTCACCGCTACCTTCGACACACCAGCTGCAGTGGATGCACTTGAGAAGAAGCTCGCAGCCAAGCTGAAGAGCGTACTTAGCATAGCAGCGAAAGTACAGCTGAAAGCACCGGGTACCATCGAGCGTAGCCAGGGAAAGAGTGCCCATGTAATAGACAAACGAAAACTATAACCGAAAGATAAGCTATGACCATCAACCAACTTTCCATTTTTATTGAGAACCGCTCAGGAACACTTGTAAAGGTGCTCCAAGTGCTGAAACAGTCTAACATACAGCTCATATCATGCACCATTGCCGACACTGCCGAATACGGCATCCTACGCCTTATCTGTGCAGAGCCCACACGTGCTTATGAGGAGCTGAAAGCAGCAGGTGTCGCAGTAGCTCTGTCAGATGTCTTCGCAATAGAACTCGATAATGAGCCTGGACGTGGTGCCGATGCTATCAGTACCTTCAGCGATGCCGGCATCAGTATCGTTTACCTCTATTCCTTCATGCTTGCCGGCAAGGGCATACTGGTATTCCGTACCGATGATGCTGAAAAAGCCAAGGATACTATCAGGAAGAATAACCTGAAGGTGATAACAGAGAAAGAGCTCGAGACTCTTGTATAACGTCACATTCAAAAATCACACAAAGAAATAATGGACGAACAATTGAAACAGATTGGTGAACGATTGCGTGGACTTCGCGACGTTCTCGAAATAACAAAGGAACAAGTTGCACAGCTGTGTGGCATCAGTGTAGAACAGTATGAGCGCATGGAGAATGGCGAGAGTGAACTATCTGTTGCCAACCTTCAGAAAATATCTAAGGAATATGGTGTGTCGCTCGACGTACTGATGTTTGGTGAGGAACCGAAGATGAGTGCGTATTTCCTCACACGCAAAGGACAGGGTATGAGCGTGGAACGCCGTAAGGCCTATCTCTACGAGAGCCTGGCAAGTGGTTTCCGCGGTCGTAAGGCTGACCCGTTCATCGTCACTGTCGAACCAAAATCTGCTGATGCACCACAGGAAATGAACTCACATGCCGGACAGGAATTCAATATGGTATTGGAAGGTGATATGGCATTAACAATAGGACAAAAGATTCTTACACTGCACGAGGGAGACAGCATCTACTTCGATGCCACACAACCACATGGAATGCGGGCACTCAATGACAAACATGTACGATTCCTCGCAATAATTTTTTAAATTACCACACAACAATTATGGTAGAAAGATTTTTGAAGCAGACCTCTTTCACGTCTATTGAGGATTACAATAAGAATCTGGAGTTTATAATACCAGAGAATTTCAATTTTGCCTACGATGTCATGGACGTATGGGCAGAAGAGCGTCCTGATGGCTTAGCCATGCTATGGACTAACGATCAGGGTGCAGAACTACGGTTCACCTATCGCGACATTAAGGAGCAGACTGACCGCACAGCAGCCTATTTCCTGTCATTAGGCATAGGAAAAGGTGACCCCGTGATGCTCATCCTGAAGCGTCACTACCAGTGGTGGCTTTCCATGCTGGCACTGCATAAGATCGGTGCTGTGGCTATCCCTGCCACCCACATGCTCACAAAGAAAGACATTGTCTATCGTAATGAGCGCGCAAGCGTGAAAGCTATCATCTGTGTAAACGACGACTATGTAACATCCCAGATCCGTGCGGCACTGCCCGACAGTCCTACTGTAGAGATTGTGGTAACAGTGGATGCTTATATGGCAGAAAATGGAGAACCGACCCTCGACCCTCGGCCCTCGGCCCTCGATCAGAAATGGCATTCCTGGCAGGAAGAATGGCCTCTGGCTCCTGCCTTTGTACGCCCGGAACATGTCAACTCCAATGACGACACCATGCTGATGTATTTCACCAGCGGTACCAGCGGAGAACCAAAGATGGTGGCTCATGACTACCTTTATGCTATGGGACACCTGACAACAGGTGTATTCTGGCATAATCTAAAGGAAGACTCCGTCCACCTTACCGTTGCCGATACTGGTTGGGGCAAGGCCGTATGGGGTAAATTCTATGGACAGTGGTTTGCTGGAGCATGCGTATTCGTGTTCGACCATGAGAAATTCAATGCCGACACCCTGCTGCGACAGATGGAGAAATACCATGTCACATCGTTCTGTGCACCTCCAACCATCTACCGCTTTATGATACGCGAAGACCTCTCGCGCTACAACCTCTCTGCACTGCGTTACTGCTGTACAGCCGGTGAGGCACTCAACCCCGCAGTATTTGATAAGTTCTACGAGCAGACAGGCATACAGCTGATGGAGGGCTTCGGACAGACAGAGACAACTATGACGCTGGGCACCATGCCGTGGATGAAACCGAAGCCAGGTTCTATGGGTATGCCTAACGCACAATACCAGATAGATATCCTCAAACCCGATGGCACCCCCTGCGAGGATGGTGAGAAAGGTGAAATCGTCATTCGTGCTGACAGAAATGATCAATTATCCAAGCCCATCGGCTTGTTCAAAGGCTACTATCGTGACGATGAGAAGACACGCGATGCATGGCATGACGGCTATTACCATACTGGTGACGTAGCATGGCGCGACGAAGACGGCTATTACTGGTTTGAGGGCCGTATCGATGATGTCATCAAGTCCAGTGGTTATCGCATCGGTCCATTTGAGGTGGAGTCAGCCCTTATGACCCACCCTGCTGTCGTGGAGTGCGCCATCACCGGTGTACCGGACGACATCCGTGGTATGGTTGTAAAAGCCACTGTTGTATTGGGTAAGGAATGGAAGGATAAAGCTGGTGATGAACTCATCAAAGAGTTGCAGAACCATGTTAAGCGTACTACTGCACCATATAAATACCCCCGTATCATCGAGTTTGTCGATGAACTGCCGAAGACTATCAGTGGTAAGATCCGTCGTGTGGAAATACGTGACAAAGACAAAATGAATGCTTAAAGTTACAACCAATCTCCCAAACGACCAAACCGCCAACCTTAACAATAACCTTAACCCCGAGTCTTCAAACTCCCTCCCTTGAGGGGAGGGCTGGGGAGAGGCTCCTAACCCCCCAAACGACCAAACGACCAATCTCCCAAACGACCAAACGAATGAAAAGAATAGTAGTAAAAGTAGGAAGTAATGTGCTGACACGTGCCGATGGCAAACTCAATGTCACACGTATGTCAGCTATTGTCGATCAGATAGCATGGTTGAGACAGAATGACTATCAGGTGATACTCGTATCATCCGGTGCCGTGGCATGCGGACGTGGAGAGCTCGCAATGGACACCGACCTCGACAAGGTGGAACAGCGCCAGCTGTTCTCTGCCATCGGACAGGTGAAACTCATTGGATTGTACTACGACCTCTTCCGAGAGCATAATATAACCGTGGGACAGGTGCTCACAATGAAGGAGAACTTCGAAGCCGGTCCACAGCTCGATAACCAACGTGCCTGTATGGAGGTGATGCTCGAAAACGGTGTACTACCCATCGTCAATGAGAACGACACCGTAAGTGTCACAGGACTGATGTTCACCGATAATGACGAACTGTCCGGACTCATCGCACAGATGCTCCATGCGTCAGACCTGCTGCTTCTCACCAATGTTGACGGCGTATATAATGGTGACCCGAATGATGACCGTTCACGTGTCATACCATCCGTCTATTGGGATCGTGACCTCAGCAGCTACATACAAGACGGAAAAAGTGAGATGGGGCGTGGCGGAATGCTCTCGAAATGCCATACGGCACAGCAGGTGGCACAATCCGGAATCCGTGTTATCATTGCCAATGGCAATCACGATAACATAATCCCCGAACTCATCGAACATCCGTTAGAGACAATGCACACAGAATTTGTTGCTCGTACTACCCCCCCTAAGTTAGGGGGATGGGGGGTCTGAACATACCAACGTGTTGATAAGTCAAAAGGCCGAATAAAATTCTGTCTATGCGATGAAGTACTCCAATATGACATTCAACAAAGAGTATCGTCAGCTTCTTAGGCGTGATATGACTATTGCAGAACGGATATTATGGAAGAGATTACGTAATAAACAACTCGGAGGATTGCGTTTTAGGAGACAGCATGGATTTGGTG
Organism: Prevotella sp.; assembly: GCA_017617725.1. Lineage (GTDB taxonomy): Bacteria > Bacteroidota > Bacteroidia > Bacteroidales > Bacteroidaceae > Prevotella. The sequence goes on from JAFZVR010000041.1 coordinate 10,523, forward strand.
ATTATGTAATGGACTTCTATTGTCCTGTATTAAAACTATGTATAGAAATAGATGGTGATATTCATCAGCTGTCAGATGTAAGACTAAAAGATGAAATTCGGACGAAGTTTTTAGAAGATAACGGAATTAGAGTGTTGCGTTTTAGCAACGAAGAAGTATATAACAATATTGATGAGGTTCTCAATAGAATTATTGATTTTATAGATATGAACGAGTGGAAATTGAGATATCAAAGGAAGGAAAGGTCTACTAATTGTTCAGACCCCCACCCCCCTAACTTAGGGGGCTTATTTGCACAAGCAAAACAAGCAAGCAAACACCTTGCATTAATCAGTGACGAACAGCGCAACGACATCCTGAATGCTGTTGCTGATGCTATCATAGAACAAAAGGAAATGCTCCTTGAAGCCAATGCCAAGGATTTGGCACGCATGGACAAGAGTAATCCACTCTACGATCGTCTGCAACTCACAGAGCAGCGGTTGGCCGACATCGCGTCGGATATGCGGAACGTGGCATCACTACCATCTCCATTGGGACACATCACGAAAGAGAAAACCCTCCCCAATGGTCTACACCTACGTCGCATCAGCGTACCATTCGGTGTCATCGGTATGATTTACGAGGCACGTCCGAATGTTACCTTCGATGTCTTCTCACTATGCTTCAAAAGCGGTAATGCATGCGTCCTCAAGGGTGGTAAGGATGCCGACAACTCCAACCGCGCAGCCGTAGCACTCATACATGATGTGTTAAAAAACAAAGGACAAGACGCTCGACTCTCGACCTTCGACCCTCGACCATTTATCACCCTCTTACCTGCCACCCACGAGGCCACAGCAGAGCTGCTGAATGCCGTAGGTTATGTGGACCTGTGCATCCCTCGTGGAGGAAAGAAACTCATAGAGTTCGTACGTGACACTGCCCGTATCCCTGTCATAGAGACAGGAGCCGGTGTCGTACACTGCTATTTCGACAAAGACGGCGATCTGACCATCGGTAAGGCGATTGTCAACAACGCCAAGACGCGCCGTGTGTCAGTATGCAATGCGCTTGACACCCTGCTGGTTCATAAAGACCGTCTTGACGACCTACCGGAACTCGTTATGCCTTTGTCTGAGAAGAATGTATATCTATATCCTGATCGTCTGGCATACGCAGCGTTAGAAGGAAAATATCCCTCCCCTATGGGGAGAGGACAGGAGGAGGGGGACCTCTACGACACTGAGTTCATGGACTATAAGATGAATGTCGTTGTGGTTGATTCCCTCGATGCCGCCCTCGAACATATTGCCTGTCACGGCAGTGGACACAGCGAGAGTATAATAACAGAGAATTGTGAGACGGCAGACCGATTCCGTAAGATGGTTGATGCTGCCTGCGTCTATGTCAACGCCCCGACGAGCTTCACTGACGGTGCACAGTTCGGACTTGGTGCCGAGATAGGTATCTCCACACAAAAGCTCGGACCACGTGGACCAATGGCACTTGAGGAGATTACAACCTACAAATGGCTTATCGACGGTCACGGTCAGACACGTCCGTAAGCATAGAACAAGGAGTGGTGCCATCTGGCACCACTCCTTTGCTTAGTTAAAATAATCCTAATCGTCATCCCAGAGGTTTAGTTGATACTTGCGGCTTTCCGCAGTAGTCTGATCTCCGGGCTCTTCAGATGGATTTACTGATACATCGTCACTTCCTACCAACAGTATGGTATCATCCCAATCCCATACAACATCCGTAACGGGTCTTTTATATTGTCTTTTCATTATTATATCCTCCTTCCTTATTTACGTACTACTTTCTTACCATTCACTATCACAATACCTTTGTAATCCTTGCCTACGCGCTGACCGCTCATATTGTAACGTGGAGCGTTCTGGTCGAAGTTAAGGTTATCGTTAACGTTAAGGTTATAGATGGAGGTTGTCTCATCATCCCAGACGAGTGTGATACTACGGCTGTCGCCCGATGCAGGCAGGGTGGCTGTCAGAATCTGCAGGTATGCCTTGTTAGCTGGCATCTTCGATGTTGTCGGAGCATCCGCAATCTTGATGAACTCACCGCTCTTCAGCATGAAATTCGTATAGTCGCCATCGGTGGCTGCGATATGTGTAGGCACTGTGACTGCTACAAGAGCATTGTCACTGATAGCCTCAACATCATCGGTGGTGGCGGTCAGCGTATATGTCTCGCCAGCAGTACCACGCAGTAGCACGCCTGTCTCGGCAGGAATCACACTGCCGCTGACGGCCTTCACACTGATGGTGCTTGGTTCACTGTTGTACGTAGTACAGTAGTGAGCCGTCAGTCCAGTAGGAATGCTGACGTTCTCACTTGCACTGAATGTTCCAATGCCTGATGCAGGAATCGTCACCGTGTAACTGTCGTGATGGCGGCGCAGCAGTCCGCCTGGACCATAGTGTGCCACGGTATGATCTTTTGCTGCGGCCTCATAGTATGTCGTACCGTCCTCACCAATGATAGAAGTACAGTAAGCAAACATTTGGTACGATGGTTGCGTAACAGGATCGTACGGGTTTTCAACAGCAGCGGTAGTCCATTCTTCGCCCACGAACACGGCTTGCAGATCGTATGCAGTAAACATCTGTGTCATGGTCTTAACCTTAGAGGTATTCCACGAACTCAGGTCGAGTGTCTTGACCCCACAATCGGAGAACATCACATTCATCCGTTCCACATTGGCAGTGTTCCACGTGCTCAAATCAAGTGCTTTCAGATTGTTGCAATAAGCAAACATCCATCCCATGTCTGTCACATTCTGCGTGTCGAAATGGCTCAGATCAACATTGGTCAGTGCGTAGCACCCATAGAACATTCCATTCATACTGGTCACATCGCTCGTGACGAGGTTTTCCATTCCACTGATGGTCTCCAAATACTGCATCCAGGCAAACCAAGATTCCGTAGACGTTGGACGTACCTGACTGAATGACGGCTCAATGACAACCTTTGTGGCATCATAAGCATTTGTCGTCCATGCCGTGCCGTATGAATAATCGGCTGAAACTGGCGTTATGACAGCGTCACCATACCAAATATTACTAATGGTAACAGGTGTTGATGTTCCGTCGGGTATAAAAGTTTCATCTAATACTAGCATCTGGTCGGTGTAGGTCAGATAGACCGTCTTGCCGTCGGCATCATAGATGGCATAGGGCTGTGCAGAGAAGGTAATATCACCGCCATTCCGCAGGTAACCGCCGGCAGCATAATGGGCGTAGTCCTTCGTCACATTTGCATCATCATACGTGGTTCCGTCTTCACCCACTATGGCGGTACAGCCAGTGAACATATCTGCATCGGTAGTAACTTTTTTTGTCTGCCACAAGTTGCTCACATATACATCTTTAAGCAGTGTGCAGCCAGAGAACAGTGACCCCATGTCAGTGACGTTGCCTGTATAGAGGTTTCTCAAGTTCAGGCTTGTCAGTTTTTTACAATCCTTGAACATGCTGTTCAAGCTACTGACCGAACATGAACTGAGTCCACTCATGTCAACTGCTGTAAGGAGGTTGCATCCCGAGAACATGGCAGACACATCTCTTACCAGACTCATATTCCAATTGCTGGTGTTGAGCGTGGCAATAGTACTACAGTTTGCAAACATATTTGACATGGAACCCACCTTGCCCGTGTCCCATCCGCTAACATTCAATGTTGAAAGTGCCCTGCAATTGCTGAACATATAACTCATGTTTTCCACCTCTGATGTGTTCCATGCACTCACATTCAAGGCACCTAAATTATAGCAGTTGTTGAACATACACCTCATGGTGGTGACATTTCCAATATCCCAATTGCTCACGTCAAGCGTATTGATGAATTGGCACCCGTCGAACATATAACTCATGTCGGTCACCTTAGAGGTGTTCCAGTTGCTCACATCGAGGCTGTACAGATAAGTACAACCTTTAAACATTTGGTGCATGGACGTGACATTTGCAGTATTCCACGATGACACATCGAGCGCATTGCCCAAGTCCTCGCAACCATAGAACATATATTCCATCGTTGTGACTCCCGACATATCCCATCCGCTGCCGAGGGTGAGCGTAGATAGGTCGTTGCAGTTCCAGAACATGGATGACATACTGGTTGTCTTGCTGGTATTCCATGAACTGAGGTCAAGGCTCTTCAGCAACTTGCAGGAGTAGAACAAGCAAGCCATATTCTCTACATTGGCGGTGTTCCATCCTGCCACATTCAGCGTCTTTACACTCGAACACCCGCGGAACATGTTGCTCATGTTGGTGACATTGCTCACGTCCCAGTTGTGAAGGTCGAGCGATGTGAACGTACAGTTCTGGAACATCCATTCCATATTCGTCACCTTCGACGTATTGAAGTTGCCAATGTCTCCCAGATCAGCATACTTGCTGCCAGAGAACATGAATCCCATGTCGGTCATCTCACTAGTGTCAAGGTAGTTGAGGCCACTGACTTGCAACAGTTTGCTCATACCTTGGAACCAGCATCTTCCGCTATTGGGTTTCACTTCCTGGAACGACGGCTCTATTGTCAATTTTATTATCTTACTTGCCCGACTGGAGTTATACCAACCAGGAGCCCCTTGGTAATTCGTAACCTCGTCGCCACTCCACAAGGCTGTAATGGTCTGTGAACTACCAGAGCCTTCGGGAGTAAACGTGTCTCCAACATTCAGTTCTTCACTACGATTGGTGAAATAGAGATAATAATAGTTTGAGCCGCAAAGTACTGCATACGGTGTCTTTGCGGGTTCAGCACTATTGTCCTCCACTGTCCAGCCATTGGGGATACCATCATCACCCGTAGTCCATTCTGTCATATCTGCAGCTTTGACAAATGTGCCAGTTGTGGCAACATTCCACATCCAACCAGAGGTACAATAGCCTGCTGAGATGTCGGTGGCAAGACATTTTATATAATTGAGGGAGGTGCAACCAGCAAACATGGAGGTATAGCAACCTTCTGTCAAAGTAGTGGCAGGCAGGTCGGGGGCAGTTGTCAGGCTGGTACAGTTCATAAACATATCGCTATAACAAGCTTCTGTCAACGTCGTGGCAGGCAGTTCAGGCGCTGTGGTTATTGCCGTGCCGGAGAACATCTCGCTATAACACCAATCGGCCAAAGCAGTAGCAGGTAGTTCCGGCGCCCTCGTAATATTCGGAGCGTCAGCAAACAGTCCATCGTAACAATAAGGAGTCAGTGTCGTTGCTGGCAGCACTATGTCTTTGGTCGGATGGTTCAATATAGCAGTATTTTGCTCATAATCGCTTCTCTGGAAAAGGTGAAAGAAGGTGTACGTTTGTGTCAACGTGATATTCGTTGTAAAACCGTCCTTGTCAATAAGACTCATCATGTTACCATAGACATAGACAGGGTTGGAAGGTTCGAAATGGAAGCCTGCCCAATAGTTCATTTCGTCAGTAGCATAGCAAGTTCCGTTGTCGCCACGGAAACTGATGACGTCATTGGCTTCAAGTGCAATAGGGGTGTTCCATGTCACATCCGTCCACCCAGCATTATTCAAATTGTATTGGATGGCATTGAATGTTACACCTTCATCCAAATTAACGGTGATTGTTCCTGCCTCCACAGCCTCGAAAGTCAGTGGCGTTGACTTCATGTCATCAGCATGCACTGCTGTGACTATACCAAGGAGGGTAAGCATTGCTATAATGAATCTTTTCATAGTTATCTGATTTTTGTTACTTTACATACTTTTTCCCATTCACAATCACAACACCCTTATAGTTCTCGCTGACGCGCTGTCCCTGCATGTTATAGACATCATTATGCATTATGAATTGTGAATTATGAATTGTATTAATACCCGTTTCCTCTTCGCTCGCACTGATGATCGTCCAGCCTTCGGGAATGCCGTTATAATCTCTGGTCCAATCGTTCATTCCATCAGCCTTAACGAAAGTTCCTGTCGATAATACGTTGCCAAGGAAGTTGTTGGTACAGCTATTGGCAGAGATATCTGTTGCCAGGCATTTCACGTATTTCAGGTTCTTGCAACCGTAGAACATCCAATAATAACAGTCAGAAGCAAGCACAGGCGCTGGGAGTTCTGGTGCTGTAGTAAGACTGGTGCAGTCTCTGAACATATTGCTATAGCATTCGTATGCCAGGGTCGTGGCTGGCAAGGCAGGAGCTTCTGTCAGGGAGGTGCAGCCGTAGAACATAGCGTAATAGCATGCATCGGCCAGTGTGGTGGCTGGCAAGGCAGGAGCCTCTGTCAGGTCTTTGCATCCCCAGAACATGTAGTTATAGCAGCTGTTGGCCAGCGTCATGGCTGGTAACTGGGGAGCTCGTGTCAGACCTGTACCTTGGAACATCTTGTAGTAGCAACTCTTGCTGAGCGTCATGGCCGGTAGCACGATATCCTTCGTGGGATGATTCTTGATGTGTGGGTTTCCATCCCATCCGTTGCAGAACAGCTCCTTCAGCACACCATCGGCACACCCCGACAGGTCTGTCATCGTTTTGTAGTCCGCCTGAGAGACAAGACTCAGCGGATTACCATAGACATAAACGTCTTTTGAGGCGGTAATCTTAAAGTTGCCACTCTGATCCTTACAATTGGAATACAGAATCAATATGTTGCCGGCATTTAAAGTAACAGTATTGGTGTTTTGTACTGTGTACCACACATCATCTGTCGCTTCTGTTGACGAAGTATAGACTCTTAATCCCAACTTAAGAACCACTGAGTTGTTGTTCGTAATGGTTACTACAGTACCGTCCTCCACAGCTTCGAAGCTGATTGGTGTGGCGTTCATATCCTCTTGTGCGTATGCTGACATTATCATCGCACACAATAAAATTAATAAAGTAATGCTTTTTCTCATGATATTTGATTTTTATTAATGATTACCACAAAATTAGAAAAAAAGGAGATACTTTATGTGAAAAACCGTGATGATTTTGACGAACTGCCCTCTCTGAGTGACGAACTGCATATAGTTGAATGTTTTTGTTTGTAAAAGCGTTTGGTAATTACATTTTTTTAGTAATTTCGTGACATGAAAATGCAACGAAGAATCATAGCAGGGATTTTATTGATCCTATGTACCGCCGTTCAGGCACATATGGAGAGCCACTTGGCATACCGTCGCTATACCACGCAGGACGGACTGCCACAGCTACAAACAGAAAGGGTCTGGCAGGACTCACGCGGATATATTTATATAGGTACACTGTCAGGATTTGTCAGATTTGACGGGCGGGAGTTTGCCCCCTACCTAAAGGGACGACGCGAGAACATTGTTGCATTCGCTGAGATAGACGGTAGAGTGAGCGGAATAGGCTTTCGCCGCCAATGGGTAATAGATGGTAATGATGTAACGATGCACCAGATAGACCCTCACGGCTATTGGCAGTTGAATAATCTCAACGCTCTTTGTCTGCCTGACGGCTATGCTATACTTGAAGATGAACAGGAGCAGCATCGTCGACTATGCCGTGTCACCCAACAGGGCTTTATTCCTGTGATGGCAAGTACCTTGCTTGACGAGATGACACCTGATAGGAAGCTTTACAAGGATTCTCTCTGTACAATGTTCCCAACGGCAAAGGGCCTCTATCGTGTTAAGCACGGTGACCGCCATGCAGTACGACTGACGGAGAAAGGCGACATATACTCGTTGCTTCGAACCGACTCCGCTATGCTTGCATTCGCTTCTGATGGCATATACCGTGTCGAGGAAGCCTCACCCCCTACCCCCTCTCCAAAGGGCGAGGGGAACTTTGAGAGGCGAGGGGGAAGCCTACGGCAATTAAAGTCAAGGGTTGAGAGAATAGTTGCGGCTGACTGGTCGGCGGCAGCCTTCGGCTTGACGGTGAGGAGTCTGCGTCATGGCGGAATCGTTATTGCCGACGAGCATTCCGTATATCTGTATGACGGGGCATCCGTCCAGAAACTCGTCACAGGAATCAATCTTATTCGCGATATCCTCGTTGACCGATGGAACCGCCTGTGGGTAGCTACCTATCAGGGAGCATACTGCTTCTTCAATCGTAGCTTTACCAACTACAGGCTGACCGACGAGAACGATATTGTAAGGGGGATAGCAAGCGATGAAATGGGCAATTTATTCTTGGGATCGCTTAATGGTAAGCTCCTGATGAGAGGAGCAGAATCTGACATAATGCTACTCGGCGACGACGACTCACAGTACTATAGTTCTGCTACCGCAACGATAGGACAACATGTTTTTATGACCTGTCATAATGACGTGGCTTGCATAAAACCCGTTGGAATGGGGGAAAAACCAGCCATCAGCTATCTTGGATTGCCTCAAGACCGCTACCGCTTCCTCACACGGCATGACGGCAGACTGATACTTGTCAGCCAGAAGGGAGTTATAAGCACATACGACCCCGACACAAAGCATATAGACACACTCACAACGAAGATTCCCTATCCGTGGTGTGTAGCCTATGACTGCAAAGGCACTCTCTGGGCAGGCGGCACAATGGGCGTTTACAGTCTCAATAAAAAAG
>JAFZVR010000042.1 GCA_017617725.1 Prevotella sp.
AGTATATACTCCATATCCATTAACGCAAATTTCTGTGCGTTCGCTGTCATTGCTGTTACAGCAACGAGGGCTATCATTATTATCTTCTTCATATTCTTATTTTTTTGCTTTGACTGTTTTTTGTTGAATGGGTTTAATGGGGCAAATGGGGTTAATGGGCAATTATGCATTATGAATTAAGCATTATGAATTATTAGAACTCCTGTCCCAATACGAAGTGGAACTGACTGCCACCTTTCTTATAGCTGTTGCCATCAAGTACCTTGTCGAAACCGTATGCCCAGTCAATACCCATCAAGCCGACCATTGGCAGGAAGATACGGACACCGGCACCGACAGAGCGTTTCATGTCGAATGGATTGAATTTCTTTATTTCGTACCATGCATTACCAGCTTCAGCAAATGTCAGACCATAGATGGTGGTATTGCCCAATAACAGAGGGTAGCGAAGCTCTAATGTAAAACGGTCGTATGCATAGGAGTTGTAACCTATGGTACCATTATCGTAACCGCGCAATGCTATGGTCTCCTCAGAATAGCCGTATGACGAACCACTCATACCGTCACCACCGACATAGTATGTCTCAAATGGTGACTTTTTATATTTGTTGAAATGTCCGAGAAGTCCCATCTCGATACGCGTCATGAGTACCAGACATTTCTGACCGTTTGTCAGGGCCGTGTATGTCTTTGACTTGAATTTCCATTTGTGGTATTCAATCCAGCGGTATTTATCCCTTATTTCAGACTGGTATGTTGGTGACTGGTAGTCTGTGGCAAGATTCTTATAGTCTTTATTGTCGATAAGTGACCATGGAGGAGTCACTGCCAGTGACAATGTGAATTCAGAACCACGACGTGGGAACAGCTGGTTGTCTGTTGATGTACGGTTGAGCGAGATGTTAAGGTTCAGGTTATTAGCCGCTCCGTTTGTAATCATCAGATAGTTCCAGTTTTTCATCTCGTAGCGCTGATAAGCCAACTGAAGTGACAATGTGAAATAGTCATCAGGCCAGCGCAGACGTTTTCCCCATCCAACGTTCATACCATACATCTGTATGTATTTGTCAGGATCATAATAGTTTTCGTAGTTATTATAGTAGCTGCTACCATAGCCGTAGAGATAGTTATAGTAGTTATTCATTACGCCACTGTTATAGTAGTTGTCAGATATTGACGTATAGCGGCTATAGTAACCTCCTACACTGAACTGGATTGGGCGTTTTCCACCAAACCATGCGGTGGAGTATGATGCATTATACGACTGGTAGTAACGGCCGTTGGTCTGTGCACCTATACTAAGAACCTCACCGTCACCGATAGGCATGATACCACGGTGTTCCTTGTTCTTATTAAACAGGTTACGCATAGACCAGTTGTTGAATTTCAGTCCGATACGTCCGATTACACCAACCTGTCCCCATCCTAATGAGAATTCCACTTGGTCGTTTGACTTTTGTTGTAAGTTCCAGTTAATGTCAACTGTACCGTCTTCATAGTTTGGTTTTACGTCAGGGTTAACAGCTTCCGGGTCGAAGTGTCCCATTGATGCCAACTCACGAGCAGAACGTTGTAATGCTTCTTTTGAGAAGAGGTCACCTGGCTTGGTGCGCAGCTCGCGACGTACCACATTCTCATATAGTCGGTCGTTACCATTGATTCTTACGCGGTTCACATGAGCCTGCTGACCTTCAAAGATACGCATTTCCAAGTCAATGGAGTCCCCGACGATATTTATCTCTGTAGGATCAAGATTGTAGAACAGGTAACCATTATTCCAATAGGCATTACCAACTGCGTCTTCGTCCTCTCTTATGCGTTTGTTGAGCAGTTTCTGATTATATACATCACCTTTCTTCATTTCAAGAAGGCGGTTCAGATACTCCGTGGTATATATGGTGTTACCTACCCATGTGATGTTACGTAGGTAGTATTTCTGTCCTTCTTCAACCTTTACGTACACATTCACGTGTTTCTCATCGACATTCCACACGCTGTCGGCAAGAATGATAGCATCACGATATCCCTTCTCGTTGTATTTGCTTATGATATTCTTTTTGTCCGTCTCCCATCTCTCAGGAGTATATTTCTTCGGTTTGAAGAAATTCTTGAATTTACCAGCTTCGTGTATCTTTTTAAAAGCACCATTGCTGACAAAGTTACCTTTCAGCTTTTTATCCGTAATCTGGCTTGCACCCTCAATGAAGATATTCCTGACCTTCATCTTTTGTTTTTTGTCAACGATGACATCGAGTATAACCTGGTTTTTGTTCGCCACGTCATCTCGTCTTACTATTTGTATGTCAGCATTGTTGTATCCCTTGTCGTCGAAGTATTTTTTTGCCAGTATTTTAGCACGGTCAATTATATTCGGGGTAATCTGTCCACCTTTGATAAGTCCCAACTTTGCGTCCATATCATCGCGTTCCGACTTCTTCAAACCGATGTAGTTGATGGTGGAGATACGGGGACGCAGTGCCAAGTGGATATGCAGGAATGCCTTGCGGTCAACGATACTGTCAACGGCAATCTTTACGTCAGAGAAAAGGCCATGACGCCAATAGCGCTTAACAGCGTTTGTGATGTCGCTACCAGGAATGTCTACCCGTTGCCCAACGGTGAGTCCGGATATTCCAATTAGTACGTAGTCTTCGTAACTGTCAACACCTGATACCTCGATGCCTCCAATAGTCAGTTCTTGTGGTGTACCGGAGTAGCTTATCTCTGGTTCCACAATCTTCTGTGCGCTCACAGGTAGTGCGGTGAGCATCAAGAGGAGTGCTGGTATAATAACCTTATTATATATATGTTGTTTCTTCATTTTCTTGGTTATGGACATTATGATCGTCTTTCAGCGTTCATCTTTCATCTTTCATCTTCCATCTCTACCTGTGCCTCTGTTTTCCCGTAGCGGCGTTGGCGCTGCTGATAGCTTTCGATTGCTTTGTGCAGGTCCTCTTCAGAGAAGTCGGGCCAGTAAGTGTCGCAGAAGTATAATTCTGAATATGCAATTTGCCACAACAGATAGTTGGAGATACGTAGTTCTCCGCCAGTACGTATCAGTAGGTCAGGATCCGGCATGAAGTTCGTCTGCAGATGTCTGCTGATGAGTTCCTCGTCAATATCCTCGGCTCGGATTCCTCCTGTGCGCAACCGTTTCATGAAGTTCTCCGGCAGTTCCTCCATATCGTGTATCTCGCTAACGATTTGCCTGACTGCCTCGGTGATTTCCCAGCGGCTGCTATAGCTTAATGCCACCACCATTGTCATGGCGTCATTATTTGCAGTGTGCTCCTCTGTCTCGTGTAGTTTTTTCTGTACATCGTCAGGTAGTCTGCCGATATCACCGATAACACGGAAACGTACGTTATTCTTCATGAATATCTCGTCCTCGAGTGATGTGAGGACCAGTCCCATTAATGCTGCCACCTCTGCGCTCGGTCTATTCCAGTTCTCGGTAGAGAAGGTATAGAGTGTGAGGTATTTCACCCCCAGTCGTGTACACTCGGAGGTGATGCGACGTACGGTTTCCACGCCAGCCTGATGGCCATAGCTACGGTCTTTGCCGCGCTCTGTTGCCCAGCGTCCGTTACCATCCATGATGATGGCGATGTGTTGTGGTATATTCGTATTATTCATCTTCGTTATGACATGTTCTGCAACGTGCCCAGAAGCTGTAGCTCACTGTCAGTTGCAGTGTGGAGAAACAGTCGGTATTCTTAAATGGTCCGCTACTGGTGATACCATATGGGTCTTTCGCACCGTCCAGCTCATCACTCATAGAGAAATGCATGGCGAAGTCGAGTCCGATGTTCAAGCGCTCATTAGCTTTATATTTCAGTCCAATACCGATTAATGCTCCTGGAGCAATGATGTTCTTTTTTTTCTCAGCGTAGTTAGACTTGGTATTTACGTAGCTTGCCCCCAATCCACCAAAAATAAATGGAGTTAATGGTTTTGCACCACGATACTCTTTTCCTGTGCCGTATGGCCAGAGGTTGTATTCGTATGTGAGGCTCAAGTCCACCAGTGTATTATTGAATTCATATGGGGTCTCAGAGTACGGGGGATAGTATGTTTTCACATCCTTTGAACTGCCTTTCATCTTGCCATAGTTCAGGTCTAATCGCATGGCAGTATAGCTATTGAAGTTATATCGTGCAAAGACTCCCCCCATCGGTTGCAAGTCTTTCGTAATGCTGTTGTTGAAGTCGCCCAGATAGCCCATCAGTCCTCCTCCTGCACCTATTTCCATTCGGTATTCAGGAGTGTCCTGCGCTAAGGCTGACTGTGCAAGCAGGTTGCATAGCACGATGATTATTGCTGCTGTTTTTTTCATTCTTCTTTTTTAGTTTTCCCAGCCCAGGCGATTGATACGTCCGCGCCATATCTGACCATTCTTATCAACTATCCACAGGTAGTTGTTGCTGTCGGCAGTGATAGAGAACGGTTCGCCTATTGCCATCTTAGGAAATTTGACACTACTATTGGCTTTCCATGTAATACCGCCATCAATACTTTTCAGCGGTGTATTCATTGTGCTGTTGTTTTTCAATCCGAAAGCAAAATCGGCATCATCGTAGTCTAAAACCGTAAAACCGCCCAGCTTTGGAGCAACATAGCGGGTGTCGCCTGCGGCATCTACAAATGTCCAAATATCGTTAATATCGCTGTTAGTGGTATCAATAATCTTTGACCATGCTATCGCGAATTTACTTGCAGCAGTAGTGCCAAAGATAGTTACACGTTCTATCTCGTTGTTTGTTTTTAGCGGACGGAGCGTAAAGCTGATGTCGTCAGTGGGTATCGGAGCGGTTGCATCATCTGTCGGTTCCTCTTTCCATGTGGCACCTTCGTCCGTTGAAGCCATTATCTTACCATCGGTGGAGAAGGCAAAGAGCTCGGCCGATGAGGCAGCCACTAATTGTTGTATAGTCTTGTCAGGAGTAATCGTAGACCAAGTGCTACCATTCAATTTCAGGATGCTATTACCATTAAGAATGAATAGATTGTCATCTTTTACCACAGTGTTCTTCCATGCATCTGCGTCAAGGAGCATGTTACTTGCCGCCCAAGATGAACCGTCGGTACCACCAGTCCATAGTTGTGTTGAAGAACCGTTGCTGCCAAGTATGAAGTGGTTGTTCCCCACTGCTACCATTTTGAGATGTTGCATGGTGGTGAGTTCTTCAATGCTACTCATCACCTGCCAGTTCATGGTGTCTGCAGCTTCCTTATGAACATTCACCTTGACAGTGTAGTCGCGCCATGTTTCACCATTGAGTGCTGTTACGCGCAGAGTGCGTTCTTTTGTGAAATCTATAGAGTCACTACTGGTGTGATATGTGTATGTCGTTGCACCGTCGCTTTCACGTAGCTCCAGGTTTTGCCATAGCAAGACACCGGAATTTTTTGATGATATACTTGCCAAGACACGGTCTACTTGTGTGGAGTATGGTAGTGAGTCGGGGTTATAAATGAGACATTTCTCGTGGTCTATATAGAATTTTGCTGTTGGAGTGTATGTCAGAGTGTACAGACTGTCTTCTCCTTTCGATGAGAGGGTGCGTGCTGTCATCTTCAGTGAACCCAGTGAGAACGCCGTCACCGCAGCGTCGTTATAGAAGCTATAGTCAACACTGTTATCATTATCATGACCCAAGCATGAGCCTAAGACTATTCCTGTAGCGAGCAACAAAACGAATGTCGTCAGTTGATGTTTCATTCTTTTCGATTATTACTTTAAACTTAGTTTAATATGCGTTTTCATACTGGATAAATCCTCGCATGTGCGCGTGAGTACGCATACGAAGTGCAAAGATAATGCAATTCGTGGAAAAACAACATTAAAAACCTGTTTTTCCTCTCTCTTATTATGCAAATTAAGGATTTTTCTTCTTTTTTAGAAAAAGAAGTCGACTATTTTGCATCTGTCTCGATGCGTGTTCTTGTCAAGGTAGCAATACAAAGAATCATAATCCCTAATGTGCTACCGAGAATAAACAATGCAGTATTATCTAAAAACATCTTTTTACCATGTCGCTGATGCGACTCTTTTCACGGTGCGAAGGTAGTGTAAACAATCAATTGTAACAAAACGACTCGGGTTTTTCTGGTAAAAGGATGTGTTTTATTGATACAAATCAAAAAAAAGGAACCGAGGTGGTTCCTTTTTTTGATTATATGGTTTAGGGTCATTAAAGCTTTGGTCCTGCAGCGACGAGAGCCTTACCAGCCTCGTTGGTGGTGTATTTGCCAAAGTTTTTAATGAAGCGTGCTGCCAGATCCTTAGCCTTCTCCTCCCACTCTGCAGCGTCTGCGTATGTGTCGCGAGGATCGAGAATTGCTGGATTTACGTTAGGCAGCTCTGTTGGTACCTCGAAATCGAAGTATGGAATCTTCTTGGTAGGAGCCTTCAAGATAGCGCCGTCGAGGATGGCGTCGATGATACCACGTGTATCAGGGATAGAGATACGCTTGCCGGTACCATTCCAACCTGTGTTTACGAGGTATGCCTTGGCACCGCTCTTCTCCATACGCTTAACCAGCTCTTCTGCATATTTTGTTGGGTGCAGTTCGAGGAATGCCTGTCCGTAGCAAGCAGAGAAGGTTGGTGTAGGCTCAGTAATACCACGCTCTGTACCTGCCAGCTTTGCTGTGAAACCAGAGAGGAAGTAGTACTTTGTCTGCTCTGGAGTCAAGATAGATACTGGAGGCAGAACGCCGAATGCGTCAGCAGAGAGGAAGATAACGTTCTTAGCCTCTGGACCGGCACTCTTGCCATTTACCTTCTGTGCAATCTTCTCGATGTGGTTGATAGGATAGCTTACACGGGTATTCTCGGTCACGCTCTTGTCTGCAAAGTCAATCTTACCGTCCTCAGCAACAGTTACGTTCTCGAGCAGAGCATCGCGTTTGATGGCACCATAGATGTCAGGCTCGTTTTCCTTAGAGAGGTTGATAACCTTAGCGTAGCAGCCACCTTCGAAGTTGAATACGCCTTCGTCGTCCCATCCGTGCTCGTCGTCACCGATAAGCAGACGCTTCGGATCAGTACTCAGAGTGGTCTTACCTGTACCAGAGAGACCGAAGAAGATAGCGGTGTTCTTACCCTCCATATCGGTGTTGGCAGAGCAGTGCATAGAAGCGATACCCTGCAG
>JAFZVR010000043.1 GCA_017617725.1 Prevotella sp.
AATCGTGGTCGATGAGCAAGGAAAACCTCTCATAATGGCAACAATCACAGAGAAGGACGAGGATAATGAGATGCGAATCTGGGCTCAAAAACTACCTAATGCTAAGGGACAGTTTACAATAAGAGTCTACGACCTGTCACATTACCTGTCTGTGTCATGCCCTGGATATGAAACTCGGAAGGTCAAGATTTCTGGCCAGCAACTGAAGGTTGTGCTGAAAGAAAGTAGCAATACCACAAAACTCTCCACGACAGACACGTCACCTATTGAAGGAGAGATACTCCGGATATGCGAAAACATGCCGCAGTTCCCGGGAGGCGAACAAGCGATGTTGAAATTCATTGCTGAGAATGCTCACTATCCGGAGAGTGCTCAAAAAGCTGGAGTTGAAGGTATGACAGTTGTTGAGTTTATCGTTGATAAGAAAGGGAAAATTCATGCCCCAAGAGTCGTAAGAGGTCTCACCCCTGCATTCGATGAGGAGGTCTTACGTGTTGTCCGAGCAATGCCCGACTGGGAACCAGGAACGCATAGAGGAGAAAAGAAGAATGTGAAATACACACTACCAGTATCCTTTAAACTTGACCAAGCGAAAAAACAGTTGTCGCAGAAATAGTTAATGGCTGTTATCTATTTGCAATCTGTGTCAAAAGCAAATAAGTGTTCGCAATAAAAAGCAGAATTATACGTTCTGTATAAATGAAGATAACAAACAAAAAACTATGATAGCTCAGAACTTGAAACAAACCTTGCTACAACTACTTCGCAGCCCTAAGAACTTCCCCGTTGAGTTGTTCATCGGCATCGTATTCTTTGTGATGTCTGTCTGCATGAATGAACATAGTACATGGACATTGTTTGGTCATACATTCGAATGGAATAAGCATAGCGATATTATTCCGTGGTTCATCCCTTTGTTCGCACTCACGTATTGGTTAGGCAAGGTCAATCGATGGGCATACTACGCTTCAGCCCTCCTGTTCCTACCGCTTTTGTTGCTCAACTGGGATGATTACTTCAACGCAGAGGCTGTGGGGATGACATACGTTGTTGCTGCCATCTTGCTGATTATCGGCACACGCAAACTCAGCAATCAGACTTTCTGCAAGCATACCTTGCATGTAGTGACTCAATTGTTCTTTGGCATCCTCATCACAGGTCTGCTGTACGTGGCTGTTATGCTGATTGTCATGTCATTCCTATATATCTTTGGTATCGAAGGCTGGGACAATCTCATCCTGTATATCTTCATGTTCGTATGGCTTGTGCTTGCACCTCAGATATGCTGTACGTTCATGTCGCAGAAGGAGAGCGAGGAGCAAGGTTCAAACAAGGTGGTAGGTATCATCATCAACTACATCCTCTCACCAGCCATCATCATCTACACGCTGATTCTGTACATTTACTTCATTAAGATTGCCATCGAATGGGATTTGCCAAAGGGTGGTGTGGCGTGGATGGTTACAGCATTCATCACAGTTGCGTTGGTGGGACGATTGGCACAGTATGCACTAAGCCAGCACCATTTCGACTGGTTCTACAACCACTTCACATGGATAGCCATACCTCCACTCGTCATGTATTGGGTCGGGTCGATTTATCGTATCAGCGCTTACGGTTTCACCAGCAGCCGCATCTATCTGTTGCTGGCAGGAGCGCTGATGACACTCTTCGTCCTGATGCTGTTGTGGAAACGTTCGCGCCAGTTCCAGCTGATGGCTGTCATCCTTGCATGCACCATTTGCGTCTTCACCTTCGTTCCAGGCATATCGGCCAAAGACTTAGGACTGAGCAGCCAGAAGGCACGACTGGAGCAGTACATCAGTGAACTAAATCTGCGAGATGCCAAGACGGGTCGTCTGGTAAATAACCTCAAACTCGATACCATTTCGAGCGACAGCCTGCTCTGCGAGAAATACAAAGAAGTCTGCGATGTCATCAGCTATGTACGTGCAGAGAACAAAGAGCGTTTTGTCAGTCAATATGGGGAATGGGAATACAACGAATCGGATTTCAGCGGCAGATACGATGTGTCTTTATTCCATCCTTATGGATTTGAATCCCCTATAGATTTGGGAGACTATCCGATACTTGTACAGAAATACTATTATCGTACCGATTACAACAGAAAGGCAGGCGTTATCACGGTCAGTCACAAGGAAGATACTGTCATGATATACCCTGTCAAGGAGATAATCAGCCGTAAACCACAGCTGCTGGATAGTCCAGAACAGCTGCTTGTCTACAGCAATGACTCCCTGAAGTTGGTATTGCCTGATATCTACCTCAACAAGAAGACTAAAGAGGTCGACTTCGCAGAGATTGAATGGAACTCCCTCGTATTCAGGAAAAAGAAATAACTCAAATAATCAAATGAACCTATAAATAGTTAAATGATATTATGTTGTCAAAAAAGAAAATCTATTATCTGTATTGGGCACTTCCAATCATATTCCTTTTGTGGGAGCTATTTTTTGCTGAATTGCCTTTGATAAGGGATTATCTCCCTCAGCAAATACGTGCGAGCATCACAGACCCTCCTCGGTCGCTTGCAGAAGCTTTCGCATTCAAACTCGTACCCATTGCGTTTGCCTTTATGACAGTAGGGAAGTACATTTATATCACGATCTGCTATCTGTTGAGAAAAAAGCTGACAGCCGTGTTAGTGCTAACTATCATTATGATTACAGCTTTTCTGGCGATAAACTATGCGTTGTATCTTCCATTCAACATCGAAGTTGAAAAAGCATCACCCCATCAGGTACGTCTTTTCCACTTCATTTTAGGTATCATCACCTATTGTCCTTTCTACCTGTGTGTTTACTATCTCATCAAAAAAATATATTACTGTCCGCTAAACATAGGGCACCCCATCCCAACTCTTTGTGACACAGGAGTTGGGATGCTTCATTACATGTGACAAGCCCCCTTTTCAGCTTTCCGAGGTGTCTGGCGGCGACTCCGCTGCATCTTCAAG
>JAFZVR010000044.1 GCA_017617725.1 Prevotella sp.
GCTTAGAAGGCAGTTGCTCTAATCCAACTGAGCTACGGAACCAGCCTTTTTTATTAAGCAGCTGCAAAAGTACATCTTTTTATCTGTATATCCAAATTTTGCGTTGCATTTATTTTGCAGAGCTACTTAACAATACCCTTCTCAAGATACTCTGCTAAGTTTGTACGCACTGCCATAGCAGCACCCTCGGCAG
This sequence comes from Prevotella sp., assembly GCA_017617725.1. GTDB lineage: Bacteria > Bacteroidota > Bacteroidia > Bacteroidales > Bacteroidaceae > Prevotella. Next base: position 194 of record JAFZVR010000044.1, read on the forward strand.
CCACCTTTGCCATATCACTATCAACCATCAACTTAACAAGTTGATCGAAAGATGTCTTGTTGGGATTCCACCCTAACTGTGACTTAGCCTTCGTTGGATCACCCCAGAGGTTTACAACATCTGTAGGACGATAGAAGTCGGCAGACACCTCCACAAGGACATCTCCAACTGATAGTTGCGGGGTTCGCTTTGATAGTTCCGGAGCAATACTCTTGATGACACCTTTCTCATCAGCTCCTTCTCCAACAAACTCTAATTCGATGCCAACATGCTTGAAGGCATAGTAGCAGAAGTCACGGACAGAGTGTTGCACACCAGTCGCGATAACAAAGTCATCCGGTTTTGGCTGCTGAAGGATAAGCCACATACACTCTACATAATCTTTGGCATAGCCCCAGTCACGCAGGGAACTGAGATTACCGAGGAATAGCTTTTTCTGCTTACCCTGACATATACGTGCTGCAGCGAGTGTTATCTTACGTGTTACGAAGGTTTCACCACGACGCTCACTCTCATGATTGAACAGAATACCTGAGCAGCAATACATATTATACGCCTCACGGTACTCCTTAACTATCCAGAAGCCATAAAGCTTGGCAACAGCATAGGGGCTATATGGATGGAAGGGTGTATTCTCATTCTGCGGAACCTCTTCAACCTTACCATAGAGTTCAGAGGTGGACGCCTGATAAATACGGCATGAATCAGCAAGTCCCCACTGGCGTACAGCCTCAAGGATACGGAGCACACCGACAGCATCAACATCAGCAGTGAACTCTGGAGAGTCAAAGCTCACCTGTACATGACTCTGTGCTGCAAGGTTATATATTTCCGTAGGACGAACCTTACCGATAACTCCCAGAATACTCATGGAATCGCCCATATCTGCATAGTGCAGGTGAAAATGTGGTTTTCCTTCAAGATGGGCGATACGCTCACGGAAATCCACCGAGCTACGACGGATGACACCATGCACACTATACCCTTTCTCCAAAAGGAACTCAGCCAGATAGGAGCCATCCTGTCCTGTAATACCCGTTATCAGGGCAACTTTTTTGTTCGTGTTATTCTGCATATTGCTTTATTTTCTGTTCCTCAGACAATTTACATATTAGTAACGTATCGTTCTTCTCTGCGACAATAAAACCCTCAAGACCCTGTATAATCACTTTCTTCTCTTCGGTAGTATGGACTATACAATTTCTTGAATCAAACAGTTTGACATTCTCGCCAATAACAGCATTTCCGTAGAGGTCACGCTGCAGGTGGGTCTGCAAAGAGCCCCATGTACCAAGGTCACTCCATCCGAAGTCTGCCGGACAGACGAATATCTCTTCTGCTTTCTCCATAATGGCATAGTCAACACTGATATTCTCACATTCCGGATAGCGTTCATCGATGAGTTTCTGCTCCTCAGGAGTACCCAGTTTGGAACGTATGGAGTCGAAAATCTTTGCGATAGAAGGATTATACACTCTGAATGCATTGATAATCGTTGATGCGCTCCAAATGAATATGCCGGCATTCCAGAAGAAATTATTTTGCTTTATATACTTCTGCGCCGTTGCAAGATCAGGCTTCTCACGGAAATGGTCAACACGATATATTTCCTTATTGCGTGGACTGGCCAATCGTAAGTCTGCCTGGATATATCCATATCCCGTCTCGGGACGATTAGGTTTCATTCCAAGTGTCACTATAGCATCTGTCTCTGAGGTGAACTTCATGCACTGTTTGATGACACGTTGAAACTCATTGGTATTAACCACGATATGATCACTTGGTGTAATCACAATATTTGCATCAACATCTGTATTCTTTATTCGCCAACTGACGTATGCTATACATGGCGCGGTATTACGCCTGCATGGTTCCTTAAGGATATTACCCTCTGGCACCTCTGGCAACTGCTCATGAACTATGTCAGCATAACTCTGATTAGTCAAGATCCACACATTCTCAGGTGGACATATCCCCTTGAACCGGTCAAAGGTGAGTTGCAGCAAAGAACGTCCGACACCGAGTACATCAATAAACTGTTTTGGGCGCTCAACAGTACTCATAGGCCAAAAACGGCTACCTACGCCCCCTGCCATAATAACTACATGATTCATACGTATGATGCTATTATTTTGTATTACAGCACAAAGATACATATAAAAAAATAAAAGGCAACGATTGACGTTGCCTTTTTTCACTTTTCTGTTTGAAAGATTATTTTGCATAAAGTGCCACAATAGCCTCATAGAGTTCCTGCTTGCCAGATGTCACCTTAGGCTCATCAACTTTCTTTCCATACTCATATGCCTGCTCGAGTGTGAGTTTACCGTCCTCGAAGTCCTTACCTATGCCGCTGTCAAAGCTCGCATAACGATCCTTGAGCATCTGTGGAATTGGAGAGTTCTCCATTATCTCAACAGCATTGAGCAACGCGCGTGCACAAGCATCCATACCGCTGATATGTGCAATGAAGATATCCTCAAGGTCGGTAGAGTTACGGCGAGTCTTTGAGTCGAAGTTTGTACCACCTGTGCCGAGACCGCCATTACGTACAATCTGCATCCAAGCCTGCGTGAGCTCGTAGTTGTCAATTGGGAACTGGTCAGTATCCCATCCGTTCTGATAGTCACCACGATTGGCGTCGATACTTCCAAGCATACCATTGTCAACAGCTACAGCGAGCTCATGCTCAAATGTATGACCGGCGAGAGTGGCATGGTTAACCTCAATATTCACCTTGAAGTCCTTGTCTAATCCGTGAGCTTTAAGGAATCCTATAACTGTTTCTGTATCTACATCGTACTGGTGCTTTGATGGTTCCATAGGCTTCGGTTCGATGAGGAATGTACCTTTGAAACCCTTGCTTCTCGCATAGTCTCTTGCCATCCGTAACATTGTAGCCATATGTTCCTTTTCACGCTTCTGGTCTGTGTTCAGCAGTGACATATATCCTTCACGACCACCCCAGAATACATAGTTCTCTGCACCCAGCTTAATGCCGGCATCAATGGCATTCTTAATCTGTACGATAGCACGCGCTACAACGTCGAAGTCTGGATTTGTGCTGGCACCATTCATGTAACGACCATTTCCGAAAACATTTGCTGTTGACCACAGCAGCTTAATGCCAGTCTCATCCATCTTCTGCTTGAGGTAGTCTGTAATCGCTGTGAGGTTTGCCTCGTACTCCTCTACAGAATTACCTTCGGATACAAGGTCAACATCATGGAAACAGAAATACGGGAAGCCCAGTTTCTGCATAATCTCAAAGCCAGCGTCAGCCTTCTGCTTTGCTATTGTCACAGCGTCATCACCTTCGTTCCAAGGGAATTTCTTTGTTGCGCCACCGAACTGGTCACCACCCTCAGCGCACAGTGTGTGCCACCATGCCATAGCGAAACGCATCCAGTCCTTCATCTTCTTTCCTGCTACTACACGCTCTGCGTCATAATAGTGGAATGCCATAGGATTCTTTGACTCTGGTCCCTCGAATGGGATCTTACCGATTTGTGGAAAATACTCTTTTGCCATAATTCTTTTTGTTTTAGTAATTATTGTTTTGTTATTTTGTTATTTCGTTATGACGTTATTTTGCAGTCTGCACCAGAACCTCTTTCCAGCGCTCGTATGCCGCCTTGTACTCACCACGGCATGCCTCATCTGGTTCTATCACTGCGAGCTTCTTCAATGTAGCAAAGGCTTCGTTATTGTCCTTATATAATCCGCAACCAATGCCAGCACCCTTGGCAGCACCTGCTGCCCCATCTGTCTCGAAGAGCTCTATGTTGGCACCGCTCACTCCTGCTAATGTGTTACGGAACAGGGGCGAGAGGAACATATTGGCTTTTCCTGCATGGATCTTTCGCAGGTCCATACCCATCTGCTGCATCACCTCCATACCGTAACAGAACGCAAAGACGATACCTTCTTGGGCGGCGCGGACAATATGCGCACGGTTATGACGGTTGAAATTCAAGCCGTGAATAGAACACCCCAACTCACGGTTCTCGAGAATACGCTCAGCACCGTTGCCAAATGGCAGTATTGTGACCCCATCACTGCCAATTGGTACCGTGGCACCAAGATCATTCATCTCAGCATAATCCATATCAGAAACGATATTGCGATGAACCCACGCATTAAGTATTCCAGTGCCATTGCATATTCCTAATACACCCAGACGAGTCTGTTCCTTTGTATAGTTCACATGTGCAAAGATATTCACACGACTCTTTGAGTCGTAGTTGACATCCCCCAGCACACCATATACGACACCTGAAGTACCGGCAGTAGAGGCAATCTCTCCCGGGTTGAACACATTCAGAGAGAGAGCGTTGTTCGGCTGATCCCCAGCACGATACGATATCGGAGTACCAGCTTTCAATCCCAACTCCTCAGCAGCAGCTACCGATACCTCCGACTGTATAGCAAAAGTAGGAACTATATCAGGAATATGTGTAGCAGAGAAACCGAAATAATCCAATAGAAACTGTGCAGGACGCTGCTCCTTGAAATCCCAGAACATACCTTCGCTTAGTCCGCTGATAGTGGTATTGATTTCGCCTGACAATTTCATAGCGATATAGTCGCCAGGCAGCATAATTTTGTCAATCTTCTCAAACAGTTCCGATTCATTCTCCTTCACCCATGCCAGTTTGGCAGCTGTGAAATTACCAGGTGAATTGAGCAGATGTGAGAGACACTTATCAGCGCCCAAATCACGGAATGCCTTTTCGCCATAAGGAACAGCACGTGAGTCACACCATATAATACTTGGTCGGAGAACCTGCTGGTCTTTATCAACACAGACCAAACCGTGCATCTGATAAGAGATACCAATCGCCTTGATGTCTTCACCGGTAGCACCGGTGACCGTCATAATCTTCTTCAGTGCTAACTTTGCATTGTCCCACCACATCTGCGGATCTTGCTCAGCCCAGCCTGACTTCACGGCTGTGATAGGTGCTTCACGCTCGGGAAAGAATGCGTCAGCAGCACATACTCCTGTTTCCACATCAACGAGTGATGCTTTCACTGATGAGCTACCGACATCAAATCCCAAAAGATATTGTCTTGCCATAATAGGATGAATTGTTTTGTATTAATACAAAGACACTATAATGCGCCTTCATATTAGATACGTTTCAACTCAAACATTCCCCCTATTATCTAAAATAACAACAGTGATTGATCCCGAGCCTTTTCTTCCGTCACTACAGGTTGTTCGTTAGAAAACTGTAGCATGAGCTGTTGTGTTTCTTTTGAGCGGAGGTTCAAGTGATAGATGCCACGCTCAGTCTTCTCTATTATGGAATCAGGATTTTTGCTGTTCCGTTGCAGGAACTGCGCTACATACCGATGTATGTCATAGTAGTCAACACTTACAAACAATGTGTTGCAAGCATTATAGACATGAAGTGATATTTTCGCGATAGAGAGTCCTCTCTCCCCCACTTCTGTCAGTATCCTCAATATCTCTCGGTCGTAGTTTAACATTATCATACTAAAAAGAAAGGAGCTTGTACACTACATACCAGCCCCTTTCTTTATCTTAAAACTAAATGTCTTCTTCTTGAAGGATTAAGCCAGAACAACCTTGTTGTCTTCAGCCTTAACCTTACCCTCCTTGAGCAACCAGCCAAGACCGAGGATAGCCTCTTCGTTGCTGATCTTTGCCTTCTTAGCGATTTCAGCTACAGTCAGAGCCTTCTCTGCTGCTGCCAGTGCGTTGTAAACATCACCAGCCTTGAAACCAGCGTTCTCAGCGTTGATAGCCAACTCAGCCTTCTTTGCTGCTGCCTTTGGAGCTGCAGCCTTCTTTACTGTTTCCTTCTTTGCTGCTGCCTTTGGAGCTGCAGCCTTTGTTGCTTTCTTTTCTGCCATAATTGTTTCTAATGTTGTGTAAACGTATTAAAACCTATTGAATTACAATCTGTTATTTTTACGCTGCAAAGGTAGTAATTATAAAAACACGCGCGAAGGAAAGTGCAAAGAAAATGACTTTTTCTTGCGTTTTTCACCACTTTTCACACATTCTCTTGACTTAAATCAATCGAAATGCATAATTCGTCGAGTTGTTTCTGATCTATCGCAGATGGTGCATCAAGCATAACATCACGTCCACTATTGTTCTTTGGGAATGCAATACAGTCACGAATAGAATCAAGACCAGCAAAAATGCTCACGAAACGATCCAATCCGAAAGCAAGTCCTGCATGTGGCGGCGCACCATACTTGAAGGCATTGATGAGGAAGCCGAACTGTGCCATAGCACGCTCTGGCGTGAAGCCGAGAATCTCAAACATCTTTGCCTGCAGCTGTCCATCATGGATACGCAGTGAGCCTCCACCCACCTCTATACCGTTGCATACGAAGTCATAAGCCTTCGCACGAACCTTCTCTGGTGCTGTGTCAAGCAAAGGTATATCATCTGGATTAGGCATTGTAAATGGATGGTGTGTCGCCATGAGACGCTGTTCCTCGTCACTCCATTCGAAGAGTGGGAAGTCAACAATCCACAGGCACTCGAACTTATCCTTTGAACGCAATCCCAGACGGTCACCCATCTCCAGACGCAACGTACATAGTTGTGTGCGTGTCTTATTTGCACGGTCACCGCTGAGAATCAGCACGAGGTCACCATCCTTGGCACCCATCTTCTCCTTGAGTTGTGCCCATACCTCTGGTGTGTAGAACTTATCAATGCTCGACTTCACTGTTCCATCCTCATTGTACTTCACATATACCAAACCTTTAGCACCCACCTGAGGACGCTTCACGAAGTCTGTCAGTTGGTCGAGTTGCTTACGTGTGTAGTTAGCACATCCAGGAACACATATACCACCGATATATTCAGCCTCGTCAAAGACGCTGAATGTACCTGTACCTTTCAGTACATCCATAAGCTCCACGAACTCCATACCGAAGCGCAAGTCAGGCTTGTCGGAGCCGAAGCGGCGCATCGCCTCATGCCATGACATCTGTTGCAGCTTGGCTGGCAGGTCCACATTCAGTACTTCCTTGAACAGGTGACGAGCCATATCCTCAAAGAGATCGATGACATCGTCCTGCTCCACGAATGACATCTCGCAGTCAATCTGTGTGAACTCAGGCTGACGGTCAGCTCTCAAATCCTCATCACGGAAACATTTTGCAATCTGGAAATAGCGGTCAAAGCCACTCACCATCAGCAGCTGTTTCAGTGTCTGAGGACTCTGCGGCAGAGCATAGAACTGTCCGGGATTCATTCGTGACGGCACAACGAAGTCACGTGCGCCCTCTGGAGTGGAACCGATAAGGATTGGGGTCTCCACCTCAATGAAGTCCTTAGAGTCGAGGAAGTTACGAATGAGGATTGTCATTCGGTGGCGCAGCTCCAAGTTCTTTCTCACAGCTGGACGGCGCAGGTCCAGATAGCGGTATTTCATTCTAAGGTCATCACCGCCGTCCGTGTCATCTTCAATCTTGAAAGGAGGAGTGATACTCTCGCTGAGTACCATCAGTTCCGCCACCAGAATCTCTATGTCACCCGTTGGCATCTTAGCATTCTTACTCTGGCGCTCGCTTACCGTTCCCTTCACCTGTATGCAGTATTCACGTCCCAGTTTGTTGGCACGCTCACAAAGGGCAGCATCATTAGCCTCGTCAAAAACCAGCTGCGTAAGTCCATAGCGGTCACGCAGATCCACAAATGTCATTCCTCCCATCTTACGGGTTCTCTGAACCCATCCAGCCAGCGTCACCTGCTGTCCGGCATTCTCTATACGGAGTTCTCCGCACGTATTTGTTCTATACATTATTATATTATATGTGTTTATTCTATCTTGCAAAGGTACGATTAAGTGAGAAGAGTGCCAAATAAAAAGCATTTTAAATTTGCACTCTCGAGCGAAAGTACTTTCAACAACGTTAAAGGTAGTGCAAACCGAGAGCAATGCAAAATAAATCACCATTTATTTTCATTGCCGAGGTGCAGCCTACCTTCGATGCGAAGCATCAAAGTACGATTAAGTGAGCACAATGCAAAAGGAAAGCTCGATTTTCTTTTCATTATCGAACGTGAGTGCCTTCGACGAAGCCAAAGGTACGATTAAGTGAGAAGAGTGCCAAATAAAAAGTCTTCTTTTTCCGCAGTCCAGCCTCTTTCTCGTAGATTGTATCTGCGGTCAAACAGTAGTCAGCCCTTCCCTCAGGGGAGGGTTAGGGGTGAGGCTCCTCTTCCATCAGCCATCACACACCATACACCATACATCATACATCTATATGTCACTCACCTATCCCCTGTGGCATCCTTGTCTATTCACAAGAGGATGTGCTTAGCCACATCCTCTTACTATAGCATATAGGTAGTAATACCTATCGTTTATCGGATGATTACTTGCTACGAATACTTACATATTATTCGTCCCATAAGTTTTCATCGTCATTATCATCATAGAGGCTGAATTTTGCTGAAGGTTCATGCGTTCCTCGCATCCATCTATCAGCGTTTCAAGTCAGACAATTCCACTAAGATCTCAGATATCAGCCACAATGAAGACGCATGGCAGAAGTACGTAGATAGCGGACAGATGATTAACTTTGATATGGCATTTACGCAAAAAGCAATATAATACCAAGATAAAAATTTACAACAACGGCACAAAGTATGCCGGTATCATGATTGTCTCTTGGTCTTTTGCAAAATCCTTGTTACACACCAGATAGCGCCACAAGATTCTGGAAGAATAAACGCGGCAGAACTCGTCAAGCGAAGCATGGGCCTTGCTGCTCGATGATTTAACCTCCATAGGACAAATCTTGGCTCCGCGCGACAATAGGAAGTCTATCTCATAGTAATGCTTCTCGTCGCGCGGCCAAGTGTGGTAGTAGAGTTCATTGCCTGCTGCCACCAGCATCTGCGCCACCAGATTCTCATAGACATACCCCAGATTAGCAGGCAGTTTATCAGCCAACAGCTTCTCGTATATCACATTATCCGTGAAACTCTTATCCCAGAAAGCCAGCGTGATGAAAAGTCCCGTGTCACACACGAACATCTTAAACTGGTCCTTATTCTTCGTCAGTCCCATGCCCACTTGCGGTTCGTTCACATGGTAGCACATATTCACCGTCTTGCTATCCTCCAGGTCTTTCAGCAGTTCCGTCATCTTGTCGTCGCCCACCTTCCCAACTGCTGAATAAGGCACATATCGGATAGCATTCCTACTCAGCTGACCGGGTATGCTGCGGAACATGACAGAGGCGCGCCCCGACGGGTCTATCTTCAGGAAGTCATCCTCATATAGCTTCAGAATGCGCCGTTTCACTTGATCCACCTTGCTGAAGTTGTTGGTGTCAAGATAAGCATTCACAGCCTGTGGCATACCGCCCACTAGCATATACAGACGCAAGTTTCGTGCCATCTCTCTGTGGGCAGGGCCCAGCGCGTGCTGCTGCTCCCAGAATTTACGTAGCAAGGGGACAGTAGCCTCGTCGCCCAGCGCCCATCGAAACTCCTCCAAATCCATCGGATTCATCTGTATGCGGTCTTCCTCGCTGGGAATGGTGATACCCTCTGTATTCTTCTTGATACTGATTAATGAGCCCGTCTCGATATAGTCATACCGTCCGTCTTCTACAAGATATTTGATAGCCTGACGAGCCATAGGGCATTTCTGCACTTCATCGAAGATGATGACAGATTTCCGTGGTTTCAGCGTGACATGATAGGCCGTCTGGAGATAGAGAAACAGATAATCCATATCCATCAGGTCATTAAACAAATCCCTGATGGTCTTTGATGCCTTGTTGAAGTCTATAAGCAAGTACGACTCATATTCGTTCCTTGCAAACGTCTCCACGATTGTCGATTTCCCCACACGTCGTGCTCCTTCGACAAGCAATGCCGTCTTGCCGTCCGATTCCTGTTTCCACTTCAGCAATTGGGAATAAATCTTTCTCTTGAATAGTCTATTTTCCATAAACCCCTTTGTTTTATGGCGCAAAGATAATTAAAAACTCCATTCCCCACAAATTTATTTATGAAAATATGAATATTCCCCACAAAAAATATCCTTTTGATTCTTCTATTCCCCACAAATAGATGATAATTCCACCACTTCTGACGCTCTACCCATAGTGTAGCCATACTCCAACCTGCTCATAGGCTGCTCCAAACAGCCTTTTGAGTATGGCTAGGAGCAGGATAGAGCCTGCCTGGAAAAAATATTCCTGATCCCTTCAACTCTTAAACTATTAAACTTTTGAACTCTTCCCCCTTCTTCCTTTTTCCCTCTTCCCTCCTTTAATGTTCCCCTCCCTTGAGGGGAGGGGTTAGGGGTGAGGCTTCATCATACATCTATATGTCACTCACCTATTCCCTGTGGCAGCCGTCGCAATAGTTGCCGTTCTATACCTTCACGCCCTGCTCCGTTTTCTCCATCAGACGTTGTATGAACGGCGTACCGTCGTTGTAGTTCTCTCCCTGTTCTGCCGTAGGCTTCAGTCGGAACATAGACCGATTTGGGTTTAATACAGCATACCAAATAGCCAAAGCGGAATCTTTTTTCCTTGACCGATGTCTATGCCGTCGCTGACAATATAGCTGTCTTCAATACCCTTTATCTGTTTGAACCCCTTATTCTTGCCTCCAACTTCGAACAGCCACTTGCCGTCAACCACCAGATCTCCTTGATTCGGCATTGAAAGTTGATGACCGCCCCCCAGCTGCGAGGCAACGTATGTCTCACGCATAGTTCCGTCTTCCACATGCGGTGTCAGACAGTACATCAGGTTGGTGTTGTAGAACAGCACCTTCTCTGGCTTTGTCAGCATGTTCATTCCGCTGTCAGCACCATACAGACGGCGCACCAGAGCAGCCTTGTCCATCAGGTCAATCAGATGCCGCAAAGTTACGAATTTTACTTTAGAAAAATAAAAACAACACACTTTTTTAACTTTCAAAAGTAAAAAACGCATCAAAAACTGTCTTTCTCTTTCTGAATCTGTCCCCAATTTCGCCAGGTCCTGCGGAAAGATATGCCCGCTCCAGCTCTGCTGGCTTGTTCCCGAAGGGTCTCAAGAACCGATCTTCGGAGCCTTATGCGCAGGGGCGCACAAGTCGTTGGATGTATTCTGCGAGAAGTATTCCCACGTTGTTGAAAGGCGTTACCTCATATACACAAAAGACTTGAAGAGGGACAATCCACTAAATGATGTATACCTGCATGTGATAGTCCTGAAGCACGTATCGTGAGTTCGTCACCCTTTTCTACATGAATACCAGAATTCGCCCAAACATCAGCGGTATTTAGCAACCAGTAGATGACCTCTTTGTCCTCACTTTTCATAATGGTAGCACCGTATTTTGTGGTTTCTATCTGATTATAAGGGTAGTACCTTTTTATAATTAGCACAACTAACGACAAACCGAGCACAAGCGCGAAAGATACACTCTGTTGCCATTCTGTTGAATAATCACCAAAGTCTGTGCATGCACTTTGACGCATGGACAACATATCATAAACAAGAGCATGATAGTTGAAATAAGTTTAGTTTTCATAATGTAATCAACATCCTTACCTACTAAACTCCCTAATTCAGCGGTTAATAATATGATTAAGGTTAATGGCAACAAAAAAAGGCATGGGAGTTTCTACTTTCACCCATCCCTGACCTCAGGCTCTCGCATTGCC
>JAFZVR010000001.1 GCA_017617725.1 Prevotella sp.
CTCACTTGATGAGAAGAAGAGGAATCCCTTCACATTACGCGGAGCATAGAAGTCGAGAAGGGAGCGCAGTCCCCATATATTGGCATCAAGTGTTTCGATAGGATATTTGCGATAGAACATCGGTGACGCTATGCTCGCCATGTGAATGATGAAATCAGCAGAATCAGCACCCTCCACGTCAGCAATGTTATCGCGGATGATGTCGAACTTCCGTAGTGTCACCTTCGGATTCGCCTCCAGTTTCTTTATCCAGCCTGGCTCGCCTAACATGAAATTATCGAGTCCTATAATCTTACGAATGCCAAGCTCTTCAGCAGTTGCAGCAAAGAACTGCATCATGTAGTAACCTAAAAATCCGGCACAACCAGTGATAAGAACTGTGCTGTCCTGAAATTTGGCACGCTCCTCTGCGGAAAGACCGTTGAGAGTGTGCAGGATGTCTTTTTGTAATATTTTCATATCGTTCATTGTTTATATTCTTTATAAGAGTGCTCCAAGTCTAACACGTGGAAGTTATGTTGTTTCTGATGTTCACCGTCAGGAATCTTCATATAGTCACCATAGATGCGTGTGAGATAGAAGTCGTAGTCCTTGATGCCCATCAGCAACGAATCCTCAAAGGTATATGGCTCGCATGTCTCGTACATCTCTTTCGGCATAGCACCTTTCGGACCTTCACTATAGTCAGCCGCGAGCACTGCCTTGTTATAGTTATATCTCAGTAACAGACGGCGAATGCTACGCTGTATCGCCTGCATGGTCGTAACCTTACGTATAAGCAATGGCATCCAGGAGCGCGGACCGCGACCGTGACGGTAAGGGTCGCGATGAATCCAATACAATGCCTGGTACAGAAGACGATAACGTACAAAATGTATTGCGCGTAACACTCTGTTCGACGGCACAGCATCAAGTGGGAATACATCAACATATATTCCACCGAGATAGCTTAAGTGGAGACGCTCAATAAGTGTCGTGGACGCATCCTGCACCTTGCCGAAAGGCAATGGGTAGTTGGGGTCGTTTTCTGAACATACAAACTCATACTGTTCAGGAAGCCACTCGCGGCAGTGAGTAATAAAACGCTCATAGTCAGGACGGGGGATATAAATATCCATATCGTCATCCCAAGGAATGAAACCATGATGACGCACAGCACCAAGCAAGGAACCATTGAATATGCCGTAAGCTATATTATGCTCACGGAAGACCTTGTCAAGAACCTTCATGGTCTGTAGCATACGTAACTGCAGCGGACGAATATCATACGTAGCCATATGTCAGATTATTAGTCATTAACTGCCCACGGAGCGTTGCCTCCATCCCACAGCTTATTCAAAAGGTCACGGTCACGTACTGTGTCCATACATTGCCAAAAACCGTCATGACGGTAAGCCGTTAGTTGGCCCTCCGAAGTAAGTCGCTCCAACGGCTCTGCCTCAAAGGTCGTACGGTCGCCTTCAATATAATCAAAAACACGGGGATTGAGAACAAAGAAGCCACCATTAATCCATCCTTGATTCATCTGTGGTTTTTCCTTGAAGGAGCGCACAAAGTTTGCATTATCTATTTCTATCTCGCCAAAACGTGCCGTAGGATGAACAGCCGTGACAGTGGCCAGGCGACCAGATTTATAGTAATGCTCTACGAGCTTAGATATGTTTACGTCCGCAACCGCATCACCATATGTAAGCATGAAGTCTTCGTTACCGATAATATCTTTCAGACGGCGCACACGACCACCTGTCAGCGAGTCAGCACCAGTATCAACAAGTGTCACACGCCAGTCTTTTTTGTGTTCGTTGATGGTCTGTAGCGTACCAGTACTTAGGTCTATGGTGAAATCATTGTTCCGGGAGTAATACTGCAGGAAATAGTCCTTAATAACCTCTCCCTTATAGCCCAGTGCTATCACAAAGTCCTTGTAACCATAATGTGCATAGAGATTCATGATATGCCACAAAATCGGACGACCGCCAATCTCTACCATTGGCTTTGGAATGAGTTTGGTATATTCTGCAAGTCGCGTACCGAAACCACCAGCTAAAATAATTGTCTTCATATGGATTGTTGGGTGTTAGGTGTTATGTTGGGTGTTAATGGTTAGACAACTGTAAATACGAAACCGTTACTCACATTCTCTTACCAAATTTGTTATTTGAATTACCTCTTCATCCGTCAACTCCGGATGCATCGGCAAGGATATAATCTGAGAGTACACCTCATCTGTGACAGGAAGGTCTACCTCTGCCCTGAAAAGAGTGAGATGATGATTCGGCGCATACTGTATACCGTATTGTATATCATGTTCCTTGAGTCTCTGTTCTAACAGTGGACGCTTGCCGTTCAGTATCTGTAAGGCAAAGATATGGGGAACTATTTCATTGGCATAATCCATAGGGGTCAGACGTAAGTCTGGAGAATCTTTCAACAACTTGGTGTAAAGCTGTGCTATGGCACGACGACGTGGGGCAAATTCACTCTCGAAACGCGAGAGCTGCACCTTACCGATTGCAGCAAAAATATTACTCATATGGTAACGGTAGCCTTGGTCGACAACATCGAAATTCCAACTGCGCTTACCGGCATAACGCTTCTCGGAGTCTTTCTGTACTCCCAACAGACGAGCATCGCTTACCTTCTGTATCACCTCTTCGTCAGCAGTGAAGACTGCGCCTCCTTCACCGGTAGTAATATTCTTGATGCCATCAAAAGAGAAGCATACTATGTCGCCTGTAGAGCCAATCTTCTTTCCCTTACAAGTACATCCAAAAGCATGGGCGGCATCCTCTATGATACGCAGACCATGCTCACGGGCAAAAGCCTGATATTCTTCTGCCATACAGCAGTTGCTGGCGTAATAGACAGGCATTATTGCCGTGGTCTTGGATGTGATACGGCGTTCTGCATCCTTTAGGTCTAACGTAAGTGTGTCACGACGGATATCGCAACTCACCGGCCGACAGCCTGCGGCAGTAATAGCTTGATAAGAAGCCACAAATGTAAAAGAAGGAACCAATACCTCATCACCAGGACGTGTTACCGCTTGTACCGCCAGGTGTAATGCCGCAGTACCGCTATTGACGCATATAGCACGTCGACCTCCACCAATATAATCCTCCAGCTGATGCTCAAATTCGCCTACTGTAGCTCCCATTCCCAGATAACCAATATCCTCGATTACATGAGCTACGGCCTCTGCCTCAGCCTTGCCTACGACAGATTTAGAAAGTCTTATCATTATGTGTATTCATATGAATTTGCTGCAAAGATATAGAATAAAATCCATTTTACGAAAACTTTCCACCATTTTTACCTTGATAAGGCTATATACCTCCCCTCCTTCACTTATGCTTCACAAGCCAAGGAATTTATTCCAACGCCATCTATAAGCTCGTCGTACTTGAGGCATAATATCACGATAACAGTGTGAGGTATCGAGAATTAACTCTCCGTGATTCGTCTTGGCATGAATAGGAGTCATGTAGTTATCACCATACTGAGTCCGCAAGAACAAATCATAGCCTTTGGGGACAGGAACCTTCAACTGTTCGAAATCCATCCATAGCGTTTCATCGAAGATACTACGTGGGAAAATATATTTTAAACCATCAATGCCTAATTGGGCCACACGGTCACACTCATCCCAGGAATGGCATCGATAAAGTTCTTCTATGGGTTTAAACAGAGTATAGAAGCCGTATTTATGCACCTTCCACCGCCATATATACTTGCGAAATAACAGTCCAATACGACCTGATGCCAGTATGGAATAGTCAATACTTTTCAGGCATTTCATTCGCTTGTTTGCCTTAGCCACCACTTCTTTCAATGGTGTTTCATCCTGAGGAACTCCCTCGAAGGCAAAAATATCAATGAAGATACCCTGGTTAAATGGGCGAAAACTGTCACTTGGGCGGATAGCTGCCGTATCGCTGCGGCGCAACTGTGCATGTCCACGATAATAATGCTTGTCTGTCTTGGCAGTCTGGAAAAAATACGGTTCCTGAAATACGTCTTTGGCAATGGCCTGCAATCGGTCATAGTCGGGACGTGGCATACACACATCAATATCGTCATCCCATGGAATATATCCGT
Organism: Prevotella sp.; assembly: GCA_017617725.1. Lineage (GTDB taxonomy): Bacteria > Bacteroidota > Bacteroidia > Bacteroidales > Bacteroidaceae > Prevotella. Next base: position 4,099 of record JAFZVR010000001.1, read on the forward strand.
GATGACGTACAGCTCCGAGCAAGGTACCACCATCACACCAGCAACGCAGACCATTTTGTTTGCATACCTCGATAAGTTTATGAAACATGTCGAGCTGAATGTTCCAAACTCTTTTTATTTCTTCTGTAATCAAGTAACCGTCACGGGTCTCAGATTGCAAACTAACAAAGTTGGTATTATTCACTGTTGCACTTATATTTTGTTTTCTATCTGACCAAAGGCTTCCTTGAAGAACTGACCACTGCACAGACGGTCACTGACATTCATAACATTTTCACGCATCTGACGCATCTGCTCGGGAGTAATGGTATTAATAACCTCATCAAGCTCACTTAGGGAGTCTATACATAATCCTATACCCTCACGTTTGATGATTGGAGCTACGGCAGCCTGACTCCATACAACGACAGGCAGGCCGGCACGAAGATAGAACGATACCTTATGAGGACTGTTCCAACGTAGGTATTCACCGAAATTACCACTACACGTGTCAAGAGAGTCACCGTCCCATACCAGGCCGAAGTCGCCTTCAATATTGGCAATGAAATCTTCTGCAGCCATAAATCCATAGACCTTCACGTGCTCAGAGTCGTTAAGACCAGGAAGACCGTCTCTGTTGCCGTAAATTTGGAGGTCATAACTGGAAATGATATCCCCTATCTTGAGCAGAAATGTATTCTTACGAGTGTTCAATGCACCGGCATAGATAAGTATTGGTCGAGGGTTGGGTGTTAATGGTTTGGTGTTGGGGGACACTTGACTCTCGACTCTCGACTCTCGACTCTCAACTCTTGAGTGTCGGCTCTTGGAACGGTAGTCAAACAAACCCAACGACCCTAACGGCTTCGTAAAACCATTATCGCGAAGCCATCCCTTCATAATGTCGTTTGACGCTATGACGGCATCAGCATTCATCAGACGCGATATTTCATGCTTGACGGTAAGCTTCTTACGACGCATACTGCCAAGGTCATGGATGAGGGCAACTGTCTTTGCACCACGCAGATGTGCCATACGACATATGAAAGAGAAGTATTTCTTCACTGGATACTGTAGCAGGATGACATCATCACGGCGTACCATCACACAGCTTCGTACTACACCTATGAGGTCGAGGAAAAACGTCACTACCTTATTATTATATTCTGTTCTGGGCAAACCGAGATTTACAGCACCCATCTCACGAAAGGTCTCCTCATTGTCAGTCTTCGCCTTGTTACCAGCCTTATCCATAGCTCGGTAATTCCTCGATATATAGCACAGCCTTCTTTCCATATGATTAAAGAATAACGTTCAGTCGCAAAGGTATACATTTCTTTTCATTTCAAGCTCTTTTTTAATGAAAAAGTCGGATTCCATTAATGGAACCCGACTTATTTGGTACAGGGAATAAATTCCCCTCCCCCAAAGTTCCCCTCCTTTGAGGGAGAAAGATCTGTATCGTTTATGCGTTATTTGACAGTGAATTGTACAGAACGCGTTGAACCATTGAACTGGAGACGAACGATATAGACACCCTTCTGCAGTTGTCCGCTGACAGGGATGCTATACTGTCCCCCTGCTGTAGCGAGGATATTTGCCGCATTGGCAACACGTATTCCCTGTGGAGAGTAAAGGTCGATAACAGCCTTACCGTTAGCAGGAACAATAAACTGGATGTTGCCGTGAGCAACGCAGAGTGAAAGTTCCTTCTCATTGGTAAGAATCAGCTGCATGCCTGTAGTCTGTGTGGGAGCATACTCATAAGGACCGAGGTCGCGAGCAGCGCCGTAGATAGGTTGCCAGAGATACGGGAACTCATCCTGCATCTCGCTCTTGAGGTCGAGACCCTTGTCGATGAACAAAGTTGCAGTGCTCTTGAGACGGGCGAAGCGTGTAGGCAGACTGCCGTCGGCAGCACGTGGCGCCTTAGCATCATCCTCTGAAAGACTTACGTAATCGTCCTTGGAGAAGCTGCTTGCCGTGATGACATTGTTCTTCCACGCATTCTTCGTCTTGTTGGTAAGCAAGGCATTGTTGCTGTCACTGAAAGAGCCTTTTATCTCGATGTTGCCGAAGCACACATTGTTATAGAACTGGAAGGTGCTGGCATCACTGCAATCCTCGAACATGAAGTCATAGCCGTTGCCGAAGGCAAGACAGTTGACGAGTTTGATACCACCCTTGTGAGAGTTCTCATCAAAACCTTTGACAGAACCAGTCTTGTCGCAGTTGAAGGCTACGCAGCGCCATGCTTCGTGAACACCCTTTGAGCTGCCACCGCTACCGTTACCGCCAAGTTTGATGCCGTTACCGTTGCCCTGGAAGGAGCCGCTGGCATTGACCCATCCGAACAGGTTGGCACGACCAGAACCCCATGCCCAGCACTCAATGAGTTTGACGGCATAGTCGGTCTCATAAAGATCCCAGGCATCGTCAGCATTGTCCCATGCACGACAGCGGATGAAGCGGTTGCCTTCACCGTTGTGCATCTTGCAGGCGAAGCCGTCAGCATCAGAACCGAAGTTGTCGGAGTCGCAGTTGAGATATGAGTCGCAGTCGATGATATCGTTGTAGGCACAGTAGCTACCGTCGTTCTCGCTGATACCAGGGGTGAGTCGGAGAATTTATGACCGAAGCCAAGCTGCAGACCCGTATCGTCGTTGTAACTGAATGTGCAACGTTCAATCTTGTTGTGTGAGCCTTCCACCTTGATGCCGTTGTCGCCAGCCTGCGTGATATGCAGACCGTAGATGTGCCAGTAGTCGCCTTCGAGTTGTATGCCTCCATAGGTAGATGACTTGTTGGTACCCTTAGGCTGGTCCTTGAAGTTAAGAACCGGGAACTCGCCTGGGAAGGTCTTGATGGTGAACCAATGGTCAGCATCGCCATTCTTGTCGATGAGGATTTTGTTGGTCTTGAGCATCTTGCCGTCAGACATCTTGTCGCGCCATGCACTTGGATAGTACGTACCACCGCGAACATAGATGGAGTCGCCAGGCTGTGCCTCGTTGATAGCCTTCTGCAGATTGTAGTATGGATATTCCCACGAGCCGTCACCACTGTCGTCAGGTGCCCAGGGAGCAACGTAGATACAGTGCTCGTCGCTATGTGGTCCCGTCCAAGGTATTTCTTCCTGTGGGTCGGGGTTTGTAGGTTCGTCCTCGCCTCCTTCGCCACTACCACCGCCTGATGTAGAACCAAGCGTTATTGTAACATCATCCAAGAAAGTAGATCCACTATCTGAAGTAAATCGGATTAAAACCTCGGTATCTTCTTCTTTACTATTGCAGTTGAATGTACTATTGCCATAAGCAGAGGCTGATGACGTAGTTGCCACTCCTATCTCTGTCCATGTCAAACCTCCATCTAATGATTTCTCTACGGTAATATGCTTGCCATTTCCACCTGAACGATGATAGAATGTTACGCTGCCTGGTTGGTTCAATTTGGGAGTAATGAGGTAACCATTAGCGTTAAAGCGTGCTCGTTTACTACCATTATTGTCATTACCATACACATCTTTTATGGTCCATTCACCAGATGTTAACGTAACTTTCGTTTCTGATGTAGATGCCGATGTGGGCAATCCCGTCTCAAAGTCTTCGGAAAAATTCTCCGCATGTGCAGCAATAACGCAGCACAGCAATATGATTGAAGTAAATATTTTATTCATAATATAAAAAAGTCCCTTATCCTCCCCCCTAAACAGGGGGAGTTAGAGGGGATCTACAGCTTCTGTCCTAAACTGTTATAACGCTGACCATCTTTGACGATGACGAGACGACCATCCATGAAGTACTTACGTGTCTTCACGGTTTTCTGTGAAGCGTCGATAGCCTTGATAGCCGTTGCTGTATTGTCAGGACACTCATAAGGACCTAGGTCGCGGGCACTGCCCGTAATCTTTCTTTCCAGGAACGGGAACTCAGCCACCAAGCCTTCCCATACGTTATTCACATTGTCGAGGTCGGCATTACCGGCATCTATCAGTGGGTTGGGATCTTCAATTGTGGCTCCCCATTTGTCAACATAAGAACTTGAAGGAACCAGTCTTCCGAAACGACGAGGCATACCGCCATAGATATCACGAGGCAGTAGGGCATCGTCTTCATCCAACGTGATATAGTTGTCGGCACTGATACCTGTCACGAGGTGGTTGGTCCAGCCATTATCCAAGGCAGATGTCAACGCATTGTAATCATCGTAGCCTACCATGATTTCCTGCTTGCCCAGACATACATTATTATAAAATTTGGTATTGACATCAGAGCCACCGC
>JAFZVR010000045.1 GCA_017617725.1 Prevotella sp.
ATCTTGTGGATGATGGCGAGGTTGAAGTCGAAGAGGTACTCCCATTCTTCTTCGAAGAAGGGACGCAGGTCATCGACATAGTAGTCGAAGAAGGGACTCTCGCCGTATGCTGAACACAGGGCGTTCCAATGTTCACGGCGCCACTTGCCGTGGTTGCTGATGCGGATAGTTTTGGTCGAGAGAGCCTCACCCCTAACCCCTCCCCCAAAGGGAGGGGAACTTTGAAGGTCGAGGGTCGAGGGTTTCTCTCCACCATGTACTATTGGTACTGTGAGTTTCTGTACCCCATTGGCAGTAGCTATGAGGCAGTGGTTACGTGTGGTCTGTTTCTGCCATCTTTCCTCTCTGTCTATAACACACTCAGACCGATACAGTGATTGATACCACTGTATCGGTCCGAAATATGTTGTGTGGAGGAGCATTGTGGGGATTGGGGAAGTTACTTTGAGCTAGGGGGATGATGCTCCCTTTATTTTATGTTATCCACCCACTGGAACAGGCGGTTCCATCGGATTCCACGTATGCCACCGCGGTCAGGGTCACTGCTCCACCAGATGAAGAGCGGTTTACCTACGATATGGTCTTCCGGCACGAAGCCCCAGTAGCGTGAGTCGGCCGAGTTATGACGGTTGTCACCCTGCATCCAGTAGTAGTCGAGTTGGAAGGTGTAGCTCTTTGTCGGTTTACCGTTGATAAAGATGGTATTACCTTTTACCTGAAGGTCATTACCCTCATACACCTTTATACAACGCTCATAGACAGGCAGGTTCTCGAGAGTGAGGTCTATGGACAGTCCTTTCTTCGGTATCAGCACAGGACCATAGTTATCACGTGTCCATCCCGTAAAGGCATTATGCGGATAGACGGTGCCGCTGAAGCAATCCTGGTCAGTGACAGGACGAATAGCGCTCACCACTCCTCTGCTTTTCAGTTCCTTGGCAGCACGTGCTGTCAGCGGCATATAGCCGTCATACTGTTGCAGTACTGCCTGGTTCAGTACGTTTCCGTTCTGTACATCATATCCATGGAGTCTTGACAGGCATGACACATCCTCCTCGCTGATGCCCAGCTCTTTCCGTAGATCATCATACTGCTCACCGAAGAGGTCCTTCACGGAGATGTTATTCAGTTTGACGAAATAAGAATACTGCACATTATCCGGTTCCTTATTCGGTTTATCGTCAAGGAAGACCACGCGATTCTTTATCTGGAGTTTCTGTCCCGGCAGTCCCACGCAGCGCTTCACATAGTTCTCCCGACGGTCGGTAGGACGTGAGTCTATTACTCCGAACTCCCGTTGGTTTTCAAGGATATATCTGCGTCCGGCATTATACGCCTTCTCGAAGAACTGGCGTTGCTGTGCCGTCGTCATATCAGCGAGTCGTATATTCGGATTCTCCTGCAGGAGTAGCGACTCACCGATAGAATATACCTGCTGGTAGTAGTCTGCCGCCTGGTAGCGGTCATTACTGAGGATGCTGTCACCTGCAGGGTAGTTGAATACCACAATATCATTGAGTTCCACCTTTCCCAGTCCCTTCACACGACGATAGTCCCACTGTGGCCATGCGATGTACGACTTACAGTTGAACAATGGCATGGTATGCTGTGTGAGCGGCATGGTGAGTGGTGTCTGCGGGATACGTGGACCATAGCTCACCTTCGACACGAAGAGGTAGTCGCCTGTTAGGAGTGATTTTTCCAAGGAGCTCGATGGAATGACGTAATTCTGGAAGAAAAACAGATTGATGAAATATACCGCTACCAATGCGAATACGATGGCATCTATCCATGACATCACGAAGCGTACCGGTCCTTCAGCATCTTTCCACCACTGCCATTTTATTTTCTTCGTTATGTATGCATCGAAGATAAACGGTATGACGATTACACCCCACCAGCTTTTCACCCAGTAGAGGAATGCGATGTATAATAATAGTACGACAATGAATTTCGTCCATTGCCATTTGGGGTTCAGTTTTGCTTTTTCTTTGTCAATCATTTTTAGGTGTTGAAAGTTAATTAAAACTTATTCAAGTTTCGTATATGCTCAACTTCGGAAGTTAAAGGGAGTTAGAGGAAGTTACCGCTTCGCTGGGAAGTTAAACGACAATAGTTTAAAAGTTAATTAGAACTTAAACATGTCGGAGATGGTGAGGAGTCCCTTGTGTTCGTTAGTATATTCCGCAGCGAGGACAGCTCCCAGTGCAAATCCCTGTCGTGAATGAGCATCGTGTGTAATAGTGATGCAGTCAGCTGGAGAGTCATAGCGGATGGTATGTATTCCCGGCACCTCGCCACGGCGCAGTGAGTCAACACGTAGGGTTGCGGCATCATAAGGAGCCCCCTCCTGTCCTTTCACCCATTCGGTCTTACGGTCGATGTTCCCGATAATATCCTCTGCGAGAGTTATGGCCGTACCACTCGGTGCATCGATCTTATGGATATGGTGTGTCTCCTCCATGTGAACGTCATACTGTGGGAAGTCATTCATTATCTTCGCGAGATAGCGGTTGACAGCAGAGAATATCGCCACTCCGATGGAGAAGTTTGATGCCCAGAAGAGGGTCTGTCCCTCGTCGGTGCACATACGACGTACGTCATCACCGTGCTCTTTCATCCATCCCGTGCTACCACTCACCACCTTCACATTCTTCTTGAAAGCCTTCTTGAAGTTACCATAGGCAGCTGTAGGAGTGGTGAACTCTATCGCCACGTCTGCCGATGCAAACGCCTCGCTATCGAAGTCGTCCTGGTTATCTACATCTATAATACTTACAATCTCATGGCCACGGCTGACAGCTATCTGTTCTATCATCTTTCCCATCTTACCGTAGCCTATTAATGCTATTTTCATATATCTGTATTTATTAAAATGCGGAGCCAAAGGTACGAATATTTTTCTATTATCTTTGTTCTCAATGAAAAAAATGACTACTTTTGTGCGATAAACTTATATTTTAACAACGTTTTCGTTAAGCCAAACAACCAAAGCCAAACTTGTTTGAGTTTTGGTATGGTGAGCAAAGGTCGAATAAAATTCAACAATAAACTGTGATGGAAAAGCTCCTGCATTACGTCTGGCGGCATAAGATGTGGCGCCAATCCGACATAAAGACCTCTGACGGTCTTGATGTAGAGGTTATTGATGTGGGGTTGCAAAACCATAACAGCGGTCCCGACTTCTTCAATGCCAAGATACGTATCGGAGGTGTCTTATGGGTAGGGAATATTGAGATCCACGACCGTTCCAGTGACTGGTATCATCATAGTCATGATACAGACGACCACTATAATAATGTAATATTGCATGTGGTGGGTCTTGTAGATAAAGAGGTGAGAACCAAGGACGGTCGTCTGCTGCCACAGTTACAGTTGTCAGTACCGCAGGAGGTGAAGGATAACTACCAGAATCTCCTTTCTGTTGACCGCTATCCACCCTGTTATAAGATTATCCCTGAGCTATCACCGCTGACCGTCCATTCGTGGATGAGTGCCTTACAGACGGAACGGTTAGAACAGAAGACTATTGCCGTTAGACAGAGAGTTGACGAATGTGACGGCTCATGGGAAGCCGCCTATTTCGTTACGTTGGCACGCAACTACGGTTTCGGCATCAATGGTGATGCCTTTGAGGCATGGGCCAAGAGTATTCCTCTGCATAATGTGGACCATCACCGTGATGATCTCTTCCAGATTGAAGCCCTCTTCATGGGGCAAGCAGGATTTTTTTCTGGTCGAGAGTCGAGAGTCGAGAGTCGAGAGGATGAATACTACCTGCGGTTGAGGGAAGAGTACCGCTACTTAAGTCATAAGTTCCAGATGACACCGATAGATGTGAACCTATGGCGGTTTTTGCGACTTCGGCCACAGAATTTCCCATATATCCGTCTGTCGCAACTGGCCGTGCTCTATTATAACAGGCATGCCAGTCTGTCAGCCGTCTTGGAGTGTGAGACCGTTAAGCAGGTAGAGGAGATTATGACAACCCATGTGTCGCCCTATTGGGAGACCCATTACAGCTTCGGCTCTGTCAGTGACACCAAAGAAAAGAATCTCTCCAAAGCATCCATCAGGTTGCTTATCATCAACACTGTAGTGCCGGTGCTCTTTGCTTACGGACGATATGTCGGTAATGAGAAACTATGTGACCGTGCCTTCGATTTCCTTGAGGAATTACAGGCAGAAGACAACCATATAACACGTATGTGGCAAGAGTGTGGTATGCCGATAAGAACGGCAGGTGACTCACAGGCACTCATTCAACTGAAAAAGGAATACTGCGACCGTAAGGACTGTCTGCGGTGCAGGATTGGGTGGGAGTATTTAAAGCCTCACCCCTAACCCAAGCCTCACCCCTAACCCCTCTCCTAAAGGCGAGGGGGAAGCCTAACGGCAGGAGGGGAAGCCTCACCCCTAACCCCTCCCCCAAAGGGAGGGGAACTTTGAGAGGCGAGGGGGAAGCCTAACGGCAGGAGGGGAACTATAAGGAGTTTAAGAAATTTCTATAACCAATAAGATGGAATATATATTTGAGACAAAGATGGAGGTGCGCGACTACGAGTGCGACATCGAAGGTATTGTGAATAATGCCAACTACCTCCATTATATCGAGCATACGCGGCATCTGTTCCTGAAGTCGCGCAATCTGAGCTTTGCTGAGATGTGCGAGAAAGGTGTTGCTGCCGTTGTAGCACGTATGAACCTACAATACAAGGTACCACTCCGTTGCGATGATGAGTTTTTCTCGCGCCTGAACGTGAAGAAAGAAGGTATCCGATATGTGTTCTATCAGGACATATACCGTGCATCCGATGAGCGATTGTGTTTCCGTGCTACCGTGGAACTGGTATGCCTCATCAACGGACGACCAGGGAACTGCGAGGAGTATGATACCATATTGGTTGAGTGAGCCTCTCCCCTAACCCAAGCCTCACCCCTAACCCCTCTCCTCAAGGCGAGGGGGACGTTGAGAGGCGGGGGGAACTTTAAGAAGTTGAGATATAGATAAAAGTACAATATGGCAGATATACAGGAAGTATTTAACACGATGGTGTTAGCCCGACTGAATTATTTCAGTCTGGCGGGGCTGGTACGCCTCTACCGTGAAGCTGGTAGCGCCAGTGTTGTTATGGAGCACCGTCACGATATCCGTGAGGTGTTACCCGATGCTTCCGAGCGGCTCACAGATGCCTTGCGGCACTGTGATGATGCGATGAAAAGGGCAGAAATAGAGTTACAGTTCGACCTCGACCACAATATACTACCACTGACATTGAATGACGACCACTACCCTGTGCGGCTACGCGAGTGTGACGATGCCCCATTGGTGTTATTCTATCGCGGTTCTGCCGATCTGAATCGTCGTCATGTCATTAATATTGTCGGTACACGTAGGTGTACCAGTTACGGTAAGGATTTGGTGCGCCGTTTCGTTGCCGACCTGAAGCAATACGACAAGGAGCTGCTTATCGTCAGTGGGTTAGCCTATGGTATCGATATAGCGGCACACCGAGAGTCATTAGCGAATGGTATTGATACCGTCGGTGTCTTGGCACATGGTCTCGATGAGCTCTACCCCACCGCCCATCGTGATACCGCCAAAGAGATGGTGGCGCATGGTGGAGTATTGACGGAATATATGACCCAGACCATGATTGACAAGCGTAATTTCGTGCAGCGCAACCGTATTGTTGCCGGTATGAGTGATGCTTGTATCGTGGTGGAGAGTGCCACGAAGGGTGGAGCATTGATAACAGCCGGTATCTCTCAGGGCTACGGCCGTGATGTCTTCGCTTTCCCCGGTGCTGTCGGAGCCTCCTCTTCGGAAGGGTGTAATCACCTCATCCGCGACAATAAAGCATCCCTTATCACATGCGCCGAGGACCTCATCAAAGCCATGGGATGGGAGAATCTTCAAGGGTCGAGAGTCAAGGGTCGGGAGTCAAAGGAACTGTCTCTTTTCCCGGAGCTGTCGGCTGAGGAACAGAGCATTGTGACATTACTCGGACATACCAATGACCTACAACTCAATGTTATCAGTGTGAAAACCAACATCCCCATCGGTCGTCTCACAGGTCTTCTCTTCGAATTGGAGATGAAAGGTGTAGTGAAGCCGCTTGCCGGTGGAATGTACCATTATATGGTCGAGAGTTGAGGGAGCCTCACCCCTAACCCCTCTCCTCAAGGCGAGGGGAACTTTGAGAGGCGATATTTTACCAGTTTTTCCACCTATGTTTGTTGATTATTGCCCTCTTGTTTGACGGACACATTCTACCTTTGCCACCGTCAAAACATCATTAATCATCTAAAATGGAACTACTAAAAACTATTTTATCATCGTGTCAAATGCTCTTTGTAGCATTTTTCCTATTGTTTATTAACCAGAAAGCCTCAGCTCTGACAATCATCAACGAAGAGGGATGGTTGGAAACTGCATATGCTACCTGGCAGCCTGTAGAGGATGCAACGAAGTATGAAGTGTTTTATACTGGTGAGGGTATCAATCTGCAATTGGTGGATGAATGCCTTGTACGCCAGTATGCAGACTATTATCGCGTGGATGTGCCAGGATTGAAGGCTGGCAGTTATACGCTAACTGTGAAAGCATTGAATAGCGACGGCAAAGTACTGTCGGAGGCAACGACACAACCGCTGACGGTTAAAGCTCATAACCGTGAGGGTTATGCCTTTACGGAAGGATATGTACCTGGAGGCTATAACCTCGATGGGACCGTTAAAAATGGAGCGAAAATACTCTATGTTTCGGCTCAGACAGTCAATACGATTACCTGTAATGTCAGCGACGGGAAGAAAGAGATGGAATATACTGGACTTTCCAATATCCTTCAGGCTTTTGGAAAGGGAAAGGACAAAACACCACTCATCATTCGTGTTATTGGTACAATCCGAAAAGAGCAGATTGACGGATTAAAAGATGATATTTATATCAACTTTGAAGGCAAGAACAACACCGACTGCATGTGTGAACACGTGACTTTCGAAGGTATTGGCAATGATGCCACCCTTTACGGCTATGGTATCAACTTGAAGCGTACCAAGGGCATAGAAATCAGGAACATCGGTATCATGCTGTGTGGCGATGATGCTATCAGCATGGATACCGACAACTACCACAACTGGGTACACAACTGCGATTTCTTCTATGGTTCTCCTGGAAAGGATGCCGATCAGGTAAAAGGTGACGGTTGTATAGACATGAAGTACCGTTCCACGCTGACGACCATTTCCTATAACCACTTTTTTGATAACGGTAAGGTAATGGGCTGCGGCGGTGCCACCAAGGAAGAGACCAATTTGTTGATTACCTTCCATCATAACTGGTTCGACCACTGTGACTCACGTACACCACGTCTGAACCATACGACAGCTCATATCTATAACAACTACTATGACGGTATGTCTGTCTATGGCATTGGTTGTACGGAGGTATCGAATGCCTTTATCGAGTGCAACTACTTCCGTAATGTACAGCGTCCGATGATGATTGCCGGACAGGGCACAGACCGCATCTACGCCAGCGAACCCGACAAGGGCACCTTCTCTGGGCAGCCGGGAGGCATGAGCAAGGCATATAATAATAAGGTGGATGTGACGACCGTAGAGCTGCGCCTGCAATATCAGGATACCGATGCAGAGCAGTTTGATGCATGGCTAGTAACTGCACGCAATGAAAAAGTGCCCGAAACAGTGCATGCCTACAAAGGTGGGCATGTCTATGATAATTTCGATACGGCTGACGATATGTACAGTTCAACCCCCGACGACCCAGAGCGGGTGGCCGATATCGTGACCGTATGGGCTGGTCGTACCGATGGTGGCGATTTCCACTGGGCTTTCGACAACAGCGTGGATGATAAGAGTCATGATGTCAACACTGAACTGAAGGCAGCCATCACCTCTTATAAGTCATCGCTTGTAAAGATTCAGGGGGAAACAGCGACTGGCGGCAACGACCCTGATCCCAATCCTGACCCTGATCCCACACCTACAGAAGTTACACAAGGTGGATATATCGTTGATCTCATCAATAACCCCAACTCCGGTTTTACCATCGAAGGCAGTACCAGTAATAGCAAGGGAACGGTGACAATAGGCGAAACGACATATAATACCTGTCTGAAGATGGGTTCATCAGCAAGCGTCAGCTTCACGATTTCCGAACCGATGGTGTTGACACTCTACTTCGCTGGTTCAGAAAACAAGCGCATCAGCATTACAAACGTAGGTGAGAAGACTATTCCTGCTGACAACATTGTGACTTGTACACTGCCCGAAGCAGGTGCTTATACCATCAAACGTACCAACGGAGAATCGTATCTCTTCTATATTGCGCTGTCGCCAGTAACTTCAACAGGTATTACCAACGTTAGCAATAACACCCATCACCTATCACCCGACACCCATCACCCTATCTACAACCTCGCCGGTCAGCGTGTAGGCAAAGGATATAAAGGTATAGCCATTATAAACGGAAAAAAGATTGTAATCAGGTAAATCTCATTTAGGTATAAAGATAACCTGTATTTAGGTTTTAGTTTCTAAGTATTAAGAAGCGGGGACACAAATTGATGTGTCCCCGCAGTATTTGAGTGTTCAGCGTTTAGTGGATTTGTTGGCATACTGTGTGGGCGTCATACCCATCTCAGCCTTAAAGCACCTGGAGAAATATTTCGGATCAGAAAAACCCACCTTATAAGCGATGTCGGTGATGGATAAAGAGGTATCTTCCATCAGCTTCAAGGCTTTCTTTATGCGCATCTGTTTGATGAAATCAACAGGCGACAAGCCTGTAATCGACTTCATCTTGTTGTAATAAGCTGTACGACTCATCCCCAGATGGCGGGCCAAATCTTCTATCACAAAATTGCTATTGCTGATATTGTCCTCGAAGAACGCAATGGTTTTCTTCAAAAACAACTGTTCTTCGTTGTTATTGTCTTTCTGTTCTTTTTCTATGCGGATATCATGCGAGAATTCATCAACGGTCATCAGCAGCGAATACTTGCGTTGCAGCAGACGACGCATACGGCTGAGATAGACGATGGCATAGGCCATACCAAGGAACAATGCAATTAACAGGAAGAGCATGAGTAGTCGAAACCAGACGGTCTCTACGAAACGCGGTGTTACATGAATGGTGATGGTGCGACAGCTTTCGTCCCATATCCCGTTGTCACCTATCGCCTGTACCTCCAGCGTGTAGTCGCCAGGCGGTAGATTGTTGTAGATGACAGCATGCTGGTTTTCACCCGTATAGTTCCAACCATTGTCGTAGCCTTCCAGCATGTAACGGAACGATATATCGGCGGCATCGTCGTAGTTGAGCGACGAGAGATAGAGCGAGAAGCTGCGCTCGTCAGGGGCAATGGTCAACGTCTCGATATCGTTGAGTGGCCGGATATTCATATCGTTTTGATACTGGATGCCCGTGAAGGCGATGTGTGCCGATGATTTCCTGAGTGCTATGGTGTTGGAGGCAAAGGTCAGCACACCATCGGTGGTTCCTGCTATGATAAGGCTGTCGGCAATGATGGGTGCTCCTTCTGAGAAATTGAAGGTGCCGATGAAATTGCTGCGGTCATAGACTGTGTAGTTGCCTGTTTCTGCTGCGAAGCGCACAATGGCCTGCGACGATGCTATCCATATATTCTTCCCGTCTGATACAGCTGTCTTTATCTGGTCGGCAGTCGCATTCGGTGGCAGCAGGTAGTTGCGGAAATGGAGCTTGTTGCTCAGCAGATTGTCTGACAGGATCTCGCTGATGCCGCTGCCGAAGACACATACATAGTAGCGGTTACAACATCTTACGATGCGCATGACATCGTTTCCTTTCAATCCCCACTCTTCTTGGCGGAAACCGTTCTGGTAGCAAACGGGCTTGTCGGAATGGCGGAAATCGGCTGTCAGCAGACCTGTGGTAGTGCCAATGAGCAGGATTCCTGGCTTTACTTCCATCAGACAGCGTATCTTTACATCGTTGGGCAACCCCTTCACCTGACGGAACACACATTTCCCGTCACGTAGCGAAGCTCGTGAAAGCCCCTGTTCATAGGAACTGAGCCAGATGTCTCCTCGTGTGTCTTGAAGAACATTCCAGATGGTATCACTATGAAGGGATTGGCTGTCGTGTACCTGATGTTGGAAATGCTCAGTGCGATAGGCCGTACGACTTTCATTTGTCGGAGTAAGCAGGTAAACACCATCTCCCTTCGTTCCTACCCATATACGATGTTGTCCGTCTTCCGTCAGACAATAGACAGGTTGCTGCGTAAAGGTAGCCGGCTGTTGAGACTGTTGTCCAGAGGACGAGAGATAGACAGGCGACATGCCAATGCCTTTCATGATATACAGGGCATTCGAACCGTCAGATAACCAGTTTCTACCCAAATTGTCGCGCAGCATGGCACGCACCTCCGTCTTCGACGGGTTTTCCCAGTGGGTAAAGAGGTCGGGATAGAAGGAAATGCAGTAGGCGGCGTGTTTCTGGAACAACCACAGATTGCCTTGATGGTCGATGAGGTATTTGCTGATTTCCGACGGCGAGAACGTTGTTGCCTCGTTATTTTGGTAGAAACGGCAGTCTTTCAGTTGCTGTTCTTTTTCATCATAATAAGAAAGGCTGCCCTTTTCGGGTTTCACAATGATTTGATGGTCGGCATTCTCAAATATCAACTGAGGATTTTTCAACGGCATACTTTCGGCTAACGGTGTTGCCGACAGTTCCCTGACTGTTTTCCCGTCAGCACTGATGAGCCATACTACATTCGTGTTGCTGAAAGCCCAGATTCGTTTTCGGGAATCGATATACAGATAGATGATTTTTCCGATAGAATGGGTCGTTTTCTGTTTGGTGGCAACCTGATAGATTGTTACGCCCTTTTCAGTACCCAGAACAAGACTCGTAGGTGTGGAGGTGACATAATGAACTTCGTCTTCCCGTTCGTTCAGCGAGGAATAATGGAACTGTTGGCGCCGGTCAAAGACAGCCATGCTACCATCGGTATGTAGGAGGAATACCTTGTCACCGATGCGCTGCACATAGCGGAAGGGTTTGGTAGTATGTGCATTTCTGGTAAAACAAACTGCACCCCGATCAGTCAACACCCATTCATCACCGCCGGCATCCTGTACGATATCGAGGATTTTCTTGCTGCCCAACAGCGCCTTGCAGCCTGCAGACCAATAGGTATAGCCCTTTTGGAAGTTACCATCATGAAGGCGTAAACAGGAGAAATCCCGGAATGTGACCCAGGTCACCCCTTTTTTCAATGGAGTGAGCACCTTCACCTTTTTATCGTTAAGAGTGGGAAGTGCCTTCTGCACATCGGTAAAGTGATTCGTATATCGGTCGAAAAGATACAGACGGTTATCGGACGACACGCACCAGAGATTGTCGGTAGCGGTCATCTTAATATTATAGATACGGTTTGAGAAGATGGTGCCATCGGAGGAAAGGATTGGTTTAAAAGTGTTGAAGGAATAACCGTCGAAGCGTACCAGTCCGTTCCATGTTGCATACCACATCAGTCCCATCTTGTCTTGCTGTGCATTAGAGATATGTGCCTGAAGCATTCCGTTATCTGCCGCGAAATTACGAACACGGCAGAAAAAGCCGTCAGACAATGCAGACAGACACCATAATACAGCTATCAGCGTACATAACCTTCGCTTCATGATTGCAAAGTTACAGAAAGTCGAGAGCAGAACAAAAAGAACACGTTCTTTTTTTATGCCGAGCGCATCATAACTTATCTAAAGTTACAGAAAGTCGAGAGCAGAACAAAAAGAACACGTTCTTTTTTTATGCCGAGCGCATCATAACTTATCTAAAGTTACAGAAAGTCGAGAGCAGAA
>JAFZVR010000046.1 GCA_017617725.1 Prevotella sp.
GTTAGAAGTGCCTAGTGCATTAAAGCGTCCCAATTGCCGATACTACTATTATGTGCAGGACATATATGATAATTATAATGAAGAATATGATGCAAGCACAGGTGCAAGCACGGGAGGAATAGACAAACGATGTGAAACTCTTAATATGACCTTAAACAATAAGTATAAAGGTTTGAAGATGGATGATGAAACACCAAAACTCATGTCGAAGTCCGATCTCATTGGAAAGACCGTAGTCATCAATGTCACTTATTCGTTTGATACTGGTCTGCCAACTAATGCCGGTGACGGTTTCGTAACTGATGTGAATCAGAATCTGTGGTACACTTTTGAAACCAACGAAGCAACTCCATATCTGGCTCACTATACCAACGCATGGGGTCTGCAGGCTATGGCAGGACGAGACACCCGTTATACCAACGACTACCTGTGGCTTCCGCTCGGAGACCCGTATGGTTTCAAGATGTACAATCGCTACATCAAAAAGAATAGCTCTACAGATGGCGATGATGATACAAGAATGATGACTACAGATAACGCAACGTTTAGTAGTGAGGATGTTACAGGACATGAGAACTTGAAGATGCTTAAACCTGTTGAATCAGATCCCAATCCTGCTAATAATGAAACACTCAAAGGCAACGAAGTTTATGAGCTGTTGGCTAGTAATACTGCTGGTTATTTCCGTGTGCATCCTGTCATCAATAACTCTGGTACGCAATATTTCATCAGGAAAGACCCCTCTGACAACTATGCTAAACTTAGTACAACAGCAACCGAGTGGACCTTTGGTCTGACGTCGGATTTGATTATGCCATATGTTGACCGTATTGACTATGTGGGAGGACTTAAGAGTGATGTGGCAAATTCTACAGCATTTGAAATTACAGGTGAACCAGGAACTGTAAATGTGAAAGATATTATCAGTGCTATTAAGAACGGAACAGCTGATGCTGAGCAATTGATGAAAGCACAAAAGATAGTCTATAACACAGATAATATTGTAGGGTTCTCATCGGGCTACTATCGTCTGCACAACCAGCCAGGAGTGTCGAGCATCAGTCAAGTACGCTATGCCAGCGGTTATCTCCACGACATTGAAAAGACTCAGGAGGCAGGGTTCTTTCAGAAAACTGCTACAGATGCTTCAGATGTGGTTAGTAAGTCAAACACACTTAGGAATATAGGTGACTATTATTTCAATGTAAATAATGGTGAATCGTATGAAAAAGTTACTGTAACTGTTGCTTATGACGGTGCAACAAATGCCACCCACAATGCCACGTCTCATGTTTCAAGTACGGAGTCTGAATGGTTGGCAGCAGGAGGTATGCCAATGCACTTCTACAGCAAGGTGGGGGTAACTGGCACATTTACAGGAGAAACGAACCCGCTTGGCTCTGGTAACTTCACTGAATCAAATGCAACACGAGGTGAGATTCCAATTCCTGCTACAGAGTTCGACCCATCAAGTATCTTCTATATTGATGGAAGTGTATCGACCAATAAAACCATTAGTGCTGCGACCTTGAGTACTCAAGGTCTGAAGGTTAATCAGAACAGAATGACAACGGGAGCAGCCCAGACATTCACCATGATGGATCTTGGAGGTGCAACGTTCCTTATTCATGATGGCTCTGCTCCACCAACCAGAATGTATCTCAACTTCGATCAAACTGCGAATAAGTATGACTTGAAGTACTATCATGAGTCTCCCACCGATGATGTCAAGTGGTGTCTGGAACCTGTTAACAAGCAGGGATTGATGATTGAGACACATAGTGGTGGTGACGGATATTATTACAGTACGTTCTGTGCTCCGTATGACGTAACATTACCTGCTGATGACGGGGGTAAAACCTATAATGCCTACGTTTGTACGGAATGGCATGAGCAGGCTATTCATCCTACGAGCATTGGGAAGACTATAACAGCAGGTACACCTGCCATCATACGTACAAAAGATACTAGTGGAAGTGTAAAGGTGACATTGCCAGGAACAGCATCCTCAGCAACAAGTTGCGTCTTCACGGGTAAGTATCTGGAACAGTTGTTGGCAACTCCAATAACAGCAGGAGATAAGGTGTTCACCTTTGGTTTGCCTATCACTGGCTATAATCTTACAATTGAAGCTGCAGGAGGCTTTACTAATGGTGAAGTAAATAATGTCGTTGAAGGAAGTGATCCGGCCTATACGAGTGTAGGCTTCTATTTGAATGCTACTAAGAATAAAGAGAAGAGTGACAGGTCTGGTGAGTGGACTCTCAACAACCGCTACGTATTGCACAACAAGATTTATTATCGTTCAGGCAGTAGTGGAGCATCTGCACCGCAATTGGAAGGTGTGCAGTTCGTTCCTGTCATCTTCGGTGACGAGGAACCGGGTGAGGAGGAGTTGCAGCCGGATGGTAGTGTGCAGGTGGTAGGTGACGGGTGTATCTATGACTTGCTGGGTCGGAAGGTGGCGACGAGGGAGCAGGTGGAGGACGGCACATGGCGTGAACGACTGGCTCCGGGAATATATATTCTGAACGGAAAGAAGTTTAAGAAGTAAAAAAATTGCTAAAAGGCTTGTAAATATCACAGGAATTTCGTATCTTTGCGACAGAAACTAAAAACCCTACGGCTATGAACAAAGAGGATAAATTCGTGATTACCATTAGCCGCCAGTTTGGAACGGGCGGACATGAGATTGGTGCGGAGCTGGCTCGCCGGCTCGGAGTGAAGCTGCTGGACAAGCAGATATTGAACGAGGTGGCCTCGCGGATGAGAACCGTGGAGGACGCGGTGGAGAAAATTGAGTCGCGGAACCCGCTGTGGCGCGACGATTTTACCAACTTCTATCGTACGTATATGGCCGATGCCCAATACGATGGGCAGGAGCAGGGGGAGACGAGTCATACGTTGTTCCAGGCTCAGTGTGACGCCATCCGTAAAATTGCTGCAGAGGAGTCGTGTGTCATCGTGGGCCGTTGCGGATTCGACATCTTTGCTGACCATTCCAATGCGCTGAAGATCTTCATTCATTCGAGTGTGGACTGTCGCAAGCGACGCATTGCCGAGAAGTACGACATCAGTGAACACGATGCTGCAGCGATGATTGTGGACAACGACTACAGCCGCGAACTGTATACGAAGAAGTTTACGGGACGCGACTGGAAGGATGCCACGAATTACGACATCTCGCTGGATGTCCGTAAGTTCGGTGTGAATGGCGCAGCGGACTTCCTCATGAGAGTGATAGGTGATGAGTGATAAACGGTAAGTGATAAACGATAAGTGATAAGTGATAAGTGATGAAAAAGGTATATAAGGCACATATTCTCTTTACGAAGGAGAAGGACCGTTTCGAGGTGTTTGAGAATGGCTACATTGCCGTGGAAGACGGTATTGTAAAAGGTGTTGCAAGTAATTTGAAGGACTTGGGATGTGAAGGTGCCGA
>JAFZVR010000047.1 GCA_017617725.1 Prevotella sp.
AGCGTTGTACTTGTTGCCGAGAGAGGTCTTCCAGTCGTTAGCGAAGTGCTTGTAGTTAGACACCTTCTTAACAGAAGAGATGAGATCCTTCCAACGGTAGCTGTTGAGTACAGAGAACTGCTCGTATGTGAACTCGTAGTCCCACTCACGCTTGATCTGGTCGAATGTTGGTGCATCTACGCTCTCAATGCCGGCACGCTTGCGAAGCTGGTTGAATGGCTCTGCAGCCTCTGAGTTACGACCGAGCTGTACGAGTGCCTCTGCCTTGGTGAGAAGTACCTCAGCATAACGAATCTCGATACGGTCAACTGAGTTCTTTGTAATCTCAAGGTTCTCAGCGTTATCATAGCTCTGATCCACGCCCTTACCATTGATTGGAGTATAAATTGGTGAGTAATAGTGATATACCTTACCATCTTCTGGGTTCTTGATCTCGGTTAAGTAAGTCTCTGCCAAACGCTTGTCTGCAGGCTGCTCCTTCTTCCAGTCATCGTAGAGGTTATCGTCAGCAACCTCGGTATGGTTCTGAGTGTAGCCCTTGCCGTTCTCACCATTCTGGAATGGGAATGTCCATGAGCAGTGTGTCTGGTGGTTGCCCTGTGCATCAATCTTATCACCGTCGTGAGCGATAGTGAACAGATGCTCGTTAGTACCGCGCTTGTTGCTCTCGTAGTCACGACCATAGAGCTTGCTGAAATCAGGATCGAGCTTCAGCAGACCGCTCTTGATAACCTTGTCGGCATACTCTACAGCCTTCTCCAGACGGCTGTCAGTCTTGGTGAACTCTGGGTCCTTCTGACCGTTTGCGATAGCCTCAACCTCCTTAGCAGAAAGTGGGTTGTCGCCCCATACGAGGTATGTACGTGCAAGAAGAGCCTGTGCAGCCTGCTTTGAAGGGATGCGTGGATCACCGTCGTAATCCTTCAGAAGCTTCTCTGCATCTGTGAGGTCACTTACAATCTGGTTGAATACTGTATTGAGGTCCTTACGCTCTGTAGTAGAACCACCCTGCTCTGTGAATACAGGAACCTCACCCCACAACTGTGCGAGCTTCAGGTAAGCCAATGCACGGAGGAACTTAGCCTTACCAACAGCAGCGTTATAGCCAGCCTCACTCAACTTGCCGTCTTTCTTAGACTGCTCGATTGTTGCAATTGCCTCGTTGTCCTGAGCGATACCGAGGAACAGGTGGTTGAATATCTTTACCTGATACCATGTGGTTGGCTCCTGTTCAAAACGACTGTTTACAGGACCAGCCTCGCTCTCTTCACCCTCGAATGAGATGAGCTTGTTTGAGTTAAGCTCGATGATGAATGAGAATGATGATGAGAGTGGCTGCCAGTGGCTATATACTCCGTTTACGAGTGAAAGTACGGTTTCATCATCGGTTCCTACTGTCTCGTTAGTCACCTGACTTGGCTCGTCGTTATCACTTGAGCATGATACGAAGCCCAATGAAAGTGTTGCTGCCAATGCAGCACTGAGTAGAATCTTTGTCTTTTTCATACTGAATTCTCCTTTTTACCTTATTAATGATTTATGATTAATGATTTTTTATCTATTTTTTAGGAGTTCAAGGAGTACAAGGAGTTACGCTCCTTCGTCGCTTAAGTAGTACAAGACGATAGTATTTATCGTTGAAGGTTTAAGTGATGAAGGATGAGAGTTTGTTACTATCAAACCTTATTCCTTACTCTACCAACCTTTATTCCGTACATAAGACATTCGTCTTGTACTCCTTGAACTTCTTGTACTCCTTATTACTCCTTTTAAGTTACAACGTTAAATTAACTCCGAACACAAAGCTGCGTGATGATGGATATGCACCGCTGTCTGTTCCGCTTGCCACCTCTGGGTCATAACCCTTGTATGGGGTGATGGTGAAGAGATTGGCTGCTGTGGCATATACGCGAATCCTAACAGGAACATTCTTCAACTCTGGCAGACGATAGCCGATGGTGAGGTTGCGAAGCTTCAGGTAGCTGGCACTCTGAACATAGCGACTGTCAATATAGCCAATTGGGCGGGCTTTGCTTGCCAAAGGCAGGGTGTTGCCTCCACGTTCTGGAGTCCATGAATCGCGTACGGTGCTGAGCACGTTGTACGAGTCGTTGGTCAGTTCCAAACGGCGACCGAGAGCGTTATAGACCTCGTTGCCCTGGCTTCCTGCAAAGGATGCAGAGAAGTCGAAGTCGTGCCAAGAGACCTGTGTAGAGAAGCCATATACGATATCTGGCTGTATGCTGCCCAGAATCTGACGGTCGTTACCGTCTATACGTCCGTTGTGGTCGGTGTCCTCATATTTTAAATCGCCTGGCTCTGGTGTCTGTCCGTTGACAGTTGGTAGTGTACTGACATCCTCGCCATTCTGCACGATACCGATGAAACGAAGACCGTAGAACGAACCGAGAGCCTCGCCACGACGAAGAATCTGCTGGTTGTCAGAGCCCTGGATAACGTTGTTCGTGCTACCCATGTCGGTAATCCTGTTGCTGTTATAGGCTATGTTGGCAGATATATTCCAACTCAGGTTCTTGCGCTGTAGTATTGTTCCGCTTACTGCAAGCTCCACACCCTTGTTCACCACGTTACCAACATTCTGCAACTGACTTGTTACACCTGAAGAGAATCCCATAGGCACTACAAGAAGCAGGTCGCTGGTCTTCTTGTAGTAGGCATCGAAGACGATGTTCACGCGGTCACGCCACAGTCCGAGGTCGATACCGAAGTTATAGCTTGCTGTGCTCTCCCATTTCAGCTTGTCATTGGCGGTGTTCTGCTTTGAGTAGCTGCTGCTTCCGCCATAAGAGCCTGTTGAGTAACTTGTGGTGAAAGCGTAGTCGCTTATCTCCTGATTACCCACGAGACCGCCAGAGACGCGCACCTTCAAGTAGTCGATAGTGCGGATGCCACGCAGGAAATTCTCCTTATCCACGTTCCATGAGATACCGAGTGAAGGGAAGTAACCCCATCGATGACCGGCAGAGAATCGGCTGCTATTGTCAGCACGGAAGGTAGCTGTAGCGTTATAGCGGTCGAGCAGAGTGTAGTTCACACGGGCGATGATACTGTTGAGCTTTGCCTCGCTGAGGCCTGTCTGCGGAGTGTAAATCTCAGAACCGTCACCCAGATTGTATTGCTTCAGACTCTCATTAGTGTAATGATTTGTGCGTATTGCACCATGTGTAGAAGTCTGTGTCTGACGTGTGAAGCCGCCCAAAGCCTCTATGTGATGCTGACCGAAGTCGCGATCGTAGGTGGCTGTATATTCCTGTTGCCAAACGTCTGTCTGACGATTTCCTGTACCGCCAATACCCTGTGTGGCGAGCCCTAATGAGGTATATGCTCCAGAGAAATATTCCTGCGTAAGTTTCTCGCTATTCAGACCTACTGATGCCTTCAACGTGAGATGACCAATCTTATATGTAGCCCATACGTTGCTCAACAGATAGTTGTTTATGTTGTCTGCCACGCTCTCCTTGAGGTCATATACAGGGTTGGCAGCGTGGTCGCCGATAGCGAAGTAGGCATATTCGTAAGGGTTGCCGAAGTTATATGAGCCGTCCTGATTATATACGCTAACCACAGGTGGCATGAGCAGGGCATAAACGAAACTGTTTGTTATTCCGGCAGAGAAAGGAGATGAGTTGAACACCTTAGACTCTGCGGTGGTGAGACCGCTCTGCTTTGAGCGTCCGAAAGTAACATTTACTCCGAAATGCAGATCCTTTTGCAGTTCCCACTCTGTATTTACGTGGAAGTTATAACGCTCGAAACCTGAGTTAAAGATGATACCTTCCTGATCTGTATAGTTGGCAGAGAAGGCATAGCGGTTCTTCTCCGTACCGCCGTTGATGCTCAGTTCGTGTGTCTGCTGAGTAGCGTTGCGCAATACTTCATCCTGCCAGTCAGTACCCTTGCCAAGTGCTGCAATCTCTGCATCTGTATATCCGCCCTTGTTACTGAAATAGTCTTTCTGATACTGTGCCCATTCTGATGCGGTAAGCAGATTCAGCTTCTTTGCTACGCTACTTACACCCAATGTGTAGTTATAGTTCACGTGCGCCTGGCCTTCACCTATCTTACCTTTCTTTGTTGTGATGAGAATCACACCGTTAGCACCACGAGAGCCGTAGATTGCAGTTGCAGATACATCTTTCAGAACCTCAATAGACTCGATGTCGTTAGGGTTGATGGTTGCCAGAGGGTTAAGACTTCCGTCAATGGCACCAATACCTGTGCTGTTGTTAGCTGCATCCTTGAAGTAGATGAAACCGTCAACCACATAGAGCGGTTCATTAGAGGCGTTCACAGAGTTACCGCCACGAATGCGGATGTGACTGTCGGCACCAGGCTGTCCGCTACTTGCGGTAACGGCCAAACCTGCAACCTGTCCGCCAAGTGCTCCGTCGAGAGTAGGTACTGGGGCTTTCTCAAAGATGTCTGCCTTGATGGTTGTCACACTACCTGTGAGTTGGTTACGCTTCTGTGTGCCATAGCCCACTACCACAAGTTCGTCAAGTCGGCTGCTGTTGTCTATCAGCGTAATCTCTACAGGCTCCTCGAAGTCATAGACATCCACGTCCAACGGACGATAGCCTACATACTCCACTCTCAACGTAAGCGGAGCCTCTTTCTTGGTCTGGAGTTGGAACTTACCGTCCACATCCGTCACGGCTCCCTTGCCTTTTTCACTTTTCACTATTACTGTTGCACCAATCAGCGCATCGCCGTTGCGTGCATCCTTTATACTTCCAGTTATCAGCCCCTGTGCCAAAGCATAGAGAGGGCAGATTGCAATGATAGTTGCAATTATCAATCTTTTTACCATATACTTTCTTAAAAAATGCCTAATCTAACCTATTGAACTATATTTATGTTATGCCTGAATACTATTATTCCAACAATCCATTACAACATTGTCATCATTCGGCAACAACAATATCCATATAGTTGCATTCGTTTGGTCTTGTTCATAACTTCTAAATAATTTATAAAAGCTAACGACTTTTGATTTTCAACTAAATCTTGTCGCCTTCCGGCTCCCTCCCTACGGGGGAGGGCGGGGGGAGAGGCCTTTCTTTTGATTTCTGAGTGCAAAATTACTATGTTTCTCCCATTCATGAAATCCCTAATATTCGGCATTTATATACCACATGTATGGTATTTCCTGCATAAAATGGCTGCATAATAACAATTTAACACCAATTCGACCTATATTTTTTGTTGAATTGACGTTAAAAATAAAAAAAGCATGGTACGTATTGCTACGTTCCATGCTTTTTCTGTTGATTATTAATCTCTATTTTAAGGTTTCGCGAAATCCCATTCATACTCAATGTCTTGGTTATGACTTTTTTTGATCTTATACCAGTCATAAGAGATAGCGATACGAGGAGTATTGGGGGTATAAAGTTCTAAGATGTGGATACCTTCGGTGGTATGTGTCATCAATATATTGTAAATATAACGGTGGGTTTCATCATTACAAACCGAGTATTGTAACAAATCCTCACCATCCCTTATATCATGTTTCTCAAAATCTGTTTTGAATCTTGTAGTCGTATTGAGTTCAGCTCCTATTTGAGGATGCTCAATAGCAAAGCTATTCAAACGATTATAGAAATCAACAGCCACATCTATACGATGCTTCTCTTTTGCTGGAATAAAGAAATGGGTTCCTGATACTGAAGATGATGCCAAAGAATCACAATCACGTAATATCCACCTCCACCTCCATATGCAACTCTCATATTGTTGCCTTGGAAT
>JAFZVR010000048.1 GCA_017617725.1 Prevotella sp.
ATGACTGGACGTGGTTTGAAGACAAACTTGCCGATGTTGCCAGTCGCGGTCATCAGCTCATTGCCCGTTTCCGCTACGAGTATCCGAGCGGAGATGATATCCCAGGAGCAACAAAGGGAGCCACTGCCGTACCCCAATACATCAAGGATCGCAGCGACTATCACGAGACATACGCTAAGAATCCTGGTGGAGACGGACCAACATACTATGCCGACTGGAGCAATGAAGAGCTGAAACGCTTCACCAAGGTGTTCTATACCGACTTTGCACAGCGCTACAAGAACGACAAACGTCTGGCTTTTGTGGAGGTGGGATTCGGTCATTGGGCAGAGTATCACATCTATGGTACCGAACTAGAATTTGGTGTTAACTTCCCGACGAAAGAGTATCAGGAAGAATTCTTCATGCACCTGAAGGACGTGATGACAGATATCCCCTGGGCAATCTCCATTGATGCTGCCGACGATGAATATACACCCTTTGTGGCCAACAGTGATCTGATGGCACTCACCTTCGGACTCTTTGATGACTCATTCATGCACAAAGACCACGAAATCGGGAGCAGCGACGGATACAACGAGGAGTGCTGGAACGCTATCGGTAAGGGTACACGCTGGCAGACAGGTGTCTGTGGCGGTGAGATAAGCTACTACAAAGACAGCGACCAGAAGAACTTCTTAAATCCTGCAGGTATGTATGGGCATACTTGGGAGGAGCAGGCTAAGAAATATCATATCACCTTTATGATTGCCAACGATGCACCGCGTGGCACTTACGGCACAGCGGCACGTTTCAAGGAGGCATCAATGGCTTCCGGCTACCGCATAGCCGTCAAGAGTTGTGAAACAAACGGCTCATCAACGCGGCTCACTGTCACTAACAACGGTATTGCACCACTCTATCGTGATGCTTTCTTCGCTATTGGTGACGTGCGTTCGGAGACGTCACTCAAAGGGCTGCTCCCTGAACAGGAAATCACCGTAGAAATTGCAGCAAACCTCACCAATGCCGATGACCTCAAGATTGTCAGCGACTGCATCCTTGACACACAGGAAATCGAGTTTGAAGCCGGAGAAGGTACAGGTGGTGGTGGAGACGATCCTACACCTCCTACTCCAACAGACGATGCGACAATCTGCCATTTTACAGGCAATACTCCATCAACGAACCAAGTTTCTGTGACCGGTAACTATTCCAACAGCAAGGGTACCGTTACCTACGATGGCAAAGACTATAAGATTTGTGTAAAGATGGAAAGCAATACGGTCATCACTATCATACCAACCTATAGCGGAACTGTGACTCTTATTTTCGGTGGAAGTACCTCACCGGCAAATCAAAAAATAAAATTAGACGGAAAAGAAGTCACACTAGATGCTAACGGACAATATTCTTTCCAGGCAACAGCAGGACAGTCATACGAATTAAGAAAAGCTTCCGTACAAATCTTCCTGTACTTGATTTTGCTACCGTCGAATACAACAGACATCCATGCTGTTGAATCTTATACAAATCATCAAGGTAATATGTATAACCTTGCCGGACAGCGTATCAACGGGAACTACAAAGGCGTTGTTATTAAGAATGGTAAGAAATATATTCAATAAAGAAAAGGTCTTGGAATTCCAAGACCTTTTTTCTTATTACCACGGACTATCAGCCAGTCTCTTTCAACACCATCTTCCTACCTCTCTGACATAGGAACATAGTCGAACTCTCCGAGTACGTTTTTATATGCCGGACGGATGATACGACGACCCTCGAAGTTAAGCTCCTCAATGCGATGGGCTGTCCATCCTACAATACGAGCCATAGCGAAGATTGGAGTATATATCTCCTGAGGCAATCCTATCATCTCATAGATAAAGCCGCTGTAGAAATCGAGGTTGGCACACGCTGGTTTATCTGACTTACGGTGTTCCATCAGGCATTTGATGCCTTCCTGCTCCAACAGGCAAAGGAATTCATATTCTTCTTCCCTTCCTTTCTCCTTCGCCAGTTCGCCTGCGAGTTTCTTCAGTTCCACTGCACGTGGGTCGCTCTTGGTATATACAGCATGTCCGATACCATAGATAAGTCCTGAACGGTCGTAAGCTTCTTTGTTGAGCATACGACGCAGGTATGTATCAATCTCGTCTTTATTTGTCCAGTCTTTTATCTGCTCCTTCAAATGGTGGAACATCTTTATAACCTTTATGTTGGCACCACCATGAAGCGGACCTTTCAGCGAACCGATGCCTGCAGCAATACTACTGTAAGTATCTGTACGCGTGGAAGATGTCACACGCACGGTGAACGTAGAGTTGTTACCACCACCATGTTCTGCCTGCGTGATGAGCAGCAGGTCAAGAGTGCGTGCATCAAGCTCCGTATAGTCCTCATGCTTCAACATATAAAGGAAGTTCTCGGCTATTGACAGATGCTCCCTTGGATGACGAATATGCAATGAACGTCCGTGAACACCGTGACGATAGATATTATAAGCATACGCCACGATGGTTGGGAACTTTGCTATCAGTTCTATAGACTGACGCATAAGGTTATCGCGTGAGATATCGTCAGGGTTATTGTCAAAGGTGTACATCTCAAGAACACAACGTGCCAGAATATTCATGATGTTTGAACCCTCGAGGTCAACGAGGTGAACAATGGTACGATGGTCAAGCGGCATGTTGTCATTCAGTAACTCACGGAATGCAGCTAACTCCTCCTTGTCTGGGAGTTTACCAGAAAGAAGCAGATATGCCACCTCCTCAAAGCCGAAGCGTTTCTCCTGCAACAGTGGTGCTACAAGCTGGTCGAGTTCATATCCACGATAATAGAGCTTACCGTCTGTCGGCTGCAGTTGTCCCTTCTCATCGCGTTCATAACCCACCACATTACCAATGTTAGTGAGTCCCACCAGAACTCCAGAGCCATCCTCATTGCGTAGTCCTCGCTTCACTCCATACTCCGTGAACAGGTGATTCTCTATCTTACAGGAATTCTTTACCTGATCACTAAGCTTATATATAAGGTATTCTTTCTTCATAATGCCTTTTCCGTTTTCGGCTGCAAAGGTATAAAATAATTCATAATTATTAATGCATAATGCATAATTATTTATCAATAATATGCAAAAACGTACTAAAATCAGAATTATTTATTCACTTTTACGCATAATTATACGTGTTAAGAGCCCTTCACACCCGTCTTCTATCAAGTCAAGAGCTAACTCAAACCCATCAGCACCACCATAATATGGATCGGGCACACTCTCTGTTCCCTCATACTCTGAGAAGTAATCCTTCATTCGCAATATCTTTGAATGATAAGCGCTGTATTGGGCATCTGTAGTGGTGTGAGGCATACGGTGCATCACGTCATGATAGTTTTCCTCATCCATCACGACGATATAGTCAAACCTGTCAAAATCATCACTGCGAAACTGGCGTGCACGAAGTCGCGACAAGTCATAACCTCGCTTCAGCGCATGCTTCTGCATACGGCGGTCAGGCGCCTCTCCCACATGCCAGGCACCAATACCAGCAGAATCTACTACGACAGCATCATCCAGATAATGCTCCTCAATCTTTGTACGCATAATACCCTCTGCAGCCGGAGAACGACAGATATTACCCAAACAGATGAACAATAGTTTTTTCATTTTATTTTTTCTGACTATTCAGAGTTCTTTGAGTATGCCGAAGCGAATAGGCCCTACAAATGATATGCCACAGCTCGCCTACAAGGAAAACCACAGAGGTAGTTAAAACTATCAGCAGCCATTCAAATAGTGACAACGGCTCCACATTGAACATCTCACCACCAAACTGCACAATAAAAATCTGTCCTATGAAGATTAGTGCCACGATAAACAGGAACCCTTTTGACTCCCTAATCTGGTAGAACGCTCCACGTCCTGTCAAGAATGCTTTTGCATTGAATAAGTTCCAGAACTGCATCATCACAAAGATTGTGAAGAATAAGCTTAACTCATGTAGTGAAAATCCGTCTGAGCGCTCAAACAATAAATATAGAATGCAAAGGACAGCTGTCATAGCTACACCTACACCCCATATAAACTGCCACATAGGTCTGGTAATGATAAACTTACGACGGTCGCGCGGCTGCTCCTTCATTACTTGTTCCGTCGGCGGCAATGATGCCAAAGCCATTGCTGCGAAGGTATCCATAATGAGGTTAACCCATAGCATCTGTGTTACGGATAGCGGAGACTGCGTATCAAGAAAAGCACCAAGAAGCACCGTCAGACATGCCACCACATTGACTGTCATCTGGAAAAGTATAAAACGTTGTATGTTGCGGTATAGAGAACGTCCCCACATCACAGCTCTGCCAATACTTGCAAATGAGTTATTGATGATGGTGATGTCCGATGCTTCTTTAGCGACAGCCGTACCATCACCCATTGATAATCCTACATGTGCTATCTTCAAGGCTGGAGCATCATTGGTGCCGTCGCCTGTGACAGCGACCACCTCTCCCCTCGCCTGCAACGCCTCCACAAGACGTTTCTTATCCATAGGACGTGCGCGCGCAACAATAATAATGTCACCAGCACGCTCGCGTAGTTCCTCATCAGAGAGCTGTTCCAGCTCAGAACCGTTTATGATTAGTCGAGAGTCGAACCGATGGAGCAGCGAGAGCTGACAAAAGCGTGCTTTCTGTCTGCCGAGTCGCGACAGAGGAAGACCAAAGGTCAGAGCCGAGGGTTGATGGTCCTCATTACTTGAAATCAATCCTATCTGCCTACCAATCTCAATGGCTGTTCCCATCGTGTCACCTGTAACAATTACGACACGGATTCCTGCCTTTAGACACTCACTTACGGCAGCAGGAACATCTTGGCGTACAGGATCACTAATAGCAACGAGAGCCTGAAGAGTCGAGGGTCGAGGGTCGAGGGCGCTTCTTGCTCCTTGCTCCATGCTCCCTGTTCCTTGCTCCATTACAGCAAACGCCAATGTACGCATTGCACGGGCCTGATAGTCGGCGAGCCGTGCTTCAACTTCACTTCGTTGTTCGTCTGTAAGTTTACATTTTGCAAGGACAATCTCCGGAGCGCCTTTAATGAAGGTCGAGGTCTCTCCACTCTCAACTGTTGTACTCATATATTTCCGTTCTGTGGAGAACGGCACCTGTTCTATTATTGTCGCCTGCCGACGCAATTCCTTGTATTCAACCCCCTGCTCCTGAAGCCATCTCAGTAACGCCACCTCAGTGGGATTTCCCAGAGCCTCATCGTCTGAAAGCTCCGCAGTAGAATTCACCGCAATATTCTCATAGAGCAGGCGCAGAGTCTCATCTCTCGACTCTGACCTTTGGCCTTCCTCTGTGACTGCGTCTTCCTCTGTGACTGCGTCTTCCTCTGTCGCGACTCGACCAAACAAGCAAGCTTGGTGGTCCTCGCTGCTCCATCGGTTCGCGACTCGGCAGACAGAAAGCACGCTTTTGTCAGCTCTCGCTGCTCCATCGGTTCGACTCTCGACCAGCATCATCTCTGCCACTGTCATCCGATTCTGTGTCAACGTACCCGTTTTATCTGTACAGATGACTGTAGCCGCGCCCATCGTCTCACAAGCATGCATCTTCCTAACAAGATTGTTTGTCTTCAGCATACGACGCATACTATAGGCAAGACTCAATGTCACCGCCATAGGAAGTCCTTCCGGCACAGCAACGACGATGAGAGTCACCGCAATCATTATCGTTTGTAACACATACGCTATAAACGAAACCAATTCGAATGGTTCGGATATTAAATCATTGGCAATACGTCCAACAATGACAAGTGCTGCAATAGCATACGATGATTGTGATATGAGGTTACCGAGACGCTCCAACTGCTCATTGAGTGGTGTTTTCACGCTGTCATCAATCTGTGCAGCAGTAAATACTTTACCGTTCTCTGTTGCGTCACCAACCTTATCCACATGCATCACACCGTAGCCCTCTACAACCTTCGTACCACGCAACAACATCCAAGAAGGATAGGTATTACTCTCGACTCCCGACCCTATACCCTCGACCATTTTCTCCGCTACTGGCTCACCAGTGAGTGTGGACTCATCGACCATCAGAGAGCGACTCTCTATAATGGTTCCGTCAGCTGGTATTTCCGCACCAGTCTCCACCTTGACGATATCGCCAACGACAATGTCACATTTCGGTATCCTATGCCACTGGCCATCACGCATCACCACAACAGGTTCCTCATCATTCACCTGATTCAACAATGCAAATTCCCTGTCAGCCTTATATTCAAAAATAAAAGCCAGACCTGTAGCTAAAAGGATGGCAATAAAGATGCCGACAGGCTCGAAGAACACCTTCAATCCGTCGTGCAGGGCGAAATATTCATAAAAAGAGATTCCTACTGACAGCACGCCGGCTATCAGTAGGATGATAATTAGTGGATCTGTAAATTTCCTCATGAACCTCACCCATACAGATTCCCGCTCTGGGGGAGTCAGTATGTTTGCACCATACTGTCTACGGCTCTCTGCCGCCTCAGCTGTCGTCAGTCCGATATATCGTTTTTGCATACTTTTGTAGGAATTAGAAATGTATCTTTAAATCTGCACCAAACTGTATGGTATTTCCGCGCTGTCCGAAGTATGTCTGTCCCGGGTCTGTTGAGGCAAAGACAAATGTATTATAGTGTGTGTTGGTTAGGTTACGTCCCCAAAAGTTCAGATCAAAGTCCAACTTGTTTATTTTAAAAAACATATCAGCGTGTGCTCCAAGCACTACATAGAAATTATTGTAAGCAATATTTGCTTCATCCCAGTATGTCCGTCCTTGTCCGTTGAGTTGTGGACCGAATGTTATTGATGTTAGTCCGCTGTTGCTGATTGGAATCTCATAATCGATAATAGCTGCAAGCTGATGAGCTGGCACGAAAGGTATTTTATTATCCTTGTAGTTGACAACCTGCATATTACCGTCTGCATCAGCTATCTCATCAACATACTCCTTGAACGCTGCGTGGGTGAAGCTATACGTAAGGCTGTATTCCAGATGATTATTCAAAGCACGCCCACGTAGTGTTGTCTCTATGCCACAGCTGAAGCTCTTTCCTGCATTGACCATCATGCGTCCGAATCCATAACGGCTGGCCATAACCGAAAGTTGCTGATTCTTGATACGCATATAATAAGCAGCAAAATCGAAATGCATAGTATTATTGAAAAGGTTCAGATGTGTACCAGCCTCGAAATTCCAACTCTCTTCTGGTTTGAATGAGATAACGTCTGCCAACTGAGCATAGCTCTCTGCATCGTGAGGAACATCGAAATCGCCACGCATAGCCTGATTGCGGTATTCCGGTACTTCGAGCTCTGCCCGTAAGTAGTCACCTAACGACTGTATATTGTATCCTCCAGCACGATAGCCTTTGCCCACCACAGCATAGGCATTACTTCCCAGACGATCCAACTGGTATGTCAAACCAATTTTCGGCAATAGCTGGTCAAAGCCTTTTGTGTATTTATTCTGCAGGAATGAAGTGAAGGCATAGTTCGCCTCTGTTCCCATTACATTTGCAATAAAGTCCATTTGAGCATGAGTGTCAAACTCTATCTTTGAATGAGAATAGTCATAGCGCAAGCCCAATGTTGCTGTAAGACGGTCGGTAATACTGATATTCGACTCATGGAACACAGCCATATTATACATCGGAGTACGGAACATTCCTGGAATATCGAGTGTACAGTCCATCGTTACACCGCCAGCACGTTCTATAGCAACGGCTGCGGCAGCACGAGCCTGCTCCATCGTCATCATTGGTGCAGTCTGAATCATGCGTGCGGCCATACTGTTGAGCATAGCATTATACATAGAAGACTGTATGCTTTGTGCTACTGTCGATGTGAAGCTCTCTTCATAGAAATGTATCGGAGCATTTGTCTTCAGCCAGTCGAAAGAGCCAAAGGCACCAAATGTCCATTGCCAACGCTGTTTACGATTACTCTTCAACATGAACTCCTGTGTGAAACCATTCTTCAGCTGTCGTTGTTCCATCTCCATAGCGTTAAGTGCAGAGTAGTCTATATCCATCAGCATCCTATCGTTCAGATACTGGTAGGATGTGATGGAAGAAAAATCGAAGATAGCACCTTTATAATTTATATCAAAAGCACCATTGAAGATATTTCTGTGATAGCGTCCCTGAGTGTTGGTATTAGGCGATGCCGTGCTTCCCGTAGATAGTGAGTAAACACCATAAGGGAATCCGTTCTGATGGACAAACTGATAGTCCGTGAACATACTCATTGTGAGTCTCTTAGAAGGAGCAAACACCAGTCGCATCTTCCCTCCTGCTTCATCAAAATTATCTGCACGGTGACCATTGAAACTATTTCTCTGGAATCCGTTTTGTCCGTCATAGAATCCACTAAGGGAGAATGCCACCTTGTCACTAATCTTATGATAGTGGGACACTTCCGCCTTACGCCAGAAACGACTTCCAACAGATAGTGTCACATCTGTACCCTGATAATTCATAGGATTCTTACTATATATGCGCAACAGACCACCTTCAGTATTCATACCATAAAGTGTACCCTGTGGACCACGTAGCACATCCACGCGGTCAATGTCGTAAGTATGGAAATTAAATGCCGACTTACTCTGTATTGGCATTCCGTCAACATATACTCCTATCGCAGGACTATTAACACGCGAACCTATTCCACGCACGTAGGCTGAAGACGTGTAGCGACTACCGTAATTGGGCATAGTAAACGATGGAACAAAAGCCGATAACTCACGGATATCCTGTATGCCAATAGAATACAACTGAGTATTGTCAAATGACGATGCACTCAGCGGCTGCTGACGCAGACGCAACACCTCTTTTGGCTGGGCTATTACTACTATCTCATCTATATCATATACTCGTGAAGAATCGCTCTGTATTGGTGCTACGCCTGCCGTATTCTCCACTGGCACCGCCATACATGCGGTAGATACAATCAGTAACGCTGATAATATTATATTTCTTTGCATTGGCATAATATTTTTATTCGTGTCACCTGTCACACGTCACATTTTCACTTGCAAAGGTAAATAGTTTACAAGTGATGTACAATCCTCATTTATTAGGATTTTGCCTCTTCCATAGGCGTATGGCAAACCACACATAGATAATATATAATGGGTATCCAATGAAATAAAGTGTTGAAATACTGAAGACAATATAGTTGAACGCGCATACGGCAGCCAGGCCTAACAGATACAGCACAGCATCATCGAATTTCAATAGATGGAGCGTGTCATCAACAGCTGCTATCGCCACGATGAGCATCGTCCACACTGTGCTGAGGAACAGCGCCAACAATATGGGCTGTGAGAATGGGTTTAACGAGGGGTGGAAATAAAAATGGTGCCACGCATCAGGAGCAAAGAGCTGTATGCTGGCATAGAAAGTTGCTGCCGCCGCTACTATCAGGGCCAGAGCCACAGGATAGAAAGTGTTGATATCATTGAAATGTACTATACGTGCACCACGTTTCAAAAGCTTACGCATAAGATAGCCAACAGCCATCAAACCAAAGACCACCAGGAAAATAAGCAGGTGGATATTGGAGAAAAGCATGATAAACTGCGATATAGGGTCATCAGGGTCAACTCCGTCAAGCAACGAGTGCTCCCTACTCCATCCGAAATCCATATTCTCTGTAGCAAGGTTAACCCATACAGAATCAATACTGTCTGTAGGAATTATTCGGATATCAGCAACGACCATTCGTGTATCTTTCTTCACTGCAAACGAGTCGGTAGGCATACCACTGAGCAATTCCTCCGGCTGTTGACGCAGCAATACTATCGAGTCCTTTCGTACTACGAAATTGAAATTCTCTGAATAGTGATGCGTATGAACAAAGTTCAGAGAGTCCTGCTGTGCTTGTGTAAGAGTATCTGCTACTATCAGCGTGTCACTAAGTTGGAAACGTGACGGTGTACGCTCCCTATAGCAGCTACTCAGAAGGAGCAGTAGCAAACCGTAAACCGTAAACTGTAAACTGTAAACTCTCATCATTCAACTTTCAGCATTAAACTTTCGACTATTAACTCTCAACATCGACCCTGTCGATTTCTAAGCCCCATACACATTCATCTGACATTTATCACATTTAAACTCTAATCTGAAACGGCGTCTGTCAGGCAATTCCAGATATAGCGGTTCACGCCAAGTGGGTTTCTTTCCTCCACGTTTCTGGCAGTATCCTAACGAATAGCGCAGACAGTGCCGGCACTGCATCAGCAACGGTTCATGATATTGCTCCTTGTCTAATTCAAAAGCAGGCTGGATATTTCTTACACCCTGAGCCTCATAAAAAGCACGCGCCTTGTCATTTGCAATATTCAAGAGATAAGGATGCTTCGATGTGGTTCCTGGAATACAAGAAAGACAAGAAAGATCAGGAATACCAGACGTATCAGGATTCTCTCGAACCACCTTTGCATTCATGGCGGCTATTCCCTCTCTTCTCAGTTTAGTCAGTAAGCTATTGGGGATAAATAGCGATGCGGCGTCTCCCACTATCTCCAGTTCATCTAGTACGTATGGAGTATCACCAAGCTTACCAAGCTGTTGTCGAATGTTGCTTTCCTGTGGTCGCGCTGCCAGCTGGTGCTCAAACTCCACCGTTGATTCACCCTTCACATTCGTATCGTTTATTTTTGTTGTCAGGCGGAAACCGATATCAATGGTTTCGTATGACATCATTATAGGAATCTTTCTCTCTGCAGTCCTACCACTAAGAATCTTTTCAAAGGCTACATCTTGATTGCGATATAGAACCATCCCTGGACGCAAATGAGCAGGCATCTTCAATGGGAAAAGACGATTGCCCTCAACTCTGTTCACGCGGAATCCTTCCAGTTCACGGTTATCATTAATAAAACATAATCCGTCACCATTGGCAAATGCTGCTGTGCCTGCCACATTGAAACTGTTTCCTCGAATCTCCTTAACCTTGCCTACAAATTCTCCAATGGCCTTGGGTGTATCGGGCGATGCTATGTCATTCTTCCTTCCATGCAGAAAATAAGTGGTGAATCCACGATTGAATGTCTTCTCAATACGTGGCTCAAACGAATATGTACATCTTCCTAGTGACGCTCTTCTATAACGGTCCGGATATTTAGCGATTATTGCATTAAGACGTTGACTGTAAGCCGTCACCACATTCTTTACATAAGTGACATCTTTGAGGCGTCCCTCAATCTTGAACGATACGGCACCAGCCTCCATCAGCTCTTCCAAATGGTCAATACGGCACATATCGCGTAGCGATAAAAGGTGGCGCTGTTGCTCTATAATAATACCATCACTATCTTTTAAGTCAAATTTCAACCGACAGAACTGTGCACACTCACCTCTATTTGCACTGCGGTAGAAACAGTAGGATGAAGCATAGCATACCCCCGAATAGCTCACACACAATGCACCATGAACAAACACCTCCAGTTCGATATCAGGCACTGCAGCATGGATTTCCGATATCTCATACAAGGACAGCTCTCTGGCAAGTACCACTCTCTTGAACCCTAATGAGCGTAACCATTTCACCTTCTCTACAGTACGATTGTCCGTTTGAGTACTAGCATGTAGGAGTCCTATCCCTGTCTCCCCAGAAAGGGGGAGAAGTCCCATATCCTGTATGAGGAAGGCATCAACGCCAACCTCATAGAGTTGTTGCATTAGTGTATGTGTGGCTGGTAGTTCGTTGTTATAGATAATAGTGTTAATGGTGACATATACCTTTGCATCATACTGATGGGCGTATTGGCACAACTGCGCTATATCCTCCACGCTGTTACCGGCTGCCGCTCGTGCTCCAAAGCGCTCCGCACCGATATACACTGCATCAGCACCATGGTCTATCGCCGCGATGCCGCATTCCAGGTCTTTGGCAGGTGCCAACAGTTCTATCCTACTTAATCTCATCAATATTATAAGGTGTCTCCTGGTATACGTAGTAGTTTATCCAGTTTGCAAACAACAGATTAGCATGGGCGCGCCACGTCACAAGCGGCTTCTCCTGTGGGTCGTCATTCTTATAATAGTTAACGGGCATCTCCACATCATCACGCTTTCCTAAGTCACGCCGATATTCCTTGTCCAAAGTATCAGGAGCATATTCCAGATGGCCAGTAACAAACAACTCACGACCACCACGTGCCATGACCATACTCACCCCACTCTCTTCCGACTCTGCTATCAGCGTCAGCTCTGGATGTGCGATGATATCATCATGGTGAATCTCCGTATGACGGCTCTGCGGCATAAAGAACACATCATCAAAGCCGCGGAATATGGGCAACATATTATCAGAAACATACTGTGGAAATATTCCGAACATTTTCTTCACGAGCGGATATTTTGGAATACCATAGTGATAGTAGAGTCCGGCTTGAGCCGCCCAACAGATATACATTGTCGAGGTGACATTTGTGTGTGCCCAGTCGAAAATTTCCCGAATTTCATCCCAGTATTCAACCTCCTCAAAAGGTAGTGTTTCCACTGGTGCACCTGTTATAATCATACCGTCGAATTTTTCTTTTTTCATCTCAGCAAAATCACGGTAGAACATCATCATGTGTTCCACAGGAGTATTCTTCGGAGTATGACTTTTCAATTTCATAAAACTAATCTCCAACTGTAGTGGAGTATTCGACAATAGGCGTATCAAATCCGTTTCTGTCGTTATTTTAAGCGGCATTAGGTTAAGAATAGCTATCCGCAATGGACGGATATCCTGCGTATGAGCACGTGAATCGTCCATTACGAATATATTCTCTTTCTTCAGCAAGTCTATTGCCGGTAATCTATCGGGAAGTCTTAGTGGCATAATTTTAATTCATAATGCATAATTCATAATTATCATGCAAACCGATAATCGAACAAAGTTCAATGCGTAATTACCACAAATCGAGGCGTTGCACCTTAGGAATAAAGAGTTTGTCGCCCTCCTTCACGTTGAAGGCATCGTACCACATATCGATATGTGGCAATGCTCCGTTGACGCGCCATTCACCTATGGAATGTGGGTCGTTCTTTACTCTGTTACGTATCTCTTTCTCTGTGATATTCTGCCCCCATACACCGGCATAGGCAATGAAGAAACGCTGGTCACCTGTAAATCCGTCTTTCTCTTTGAGCGGTTTCTGAGCTGTCGCATTCTTCATAGCATACCATGCTACCTGAAGGCCTCCATGGTCGGCAAGATTTTCACCGAGTGTGAAGCGCCCATTGGCATTGAGGTCAGGCAAAACCTTGATATTATTGAAGAAGTCAGCATAGAGGTCGGCACGTTCCTCGAATCCTTTAGCGTCCTCTGCCGTCCACCAGTCGTGCATATTGCCATCAGCATCGTACTTACGTCCTTGATCGTCAAAGCCATGTGTCATCTCATGACCTATGACCACTCCAATGGCTCCATAGTTGAATGCCTCATCAGCATTCGGGTCAAAGAAAGGATACTGAAGGATGCCTGCAGGGAAGCATATCTCATTAGTTGGCGGATTATAGTAAGCATTTACAGTCTGTGGAGTCATATACCACTCATCACGATCAACTGGTTTACCTGCTTTCTCTGCTATATGTTGCTGACTGCGCCATGCACGACACGTACGGATATTCTCATAGAAACTCTTTGTCGGATCGATGGTTAGCGATGAATAATCTTTCCACTTGTTAGGATAGCCAATCTTCACATAAAACGCATCGAGTTTCTTGTGGGCATTGGCCTTGGTGGAATCACTCATCCATATCTGTGCATCAATACGCTCACCAAGTGCTATCTGCAGGTTCTTTACGAGCTTCTCCATAATCTTCTTTGACGATGCAGGGAAGAAACGTTCACAATACATCTTACCGAGGGCTTCACCCATGGTGCTCTGTACTTGGTTTGTAGCACGTTTCCACAACGGATAGTCCTCCTTACGACCCGAGATAGTCTTACCAAAGAAGTCGAAATTGGCTTCGCGTATCTCATCTGTGAGATAGCCTGCAGCACCCATCATCACGTCCCATTCCATATAGGCACGCAAGTCGTCGGCAGTCATTGCAGCTGTGAGTTTGTCCAGTCCTTCCATGAATTTTGGTTGACCGACAATCATCTCCTGCAGATACTCACTATTTATACCTTCCCCATTAGCCATCTGTTCGAGTGGCAGATTAGGATATTTCTCTTGAAACTCCTGTAGTGTCATTTTATTATAGTTGGCTTCAGGGTCGCGCATTTCCGTGCGGCTCTTGGATATAATTGCCAGCGATGTCTCGAAGCGGAAGATAGCATCGCGCTTAGCCTTTGCCTCAGCCTCGCTGAATCCGAAGAGCTGGAACATACGCACGATATGCTCCTTATATGCCTCACGAATCTTCACTGTTGCCTCATCATTATTAAGGTAATAATCCTTCTGTCCGAGAGTCAGTCCACCCTGTCTGATATTGAAAATATTCATCGTGACATTCTTCTCGTCAGCAGTAAAGCCTGTGCCATAAGGAATACCATATCCGTCAACAGCATATTTTATCTGTATAGCCTGAAGGTCGTCTTTCGTCTGTGCTGCTTCCATCTCATCAAGGAGTGGCTTTACTGGTGCTAATCCCTCGTTATTACGACGTTCATTGTCCATCGCGAGTTTATAGAAATCAGCTAGTTTGCGCTCTGTTGTTCCTTCAGCGAACTTCTTTTTATTCAACTCATCAAGAATGGAATTGATACGCTTATTATTGTCTTCCTGCAGTTGGTCGAAGCTACCGAAACGAGAGTAGGCTGCAGGCAATGGATTGAGTTTCTGCCATCCTCCCGTTGCAAACATATAGAAGTCATCCTGTGGCTTCACATTCTTGTCAAGATTCTCCATCTTAAGACCCGATTTGTTTTGTGCGAGGCCCGCCACAGGGACTGCTGCCATCAGCATCATCGGTAAAACATGTCTCATTTTCATTGTTTTTCTATGTTATGGTTTTCAAATTTCACATTAGTCAACTCTGTTTCTTACTTCTTCCAGTCTCTCTGAGAGCAGGAACCACTGATCATTAAACTCATCGAGCTGTTGTTTGACTGTAGTATAACGACCAATTAGTTCCATGTCTGTTGCATGCTTGGGCTCACATAGCTGTCGATTCATTTCTGCAATTTGCTGTTCCAGTTTTTCAATTGTCGCCTCACACTCTTTTACAGCTTTCTCTGCCTTGTTGACACGTTTCTGCCATTCTTTGCGCTCAGCATACGAGTTCTTCTGACCTGCCGGAATATTCCGAGCAACATCACTCCTCTCCCGTACGGGAGGTGTTTGTGGTGGGATATTCCCCTGAAGGACTTGGAGGTGATCTCCCAGCCAGTCATATATTCCTCCGAGATGCTCCTTAACCTTACCGCCACCAAACTCAAAGACCTTGGTAACGAGTCCGTCAAGGAATTCACGGTCGTGGCTCACGATGATAGCAGTACCGTCAAAGGCTCGGATAGCTTCTTTAAGCACATCCTTCGATACCATATCAAGATGGTTCGTCGGTTCATCGAGAATAAGGAAGTTAACGGGCTCAAGCAGGAGCTTGATCATGGCCAGACGACTACGCTCACCACCGCTAAGCACTTTAACCTTTTTCTCAGCTTCCTCGCCTCCAAACATGAATGCTCCGAGAATATCGTTTATTCGCAGGCGTATCTCACCTTTCGCAACATTATCAATCGTTTGGAATACTGTCAGCGACTCATCAAGCAGCTGTGCCTGATTCTGTGCAAAATACCCTATCTGTACATTGTGACCAACCTTCAGTTCACCGTCAAAGGGTATCTCGCCCATGATGCATTTCACAAGGGTAGTCTTTCCCTCACCATTCCTACCAACAAATGCCACTTTCTCACCACGCTTGATGGTGAGGTTAACGTGTGCGAAGACCTCTCTCGGCTCTTGGCCCTCGACTCTCGAGCAATACGTTTTCCCAACCTCATCACAGATAACGGGATAATCGCCACTCCTTAGACAAGGAGGGAATTTCAGTCGGAGAGCCGAAGTATCAATCTCATCAATCTCAATAGGTACAATTTTCTCCAGTTGTTTTACCTTCTGCTGCACCTGCACAGCCTTTGTTGCCTGATAACGAAAGCGTTCGATGAAGGCTTTCATATCAGCAATCTCTTTCTGCTGGTTCTCATAGGCACGCACCTGTTGTTCACGACGTTCTTGGCGCAGTTTCACATACTCATCGTACTTCACCTTATAGTCGATAATTTGTCCACAGGAGATTTCAAGTGTACGATTCGTCACATTATTAATAAACGCACGGTCATGACTCACTAACACCACAGCTTTAGCACTCTGCTGCAGAAACTGCTCCAGCCACTGAATAGACTCAATATCAAGATGGTTAGTAGGTTCATCGAGCAGTAGCACGTCTGGATGCTGAAGGAGTATCTTTGCCAATTCTATTCGCATGCGCCAACCTCCAGAAAATTCTGCAGTTGGTCTTTGGAAGTCTGTCCGAAGGAAGCCAAGCCCCATCAGCGTACGCTCCATCTCGGCCTCATAGCCCTCACCACCAAGCATCATGTAACGCTCATGTTCCTGTGTAAAACGGTCAACAAGTGCCATATACTCACTACTCTCATAATCAGTACGCTCACCCATCTCACGTTCCAGACTGTCGAGACGTTCCTTTTGCTTTATGCGCGAAGCAAACGCCTTACGGGTTTCTTCCCACACAGTGGTATCGTCAGAAAGTTTCATCACCTGGGGAAGATATCCGACAGTAGAATCATTTGATTGCGATACCTTTCCAGCTGTAGGTTGCTGTTGACCACATAATATCTTCAGTAACGTAGATTTTCCTGCACCGTTCTTTCCGACCAAAGCAATACGATCCTGGTCGTTGACAACAAAACTGGCGTCAGCGAACAACGGTTTTACTCCGAATTCTACTTTTAATCCCTCTACAGATATCATATTTAGTTGCAAAAGTACGAAAAAACATATAATTGCAGCGGATTTCTGTCTAAAAACATTATCTTTGCCTAAAAATATGCCAAGAGAAAAGAAATAATATTATGCATATACTCACCAAACTCATTTCACAGAAACTGCAACTACCGGAACAAGGAGTGGAAAACACCCTGAAACTTCTTGACGAGGGATGTACTATTCCATTCATTGCCCGCTACCGTAAAGAGCGCACTGGTAATCTTGACGAAGTGAAAATTGCCGCTATCAGTGAGATGAACGACAAACTGAAGGAACTGATAAAACGCAAGGAGACTATCGTAAAGACTATCACTGAGCAGGAGAAGATGACGCCGGAACTGCAACAGCGCATTTCGGAATGCTGGGATGCCACCATGTTGGAAGACATATACCTGCCTTATAAACCGAAGAGACGCACCCGTGCACAGATAGCTCGAGAGCAAGGACTAGAACCATTGGCTCAGATTATCATGCTGCAACGTGAGCGTAATCCGGAACAGGCAGCACGACGCTTTGTCAAAGGTGATATAATAACATCACCAGAATTGGCTCTGCAAGGAGCGAAAGATATCATCGCAGAACAAGTTAATGAAGACGAGAAGGCACGTAACCAGCTACGTGGTGCCTTCCGCCGGCAAGCTGTTATCAGCTCAAAAGTAGTTAAGACTAAAGCTGACAGCGATGAAGCCCAAAAATATCGAAACTATTTCGATTTCTCTGAACCCCTGAAACGTTGCTCTTCCCATCGGCTCCTTGCTATGCGTCGAGGTGAAAACGAAGGTATTCTACGAGTTAGCATCTCACCTGATGACGACGAGTGCATCACGAGGCTGCAACGACAATATGTACGTTATCCAAGCGCATGCGGTAATCTTATCGAAGAAGCTATTGAAGACTGTTATAAGCGTCTGCTTAAACCATCCATAGAGAATGAGTTTGCGGCTCTGAGCAAAGAGAAAGCCGACGAAGAAGCAATCAACGTTTTCAAAGAAAACCTACGACAACTACTGCTCTCAGCACCATTAGGCCAGAAGCGCGTAATGGGCATTGACCCAGGATTCCGAACTGGATGCAAGGTGGTGTGCCTTGATGCTCAAGGTACTCTACTACATCATGAAGCCATCTTTCCACATCCTCCTGTAAACCATAGCATGCAGGCTATGGTGGCCATGGAAAAACTGATAAAGAAATTCCAGATAGAAGCAATTGCTGTGGGCAATGGCACTGCCAGCCGTGAGACGGTGGAGTTTATAAAAAGTCTCAACCCCGACCTTAAAGACGTACAAGTCCCGAAATTGTTCGTTGTCAGCGAGGATGGTGCTTCCGTATATTCTGCTTCGAAGGAAGCAC
Organism: Prevotella sp.; assembly: GCA_017617725.1. Taxonomy (GTDB): domain Bacteria; phylum Bacteroidota; class Bacteroidia; order Bacteroidales; family Bacteroidaceae; genus Prevotella. Next base: position 18,334 of record JAFZVR010000048.1, read on the forward strand.
GTGAGGAATTTCCTGATGAAGACGTGACGGTACGTGGTGCTGTAAGCATTGGCCGACGACTCATGGACCCACTGGCAGAACTGGTGAAGATAGATCCAAAAAGCATTGGTGTGGGACAATACCAGCACGATGTGGACCAATCTAAGCTGAAACACTCACTCGACCATACGGTAGAGAGTTGCGTAAATCTCGTAGGGGTAAACCTAAACACTGCATCGCGACACCTGCTGACATACATCAGTGGACTCGGAGCAACACTGGCACAAAACATCGTTGACTACCGCACAGAACACGGAGCCTTCGCCTCACGCGCAGAACTAAAGAAAGTACCACGCTTAGGGCCTGTTGCTTTTCAGCAGTGTGCAGGATTCCTACGTATCCCAGACGCAAAGAATCCACTTGACAACTCTTCCGTACACCCAGAAAGCTACCATATCGTTGAGGAGATGGCGAAAGACCAAGGATGTACCGTTGCAGAGCTTATAAAAGACAAAGAGCGTCAGAAGACTATCGATATAAAAAAATACACACGCGACGGAGTGGGAATTCCTACTCTCACCGATATAATGAAGGAACTGGAAAAGCCCGGTCGTGACCCTCGCGAACAACTCGAGGAATTTGAATTTGATCCGAATGTGAAAGAAGTAGATGACCTTGTCGAAGGAATGGAGCTACCAGGCATCATAACCAACATCACAAATTTCGGAGTCTTCGTTGATATTGGTGTACACCAAGACGGCCTCGTCCATATATCACAACTCGCAGACCGTTATGTCAAAGACCCTAACGATGTCGTGAAACTACACCAACATGTTCGCGTAAGAGTATTGGAAGTGGACCACCGCCGCAACCGCATCTCATTGACGATGCGAGGGGTATGAATCACCAACTTGTTTAGTTACTACAAAAAATAAGCGCCGCACTTATGCGACGCTTATTTAGTCTTATCAACAGCAAAACTACTTCACCTTGTCAACAATAGCCTTGAAAGCCTCTGGGTTGTTGACAGCGAGGTCAGCGAGGACCTTGCGGTTGAGGTCAATACCTGCCTTGTGCAGAGCACCCATGAACTGTGAGTAGCTCATACCCTCGAGGCGGGCAGCTGCATTGATACGCTGAATCCACAGTGCGCGGAAATTGCGTTTCTTGTTACGACGATCACGATAAGCATAAGTCAAACCTTTCTCCCAAGTGTTCTTAGCTACCGTCCAGACATTCTTACGTGCACCAAAATAACCCTTGGTGAGCTTCAGAATACGTGTTCTCTTTGCTTTTGAAGCAACATGATTTACTGATCTTGGCATAATTTTCTTCTTTTAATAGTTTGACTAATGTTTTAACGCAGACAAAGGAGGTCGCGTACCTGCTTCATGTTACTGCGATCCACGATAGTGTCGTGAACCAGATTTCTCTTCTGCTTCTTTGTTTTCTTAGTCAGAATGTGACTGTGGTAAGCATGATTTCTCTTGATCTTACCTGTTCCGGTGAAACGGAAACGTTTCTTTGCTCCGGAGTTTGTCTTTACTTTTGGCATTTTTTTGTTATTTAAATTGTTATTAATTAATGGTGGCAACGCATATACCGGGCGTTACGCACCCCTGTTGTTTTTATTCGACAATTTCACAATTGCGTATTAATCTTCCGTCTGGAGTTTCTTCAGTATGTCTTCGCCTCCTTTAGCGTTGGCAAAGAGGCCGTTATTGACAGCCGCTGTTTCTTGCTCTGCCTTAGCTGCTTCCTTAGCTTCAGCTTCGCGACGCTCATTGTCACGTTTCTGCTGACTCTTCTTCTGCACACCAGCTTTCTTTGGTGCCATATAGAGGAACATCTTCTTGCCTTCGAGCTTTGGCAGTTGCTCTACCTTGCCATATTCTTCAAGATCGTTGGCAAAACGAAGGAGAAGTACTTCGCCCTGTTCCTTAAACAGGATGCTTCGACCGCGGAAGAACACATATGCACGCACCTTGTTGCCTTCTTCAAGGAACTCTATGGCATGCTTCAGCTTGAACTGATAATCGTGCTCATCGGTTTGTGGTCCGAAACGTATCTCCTTTACTTCCTGCTTTACCTGCTTCTGCTTCAGTTCTTTCTGACGCTTCTTCTGCTGATACAGGAATTTGCTATAATCGATGATACGACAAACAGGTGGCTGTGCATTAGGAGAAATCTCCACCAAGTCAACGCCCTGCTCACGCGCCAAATCTAAGGCATCACGAGTGGACATCACGGACGCGCCGTCGTCACCTACAACACGTACCTCGCGAGCACGAATCTGCTCGTTTACACGGTACTGATTCTTCATTTTGTCGTTCTTCATCTACGCTTTCTAATGTACATTAATCTTAAAAACGGCTGCAAAGTTAGCACTTTTTTAGATTTTCACCAAATAATTTCAGACAAAATTTACTTGATTCCTGCTACCTTCTCAAAAACATTCCATGCGTCATCCTTTTTATAGGCAGCGATGGAGGCTGCTGGAACATAGAGTGTTACAGCCTCGATATCGAGAAGGTCGAATGCTCCCTCAACGGTTTCCGGCACTTGTTCAGCATAGCAATACACCTCTTTGGGATTGCAGTTCCAGAAAGCCGATTCATCAATCTTCGTCACACTGGCTGGAATCTTGATGGTCTTCACGTTTTCACAAAAAGCAAATGCCTTTTCACCGATGGAGGTAATTTTGTCAGACAACTCGATGTTAGTCAGCGAACTACAACCATCATAGGTGCTACGCGGAATCTCTGTCATAAAGTCGGGCAAGAAGAAGGTCTTCAGCGATGTACAACCGGCAAAGACAGCATCACCCCAAGAAGTGATGGTTGAAGGCATCTGTACAGTCTCCAGATTGTGAGCCGCAAAGAATACGTCGTCAGCTATCTTGGTGATTCCTTCTGGCAATACGACTGATTTCAGGTTATCGCTTCCTGAGAATGCGTAACTGAGCACCTCCGTTACCGGATAGCTCTTACCCTGATATTTAACTGTTGCCGGCACAACCACATCACCCGTATAGCCGCCATCTTTCTTCATGATGGCAGCATGATCACTTAAGATGAAATACTTAACTCCGTCAATCTCTACCATATCTGCATGTGCCAGCATAGGCAACAGCATCAGCAGAAAAACAAATATACTTTTCTTCATTTTAATCTAAACAGTTCCTTAACCAAGCCCCTCCCTTGAGAGGGGACAGGGTATTTAATCTCTTGGCTTCAGATTGGTTGCCTTTAACATCTCTGCAACTTCGGCATTGATGCGCTGTGCAAACTCTTCCTTCGTCATGGTAGCCTGCTCACCACCACCCTGCTTACGCATGGATACAAGGCCTTCGGCAGCCTCTTTCTCACCGACGATAACCATATAAGGCACACGTTTCAATTCATTGTCACGAATCTTGCGACCAATCTTCTCGTTACGGTCATCGACGTTTGCACGCACGCCCTGAGCATCGAGGAACTTCTGCACCTCCTTAGCATAGTCATTGAACTTCTCAGAAATAGGCAGGATAGCTACCTGATCAGGGGTAAGCCACAATGGGAAGTGACCGGCAGTATGCTCGATGAGCACGGCTGTGAAGCGTTCCATAGAACCGAATGGCGCACGATGAACCATTACAGGTGTCTGCTTAGAGTTATCTTCTGCTGTATATTCCAGCTTGAAACGCTGCGGGAGGTTATAATCCACCTGTATAGTACCAAGCTGCCAACGACGGCCGATAGCGTCCTTCACCATGAAGTCGAGCTTCGGACCATAGAATGCAGCCTCGCCGTATTCCACTTTTGCATCAAGCCCCTTTTCCTTGCAAGCATCAATAATGGCCTGCTCACTCTCTGCCCATACTTCGTCAGAGCCGATGTACTTAACCTTGTCGTTAGGATCACGGAGGGATATCTGAGCCTCTACATTTTCAAACTTGAATATTGAGAATACAGACTGAATAATATCCATCACACGGAGGAACTCACCCTTGACCTGATCAGGACGGCAGAAGATATGTGCATCATCCTGCGTGAATGAACGTACACGGGTCAGTCCGTGGAGCTCACCACTCTTCTCATAACGATAGACTGTGCCGAACTCTGCAATGCGCAACGGCAGGTCCTTATATGAACGTGGTTTCCATGCGAACACCTCACAGTGATGAGGACAGTTCATCGGCTTGAGCATATACTCTTCACCTTCCTCCGGAGTAGTGATTGGACGGAATGCATCCTTGCTGTAATGAGCATAGTGACCAGAGGTTACATATAGATTCTTACCACCGATATGCGGAGTAATAACTTCCTGATACCCAAAGTTTTTCTGGATTTTTCTCAACATATCCTGTAAGCGCAAACGAAGTTCTGTTCCCTTCGGCAACCAGATTGGCAATCCCTTACCGACACGCTCTGAGAACATGAAGAGTTCCATCTCCTTACCAATTTTACGATGGTCACGTTTCTTTGCTTCCTCAAGCATAAGCAGGTATTCGTCGAGCATCTTTTTCTTTGGGAAAGAGATACCATAGATACGGGTCATCTGCTCACGCTCTGCATCACCACGCCAGAAGGCGCCAGCAACACTCGTAATCTTTACAGCCTTGATAAGACCTGTGCTCATGAGGTGCGGACCACGACAGAGATCCGTGAAAGCACCTTGTGTATATGTAGAGATGGTACCGTCCTCAAGGTCCTGTTCTATGTGTTCGCACTTATAGGTCTGGCCATCAGCAGCAAACTCCTTCATGGCATCGGCCTTAGCAACTTCACGACGAACTACCGGCTCATCCTTCTTAGCCAGCTCCATCATCTTTGCCTCAATCTTCGGAAAATCATTCTCACTGATAGCGACACCGTCTTTCGGCATCACATCATAGAAGAAACCATTCTCTACTGCAGGACCGAAACCGAACTGTATGCCAGGATAAAGTTCCTGCAAGGCCTCTGCCAGTAAGTGTGCTGACGTGTGCCAGAACGTGTGTTTTCCTTCTTCATCCTCAAACTTATAAAGCGCTATGGTAGCATCTTCATTGATAGGACGATTGAGTTCTACTGTCTCACCATTAACACCGCAAGATACAACGTTGCGAGCGAGAGCCGGCGAAATACTCTCGGCGATTTGAAAGCCAGTGACGCCCTGTTCATACTCACGAACAGATCCGTCTGGAAATGTAATTTTAATCATGTTACAAATTGATTTTTTGATAATTGAGGGCAAAGGTAGTGAAAGTCGAGGGTAATGCAAAAGAAAACTGTGTTTTTCTTTTCATTACTGACACCAAGAACTTCGACAACACGCTCTTTATAGCTTTGGAGTCACAACAGTGAAACGTGACGGCCGTCGGCTGTCTGACCTGCGGATACTGATATTCTTTGGCTGTCGGCCGCTTTTAATATCACGCAATAGCGCCTGTGCCTGCTTGAATTTGCGCCAACGATCTACTATATATTGTAATTGCTCTAATGCTATCTGACGCTGTCCTGCATAATA
>JAFZVR010000049.1 GCA_017617725.1 Prevotella sp.
CTATGGAGCGTGACACGCACAGATGCCTTTGATGCTGTTTTTGCAGGCTCACCATCACTATGGATGGAGGGTTGGAATGAGTATGCAGACGCACATCCACTAAAGGTGAGATATGCCTATATGAGTCTGGGAGATAAAGAAGAATGTACCCGCAAACATCCATTCTGTATTATTGGTGACAGGGTAAGACTCCAACACAAGCGTCACGAAACGCAATTGGGAGCTGACAACTGTCTCCTTGAATGGAATGAAGGCGGGCACTTCAACGAGATAGAACTACGCAAGGCAAAGGGATTTGCGTGGTGTTTAAAGACCCACCCCATCCCTCCCCAAGGGAGGGAGCCTTTAGATAGTAATGATCCCTTACGCTCTTAGCGATAAAATGTATATAAATACTCCCTCCCTTGGGGAGGGCCGGGGTAGGTCCTATCTCTCCACCTGTGTAAACTCAGGCACGCTACCCTCAGCTTTACCTTTTATCACATAGATAAACTGCTTACTCTCCCTGCCCTGCATATCCTTGCTGTTGCATGTGAAGAGATATTCTGTAGCGTTGTCGAGTGAACGTGTACCTACGGTTGATGGAGTTCCTAATGGCATAGGATAGTCGCCGCAAGCCTTGTCGAAAATGGCTTTCTCATCAGCACTAACGGCATGTTGTGCAGAGAATGCAGGAAGTGATTGCTTCTTGCCCTTCAAAGCGCCAAGGTTAATGAGGAATGTCTCAACCTCTGCCTCTGCCTTATCTACACGTGCAGCTCTTACGCCATACCATGAAGATGTGACATTAGCTCCTGGTAATGCAGCCTTGAGTTCTGGAATACTTGTATTACCACCACTACCGAATGTGCAGAAAGGAACAACCACCTTACCCTTGAAGTCGTTTGACTTAACGAGACTATGGATAGGACCTGCGAATGTGCCTGCCCATATTGGATATCCCACATAGAGAGTGTCATAGTCTGCAATCTTTGCCTTCATAGGCTTGAGGTCACGAACCTTACCATCCCTACGCTCGCCCATAAATGCACCTGCTATTGCACCCATATCACCAGAATATGGATTAACGGTCTCTATACGCTCTATATCAGCACCTGTCTTCTTCTGAATGATGTTTGCAACCTTCTCAGTAGTACCTGACTGAGAGTAATAAACTACAAGTGAACGAGATTTGTTACCTGCCTGTGTCTGATTGGCTGTGCAAGCAATAAGAGCTGCCACAGCCCCGAAAAACAATAATTTCTTCTTCATTTGAATATTTTCTTTAGCTATTAGTTCACACTTAATTATAATACGTTTTTACAGACAAAAGGTTTAGCAGAACAAGAAAAAAAATGAAAGGTGCCACAAATGATATTGAGCACCATTATTGACACCTTTTATTGCTTAAATTACTTCTTGCGGATATATGTGTTATCCTCCTCACCATCAGCCGTTAAGGAATGTAATATGAGGGTGTCGCCATTTACGGAAAGAGAATAGCGAGCCTGCATCAGATAGTTCATGTCAGCCACATTCTCAAGGATCTCAAGTCCATGCCATTCCCAGTCGTGATATTCCTCATAATCGCATACCTGAACCTTGGAAAGCTTCACTATGTCATTCTCCGTTCGGAAACTGCCTTTGACCTTATGGCATATACCATCAGCATCGACAAACCTTACATCCAAGGCTTTCCTGTTGGCATACAACGTGGAAGTGACATTGCCGTTATCCCGAAACTCTATTTCCTCGTGAAAGTCTTTCTTGTTGTCCTGAGACACCCACGTACCTACAAGTGCTTCGTCTATAACAATTTCCGGCTTTTCCTCATTATGACATGAAGTCAGGAAAAAGTCTGCAAGTACGAGTGTCAAAACAAAAGCGAGAATATATTTTATTTTTCTCATTGTTTGCAATTTTAATAATTTTCAGCCGTATCCATACATAACACCGCCGATTTCAGTTGCAAAGATACAATTTTTTCTTAAATAAAAACACTTTTACCACGAAAAATATTGGTTAAAAACTGTATATTATAGCTTTTTCTTGAGAAAAAGGCATATCTTTGCACTCAGGATGCTTTGCACACAACACTCGGGAGCAGTTTTCCAATATGCAGCAAAGCAAGATTACAAATGTCAAAAACAATATCAATATTCATACTTTCATTCCTCTGTCTCTGCACATCGGCAAGACAGAGAGTGATACTCATCACAATCGACGGCTTGAGGAATGACATTCTCACGAATGCCAGCCAACCAGCACCATTCCTTCATGATTTGATGCAGAAATCCATATATGTGCCGAATGTAATCGGGGTAAATCCTACGATGACGTATCCAGCACACACCACATTGGTAACAGGCTCTACCCCACTCGACCACGGCATACATTGTAACCGTCAGTTTCAGTTCAACAGGGCTGAGCCCGCTTTATACAACTGGTATGCCGACAGCATACGAACCAAGACACTTTGGCAGACCGTGAAGGAGCATGGCGGTACTACGGCCTCTGTTTTCTGGCCTGTAACGACAGGCTGCAAGTGGATTGACATCAATCTGCCAGAATACTTCCCAACAACTCGCGTCAACGTGAGCGGAATGGACTATATACGTCCGGTATGTACTCCTGCGAATATCATGGCAGAACTGGAGCGTGAGGCTATAGGACATCTGTCTGACTCTACCCTACGTGCTGGCTCTTTCCAATATGATGCCAAGGTGGCAAGTATGGTGAACTATCTCACGAACCGCTATAAGCCCGATTTTATGACCGTACATCTCGTGACAACCGACTATAAACAGCACGAGACTGGTATTTATTCTTTCGAGACTCAACAGTCTGTAGCAGCAGCCGACCATGCAATAGGTCTTATTCTTGAGAATCTTGAATATACGCATCAGAAGGATAGCGTGACGATAATTGTAACGGGC
>JAFZVR010000050.1 GCA_017617725.1 Prevotella sp.
GCTGATAGAGCACCTGTGCCAAAGCTGTCGCCGCACATCCTGTCAGACTGCGCGCTGGGGCGGTACTCATTTGGCCCTGTGCGTCCTTGTATTCATAAGGTTGGGTGCAGTCAGGGTCGGTATAGCTGGTCACCATCGGGCACTGGTCGTTGTAGATGATGTTCTGATACCATTTGCTGGTCAGCGTCGGAGCAATCTGAGAACCGCAGTTGGCAGCCGTGCGTTTGTGTACGATTATGTTGTTCTTTTGAATATACTCTATCTGATCGGCATATTGCTGCAGCCACGAACGCATATTGTCAGGCATGTTGTCGAGGTCGATGCTGCCGCTGGTTGAATAGCCCAGAATGGGTTCCGTCCGGTCGTCACCGCTTACAACGACATATCCCTGTCCGTCGGAAGCGTTGAACAGATACAGGCTTTCAAACTCCTGGTTGCTGCTCGGTGCGTTGACTTTCACCATCCGGGGTGCACGGTGCGAACCCTGGATATTCAGCTGCTGCTGCATAAACTCCTGTGCCACCTGTTGCGCGGCCTTCTTGCTGACAGGATTGGCCCATGAGGTCATCATACTCATTGCCAGTAGCAATGTCAATACTCCAAAATGTTTCATAGTTCTATTTAGTTTTTAGTGCGCATTTTGTGTCGCTACGAGGTTAATTTTGTGCCAAAAGTAATTAATTATCTACATAAATCAAAATAAAATACATTTTTATTGTTTATTCTTTGTACCTTAGCAGAAAATTTCAGACCATGAAAAAAGTTCTTGCAATTATTTGTATGTGTGTATGTGGCTTAGCAGCGTATGCACAGGATATCATCGTCACCGAGGAGGGTGAGTCGATGAAGGTGTATAATGTAGAGATGAGTCCCACGACCATCTTCTATCAGTTGACGGACGACAAGGATGCCCCTACGGTGCGCATAGCTCGTAAGGATGTGATGATTATCCGTAAGGCTGACGGTACGAAGGTTGATCCTAATGCAGAGGCAGTGGAAAGTGCTACACCACAGAAACCGAAGGTAGGCAACAGGACTCTGGTGGAATATCCCAAGCATGACCCGGTGACAGCAACAATCTCGTCGGAGATAACGACAGAGAAGGTGAAAAGACCAGGTATGTTCGCTTATGTAAGAACATTAGGGAAGGAAGATAATGGTGTACAAAAAGTATTCTCAGCCCGTACCCCTGACGGCAAAGAGTTGCGCTATGCAATACTCTCAGAGTCTGACCACACGTTGACGGTGATAAGGGACAAGTACAAGGAGCGGAACTATATTATTCCGGAGTATGTTGATGTCAATGGCACCATGTACACTGTTATAGAGGTTGGTATGAAGGCATTCCAAGGAAGTAGGGTACAAAGCATACAGTTCCCAAATACTTTGAAAGCCATAAGGCATCAAGCCTTCTATAAAGTGCCTTTATGTAAGATAATCCTGAATGATGGCGTAGAGTACATCGGTGTATGGACTTTTATGGATTGTCGCGTCGATGAGATTTATATTCCTACAACGGTAAAGTATATTGGATCTATGAGTTTTTTGCGAGCAACACAGGCTTCCAGTTACAGAGGTTTTAGCCAAGGTTTCTTCTCCTGTATGCCTATCTTCATAACAGAGGGTAACTGCAAGGACTATGGTATCGACGAGGAGGCAGTCCGTGCATACGAGAAGGCGCTGGAACGCTGAACGCGTCTGCCAACGTCACCAGACAAAATAAATAACTTATAATCAAACTATCCAACACACTGTTATTATGAAAACATTATTTTCTAAACACCTTATATTTGTAGCAGTTTTTTTCTGCAGTTTATGTCCTGCGAGTTTAATAGCCGCCCAACTCACTCTTGAGCAGAAACAGGAAACACCCAAGATGATGAAGGGCAGAAACTGGAATCTGTTGAAGTATGATAATGGAGACATCATAGCATACGAACACACATATTCAGAATTTACTCTGGTACGATTTGACAAGACTTTTAACATCAAGCAGGAATACTCTTTAAAGAAAGCACCGTATCAGATGGCATATATCAATGCTGACGGTCAGCAGATCGATGCGGTGTTGTATGACCAGAACAACAATGTGCAGCATGTTGCCTTTGACAAGAATACCCTGAGTCTGCTTAAGAGCGAGACTTTGATAGAGCAGCAGAAATATGGGAAGTTTTGTGTCAAGTACAATAATGTGTACGTGAAGACATCGCCCAATGGCAAATATATCGCAGTATTGGCAATGTGGGATCATGCCAGCGTGGCACAGGCATTTAATTCTAATCATCTGTATCTTTACAATGACAAGTTTGAGAAGATCGGTAACTGGTCAATAGATGAGGACCAGCGAGGTGTATCACTGAAGAGTAAGGAGAACGCCGCCCTGTGGCAGCAGTATTATCCAAACTTCATAGTGAATGATGACGGTACGGTGGTGTATGCAGCTCTGAGTGATTTCGGTAGCAACCTGTATAGTACAGAGTTCGGAAGTGGTTCCTCATTGAAGGTTCATGTCCTGTCAACAGTCGGCGACAAGGCATACGACTTCGGTATTGTGGCAGAGAAGCAGCATCTCCAAGCTCCATATATACTGTCGTATGACGGCTCACAACTGTTGCTGACAACAGATATCTACAACTATCCTCCAGCAAAGGTAAACAGTAATGCTGAGTTCGTATATAAGATACAAGGTTACTGCCTATTGACTTGCGACTTGACAGCAAATACCTGTGTGAAGGAAATTGGAAGCTATGACGGTGCATATACCAGTGTTGTTGAGACCACAGCGTGGAACCGTGTCTTCGCTGATGTAAATAGGTCTGCACCTAATGGTATGTCATCGCTTACAGAGTGCGGTGATAATGGTCGTTTGTTCACAGATGACCGCAACAATCAAGGTATTGTCCTTATGGATACCAACGGGAAAAACAGGAAGGTGCTAACCTTTGGATACGAATATACTCAGAAGAACAAGGGATTGGTAGGCTCTGCCGAGAGTCACATACGTGATTTGATGATAGATAAAGCCGTATTTATCGAGTCAAACGGCACTCTCTGCACTACTACGGTGAACGATAAGTTCTATTGGGTGGTACGACACTGTGTCTCAGACGGTAGCTGGTCCAAGGAAAAATACGAGACCTCTATCAGCGTAAGAGAGGTGGATCTGGCGAATCGCGAAGTAAAGACTTCCAGTGTATTCCAGGAGAAAGCCAAAGAGTGGATGGCAGTACAAACCGTATGTATGTCTGAAGGCAAATACCTCGTACTCATTGACGGTTGTCAATGGGGAACACTTGAGCTATGAGTGCCTACGAAAAAGCGCTGGCACGCTGATGCCTTGTATTTGTTACACCTGCTACGATTAAAAAAACTTCACCTTTTCTTGTGTAAGCATAAAAGAAGTACGTGCGTGTTCTAAACATTCTCGACTCTGTGGACAAAATAGAAGACTTGTACCGTTATCATGCCCTGCATTATGAAGCTCTGAGTGGTGACAAAAAGGGTACGGAGTCGGTACGCGTGAACGACCAGTATCGCATAGAGTTCAAATCGAGCAAATCGGAAGGAATCACCATTTGCAACATTACAGAATTGTCGAATCATTATAAAAAATAAAGAGGTATAGAGCATATGGGAAATTTAGGTTATGGAGCATTTGCTACCCATCCGGGTGAGGTTCTGAAGGATGAGATAGAGGCCCGTGGCATCAGCCAGCGACAGTTGGCCAA
>JAFZVR010000051.1 GCA_017617725.1 Prevotella sp.
GTATTAATGTTATGAAACTACGAATAATCCTTTTATTGACTATTGCCATCTTTGGACTGAATACTATTGATGCACAGACATTGCGTGGCAGCAACGGTATGTCGATAGGCAAGATAGAGAATGATGGAACTGTGCGTGGCAGTAATGGTATGTCGATAGGTAAGATAGAGAGTAACGGTACTGTGCGTGGCAGTAATGGTATGTCGATAGGCAAGATAGAGAGTGATGGTACTGTGCGTGGCAGCAACGGTATGTCGATAGGTAAGATAGAGAGTGACGGTACTGTACGTGGCAGCAACGGCATGTCAATAGGTAAGATAGAAAGTGACGGTACTGTACGTGGCAGCAACGGTATGAGCATAGGAAAAGCTGAGAACTGTAACCCTAAACACGCCGCAGCGTTTTTCTTTTTCTTCTTCCATAACCCATAACCAATAACAGATATGCTCTGGCAACGATTAACACCACTCTATGATGATGGCGAGGCGAAAGCTATCGTCCGAATGGTCATGGAGGAACGGTTTGGACTGTCGTTTGCAGATATCCTTTGTGGCAAGACAGACTCGCTGTCGGATGTAGAACGTCAGGAGCTGGAGCAGATAATGTGCAGACTGGAAAAAGGTGAGCCAGTACAGTATGTCCTTGGTACAGCCACATTCTGTGGACGACAGTTTCATGTGGCACCAGGAGTGCTAATCCCACGACCAGAGACAGAAAAGCTGGTACGAGGATGGGGAGCTATACCCTCGACCCTCGACCCTCAACCATATTAGACATTGGAACGGGTAGCGGATGTATAGCCATCACCCTCGCACTGGAGAATCCCGATGCTTACGTGGAGGCGTGGGACATCAGTGAGGAGGCACTTGCCATAGCTCGCGACAATGCCAAGCGGCTTGGTGCTAATGTAGTATTCAAGAAGGTGGACATCTTAAATCCTCGACTATCGACCCTCGACTTTGACCTGCGGTCCACCTCTGTCGCGACTCGGCATACAGAAAGCGAGCTTTCGCCCGCCCTCGCTGCTCCATCGGTTCGACCCTTTACCACCATCATCAGTAACCCACCGTATATCTGTGAGAAGGAACGTGCCACAATGGAGACAAATGTCCTTAACTATGAGCCAGAAACAGCCCTTTTTGTCCCGGACGATGATCCATTGCTCTTCTATCGTCACATCGCGGACTTTGCTTTAACGGGTTTACAAGCCGATGGTGAATTACGTTTCGAGACAAACCCGTTATATGTTGAAGATGTGGCAGCAATGCTCAAGGAAAAAGGTTTTACCAATGTTACCATACACCCCGACCAATTCGGGAAACAACGGTTTGTAAGGGGACATCACCCAAAAAATTGAAAAGTATGATTAAACGACGGAATGACAAAATATCATCTAAGGACTCCTCTCCCATGAAGGGAAGGCGGGAGGGAGCTCCCGATGAAGAACAGATACTGAGAAAACTGGCTGCTGACTGCGCACGCAGTGAGCACTGCACAGGTGAGATGGCGGATAAGATGCGCCGTTGGGGTATTGATGAGGAAGTACAGGCACGTATTATTGCATATCTGGTGGAACATCACTACATAGATGACCAACGTTATGCGAAACTATTTGTGCGGGAAAAGATGAAGTTCAACCAATGGGGCCCGCGTAAGATAGAACAGGCCTTATGGGCAAAGCATGTTGATGAAACTATATATCGTCCTGTCCTTAATGAGGTAACAGCTGAAGAATGGCTTGAAATCCTTCGCCCGTTGCTTGCTGCAAAGAAAAAAAGTATCAAGGCACAGACTCCTTATGAGGAAAAGATGAAACTCATGAAATATGCTGTGAGTCGCGGCTTCACAATGGATATCATTGAGAAAATAAAAAATGAAGAATGAAACCCTCAACTTGAATGTCCCCCCTCGCCTTGAGGAGAAGGGGTTAGGGGGTGAGGCTCCCTCGACCCATACCAACCTAATGTTCTCCCGTATCATCGATTTCATAGCTCCACGCCAGTGTGTTATCTGCGGACAACGTCTCACCCTCAGTGAGAAGGGACTCTGTGGAGTGTGTAATATGCAATTGCCACGGACGGACCATGCCCTTTCTCCTACAGACAATGAGATTGTGAGATTGTTGTGGGGACAGACGCAGGTGGAGCGTGGGGCAGCCTTGTTCTATTATAATCCTGCTACGGATGTGGCACGACTGATTCACGCAGCCAAATATAACGACCGCCTGGATATTTGTGAGACCCTTGGAGAGCTACTGGCAAAGGAGATTATAACAACCGGGTTCTTTGATGGGATAGATGTACTGATACCTGTACCGCTGACAAGATGGCGACAATGGAAACGAGGATATAACCAGAGCGAGCTGATAGCGCGAGGAATAGGTAATATCACCCACCTGCCAGTGGAGACAAAAGCATTGAAACGTTATGCTTTCAGTGGCAGTCAGACAGAGTTAAACCGTCAACAGCGTAGGGAGAATGTCGATGGAGTATTTCAATTGAAAAGCCCTAAATGTATAACAGGACGCCATATACTCTTAGTTGACGATATCCTCACAACAGGTTCTACCATCTCTGCCTGTAGCCGTGAGTTGCTGAAAGCTACTGATGTACAAATCAGTTTTCTCACCCTCGGATATACGAAAGGATGATTGATTCAACTTTCGCAAGTTGAGTAATTGATAATTCATATTTATTTCGTACCTTCGCGGCGTTAAAACAGAATTTTATGAATGACATGAAGAAGGCTCTGGCAGGAAAACTGCTTGAAATCAAAGCCATTAAACTACAGCCCAACGACCCGTTCACATGGGCAAGCGGCTGGAAATCACCATTCTATTGTGATAATCGTAAGACACTCTCCTTTGCCGACCTGCGCACATGGGTGAAGCAGGAACTGGTGCATACCGTACTGAGCGAATTTCCTGAGGCTACAGCTGTGGCAGGTGTGGCTACAGGTGCGATAGCACAGGGTGCTCTCGTTGCTGACGCATTGGCAATGCCATTCGTGTATATACGCTCAAAGGCTAAAGACCACGGTATGCAGAACCTCATCGAAGGGGAACTGCCACAAGATGCGAAGGTTGTGGTGATAGAAGACCTTATCTCTACAGGCGGCTCTTCTCTGAAGGCTGTTGAGGCTCTGCGTAGTGCAGGGTTCGAAGTCGTGGGTATGGTAGCGAGCTACACTTATGGCTTCCCTGTTGCCGAGGAGGCATTCAAGGCTGCTAATGTGCGCCTTGTCACACTCACCGACTATGAGCATGTGGTGGAGAAAGCATTAGAAACAGGATATATAAAGGAGAGCGATGTGGAGCTGCTCAATGCATGGCGTAAAGATCCAGCACATTGGTAACCCATCTCTAGCCCAGTTAGATAGACTAGAACAACTAGATATACTAGTAAAACAAGAACAAAAGAAAAGACGATGGCACAATTTGAAAGTAGTATAAAACAGATTCCGTATCCTCAGCAGGCAGTATATGATATGCTGAGCGACCTGAGTAATATTGAGCGTGTCAAGGACAGAATCCCAGAGGACAAGTTGAATAACCTGTCATTCGACAGTGATAGTATAAGCATCGACGTAGCTCCCGTGGGAGCAGTGAGTATGCGTATCGTAGAACGTGAGGAGCCGAAGACCATCAAGTTTGAGAGCGAGAATTCTCCAATGCCATTCAACTTCTGGATACAGTTGTTGCCAACAAGCGACACAGAATCAAAGATGCGTCTTACCATCAAGGCAGATATTCCTATCTTCCTTAAGGCAATGGTGTCGAAACCACTGCAGGAGGGAATAGAGAAAATCGCTGATGCGCTGGCAATGATACCGTATGAATAATGACGTAATAACGAAAAGAAGAAGCAATGGCAAACAAACTGTGGGAAAAGAATTTTGAGGTAAATGCTGAGATAGAGCGCTTTACCGTCGGTCGCGACCGCGAGATGGATCTCTACCTTGCCAAATATGATGTGCTGGGTTCGATGGCTCATATAACAATGCTCGAGAGTATCGGGTTGTTGGAAAAAGAGGAACTACCACAGTTGCTCAGTGCTCTGCGTGACATCTATGACAAAGCGGAAAGTGGTGAGTTTGTTATAGAAGACGGTGTAGAAGATGTGCACTCACAGGTAGAGCTGATGCTCACACGTCAGTTGGGCGATATTGGAAAGAAAATCCATAGCGGTCGGTCGCGTAACGACCAGGTTCTCGTTGACCTGAAGCTATTCACCCGTCAGCAGTTACGTGAGGTTGTAGAAGCTGTGAAGGTTCTTTTCGATGAGCTCATTGCTAAAAGTGAGAGATATAAGAACGTGTTGATGCCAGGTTATACCCACCTGCAGATTGCCATGCCGTCATCATTCGGATTGTGGTTCGGTGCCCATGCGGAGTCACTCTGTGACGATATGCTCTTCCTGCAGGCAGCGTATAAGATGACAAACCGTAACCCGTTGGGCTCGGCAGCAGGCTATGGCTCCTCGTTTCCGCTGAACAGACAGATGACAACAGACCTGTTAGGCTTCGATAGCATGGACTATAATGTGGTGTATGCACAGATGGGACGTGGTAAGACGGAACGTAACGTGGCGTTTGCACTGGCCTCAGTAGCTGGTACACTTGCTAAGCTGGCGTATGATGCATGCTTATTCAATAGTCAGAACTTCGCTTTTGTGAAACTACCGAAGGAGTGTACTACTGGTTCGAGCATTATGCCACATAAGAAAAATCCTGATGTTTTCGAGCTTATTCGCGCCAAATCGAATAAATTGCAGGCACTGCCGCAACAGGTGATGCTTATTATGAACAATCTGCCAACGGGCTATTTCCGTGACCTGCAGATTATCAAGGAGGTGTTCCTTCCTGCCTTTGATGAACTGAAAGACTGTCTGCAGATGACAGCATATATCATCAATAAAATGTCTGTTAATGAGCATATTCTCGATAATGCTATGTATGACCCCATTTTCTCGGTAGAGGAGGTCAATCGTCTTGCTGCGGAGGGCTTACCATTCCGTGATGCCTACAAGAAGGTGGGATTAGAGATAGAGGCAGGCTCTTTCAAGGCTGATAAACATATCAACCACACCCATGAGGGAAGTATCGGCAACCTGTGTAACGACCGCATCGTAGCACTAATGGAACAGACGCTTCAGGATTTCAATTTCCAGAAGACAGACAACGCAATCAAACAGCTAAAACAATGACTATTTTCAAGCACCTGTTAAATATCACCAATATGTATTCCCACTCCTTTCGGAGAGTGGTAGGGGGAGCCCTCATAGCTGTTTTCCTATTCGCCTGCCATGCCGAAGAGAATGTGAGCCATGACTATCTCTGCCGTTTTGCCTTCACACATGTACTTCACCCAACGAGTAAACTGGTGACGGCAGTGAATAATCCTGGTTATTTTGTCAGCGTGAGCATGGGACGTATTAACGGCATATACCATGTTTATGTGAGTCCTGCCGATGGTACAGGAGATGAGGATATAGCACTTACTACCGAACCGGAGAATATGATTACTTATGAGTTGGGTGCAAATAACGGTATCATCGTCGGTTCAACGAATTTCGCAGGACCAGTAGGATATGACAAACAATGTCCTAACTGCCTGAAACAGTATGGTAATGTGGGATATCCACTGACATGGGTAGCTAAGAAAGCCCTCTTTGTGGAATGTAAAAAATGTGGACGCACATACTCACTTGAAACGGGTGCGCTGGAAAATAAAAAGAGTAATAGCGAGGTGGGATTAATGCGATATAGTGCAAGGGTCAACGCCAGACAGATAGTGGTGAGCAACTAAAAATTCAATGAATATTTTTGGTGTTTAATGTGATTTCTTGTACCTTTGCATTCGCAAGTTTCGAAGAAACGCCGCAATGTTTGTGCAAGTCTAACGCAGAAAGCTATTTTTGCTGAGGCGCCGCCAAACATCGCACGCATGCAAAGCATGCCGCAATGGTGGAATTGGTAGACACGAGGGACTTAAAATCCCTTGGCCGCAAGGCTGTGCGGGTTCGAGTCCCGCTCGCGGCACACCTAAGAAAAGGTAAAACAGTAAAAAGGTAAAACAGTAAAAGACCATGAGCAGCAACCGATTAGCATCAATAAAGAAGGTTGTAGGGATTTTACCTTTTTACCTTTTTGCTTTCCTCTCACCTCTCACCTCTTACCTCTTACTTCTCACTTCTTCCATCTTCCTTCTTACCTCCTGCGGTACACGCAGCGGTCACTTCAAAATAGAGGGACGTTTCCTTCATATCAACCAGGGTGAACTGTATGTATATAGCCCTGACGGTGGTATCAATGGCATGGACACCATAAAGATTGTTGCTGGTCGTTTTGCGTATGAGACACGCATGAAGGGCGAGGCAACATTGATACTGGTGTTCCCGAATTTCTCTGAGCATGCTGTGTTCGCGGAGTCAGGTGGTTCTGTCGAGATAAAAGCTGATGCCTCTCACCTGAAGGAGATGACAGTGACGGGAACAGATGAGAATAAGCTTATGATGCGGTTCCGTCGACAGATAATAGATGTGACACCTCCGGAAGAGAAACTGAAGGCGAAGGAGTTCATAGAAAAATATCCAGGTACGCTGGTAAGCAATTATCTGTTGCAGAAATACTATCTGAAAACACATAAGCCAGACTATGTGGGTGCATATAAACTACTGAAGGTGATGACAGAGCAGCAGCCGGAAAATACACAGCTGTTAGCGCTTAGCCATCAGGTGGCTGCCTTATGTACATCGAAAATAGGAGATCGTCTGCCGAAAATCTCAGTTGTTGACATTGATGGTAATACTGTGACTGACCAGCAACTGCTTAAGGGCGTGGCTGTCATCAGTGTGTGGGGATCATGGAACTATGAGAGTATGGATATTCAACGTACTCTCCGTGATTTCAAACAAGATAATGGCGATAAGTTACATCTTCTCAGTATATGCATCGATGCTCAACGCAGGGATTGTAAAATGCAGATGAATAATAACAGTTTTACATGGCCGACAGTCTGTGATGAGAAGATGATGGAGGGACGTCTGATGCAGCAGCTGGGACTTATGAGTCCAGCAGACAATATTATCCTTGTCAATGGCAAGATTACAGACCGAGACCTTCGTAACAGCGAATTGAAAGATAGACTTCAAGCACTAATAAACTAAATAATGCTGGTAAAAACTTATAGTGCTGCCGTTAACGGATTGGAGGTAACAACCGTAACGGTAGAGGTAAGTATCACCCGTGGTGTATTATTTCATTTGACAGGCTTAGGTGATACTGCCGTAAAAGAGAGCAGAGACCGTATTGCTGCCGCTATGCTTAATAACGGCTTGAAATTTCCTATTGCCGACATCACCATTAATCTGTCACCTGCGGATATTAAGAAAGAGGGTAGTGGATACGACTTGCCGGTAGCCATCGGCATCATCGCATCGAATGAAAAGATGAATGCCGACCGTCTGAAAGATTACATGCTCGTTGGGGAGTTGGGACTTGATGGTAAACTCCAGCCGATACGTGGTGCTCTTCCTATTGCCATTCAAGCAAGAAAAGAGAAATTCCGCGGTCTCATCGTACCTCGACAGAATGAACGTGAAGCAGCCGTGGTCAATAACCTTGACGTTTACGGTATGGATAATATCCTTGACGTTATCAATTTCCTCAATGGAGAGACACACCCGGAACCCTGTTTCATTGATACACGTCGGGAATTCTACGAGCAGCAATACCGCTATGATCTTGACATGGCTGATGTACGTGGTCAGGAGAATGTGAAGCGAGCGTTGGAGGTGGCGGCAGCAGGTGGTCATAACCTTATTATGGTGGGCCCTCCTGGGAGTGGTAAGTCGATGATGGCAAAACGGTTGCCGAGCATTCTTCCACCATTGTCGCTTGCAGAAAGCTTAGAAACAACACAGATTCATTCTATAGCGGGAAAAACAGACCGTAATACATCACTTATCTCACAGCGTCCGTTCCGTTCACCCCATCACACGATCTCACAGGTGGCCCTCGTAGGCGGTGGCAACAATCCTCAACCAGGTGAAATTTCCCTTGCACATAATGGTGTGCTCTTCGCAGACGAATTACCAGAATTCAATAAGTCAACTTTGGAGGTGCTACGCCAGCCGTTGGAGGACCGTAAGATAACAATCAGTCGTGCTAAATACACCATAGAATATCCATGCTCGTTCATGTTTGTAGCATCCATGAATCCCTGTCCTTGCGGTTATTACGGTGACCCAACACACCATTGCGTATGTACACCGGGACAGATAGAGCGCTACTTGAATAAAATCAGCGGACCATTGCTTGACCGTATCGACATCCATTGCGAAATACAGGCCGTGCCTTTTGCCGAGCTTTCGAAGATGCAGCCGGGAGAACCGTCTGCCGCTATTCGAGAACGGGTCATCAAGGCACGTCAGATTCAAGAGGCACGCTTCAGCTCCCTCCCTAAACAGGGAGGGCAGGTGAGGGTCCACTGTAACGCCCAGATGACTGAGCGAATGGTTCACCAGTTTGCCGAGCCCGATGCCGCCTCCTTAGACATGCTCCGCATGGCGATGGAACGTCTGAAGCTCTCCGCCCGTGCCTACAGCCGCATCCTGAAGGTTGCCAGAACGATTGCCGACCTCGAGGGATCGGAGAAGGTGCAGTCGCAGCACATTGCAGAGGCTATCGGCTACCGAAACCTGGATAGAGGCGATTGGGCTGAAAGGGGGATATAGTTGATAAAGAACAGAATAAAATCGAGCAGGAAGAAAACTACTTTGTTTTCCTCCTGCTCGATAGTATGGAGTTTTTCAAATTAAGCTATCACATGATTCTCTATGAGATCTCGATGGCTTTGGTAACCTTCTGCTTCGGCTCCATCTTCGGCATGGTGATGGTCAAGATACCGTCCTCCACCTTGGCAGAGATCTGGTCTTTTACGACATCATCAGGTAGCGTGTAGTTCTGCTCGTAGTTCGAGTAGCTGAACTCGCGGCGTAGATAGTGATGATGCTTATCCTCATGCTTGTGCTCAGTCTTGTTCTCAATGGCGATGGTGAGGTTGCCCTCGTCGTTGATGCTGACTCGGCAATATTCTTTTTTAATGCCTGGAGCTGCAAGTTCCATCGTATATTCCTTCTCACTCTCCTTGACATTGACTGCAGGTGCTGTACTGTTGGCACGAGGCATCCAATCATTGTTCAAGAAATCCTCAAATACTGTTGGCATCCAACTGTTCTGAAACATTACTGGTAACATAATCAATACCTCCTAATTATA
>JAFZVR010000052.1 GCA_017617725.1 Prevotella sp.
CAAATCAGCAAACTCACTCTCAAACATCGACATATTATTGGGATACCCGAAATAATCCCTGCATACACAGAACAGCACGGCATACGAGCTTTTACCCCAGAACAGATTCAGCACTTTCCCCACCGCCTTTGCCAGTTGGTCAGGAGTCAGAATCTTATTAGTGTCTGTCTCCTCTTCCTCTTTCATGTCTCCATTCTGCGAACAGAAGTGCTCCGTTCCGCTCTTTGTCATATTCCCGTTTATCACCATGTTATTAATGGTAGCACCGTCAAAGAAGTTTATGATACCACCTTTCTTCATTTCCATTTTCTCTTCCTTTTCCATGATTATTTACTTTTGCATTTTTCTGACTTTGCTCTCCCTTCAAGGGAGGAGTAGAAGGAATCTTAAAAAAGGAGAGTGGGCCTTACATAATACAACATGACCTCTCGAACCGCAAGTATTATACGAGATGTTGCAATCTGCAAATGCCCACGTCTCCAAAGGGACGTGAGCAGGCAGACATTCCATACTCGTATAATACTTTGAATTTGCGGTTCTGAGGTCTACGAGAAAGCTGTCCTAACTCTTAATATATGTCTTTTACGGTGCCTTTTCGAGCATAGCTCAAATCAACACTTCATTTTGCATCCTACCAAATAATTTATCAAAAATCCTCTTCCTTAAATTCATCAATCCATTCCTTTACTTTTGCTTGAAGCAATGCTTTGTCAGGCAAATAGAGTTGATATTGCGTGGCATAGACATTTGCATCTTTCGGCAGTGTCAATTCTACCAATGCATCTTTCTTGCTTTCACAAAGCAAGATGCCAATGGTCGGTTTCTCGAAATCCTGCTTCACATAGCGATCATAGTAGTTGACGTACATCTGCATCTGTCCAAGGTCTTGATGAGTCAGCTTATTCGCTTTGAGGTCAATCAGCACATAACACTGCAAGAGTCGATTATAGAATACCAAATCTACATAGTAGTGTTCCTCATCAAAGGTGAACCGCTTCTGTCTTGCCTCGAACAGGAAGCCCTTACCCAGTTCCAACAGGAACTTCTGCATCTTGCTGATGATGGCATTCTCAAGTTTCGATTCTGAATAGGCTGCTTCTGGTTTCAATCCCAAGAACTCCAATGTGAGCGGATCTTTGATGATATCAGATGGCTTTTCAATAGTTTGCCCTTCGCAGGCTAAACGCATCACTTCGTCCTTGTTGCGACTTAGTGCCAGACGCTCATAAAGGCTGCTGCCCACCTGACGGGAGAGCTGGCTTACAGACCAGTTTTGTTGAGCCGCTTCAATCTCATAGAAACTACGTGCCTTGATGTTTTCAATACGCATTAATATGAGATAGTGAGACCAACTGAGGATAAAACGAGGCAATTGAATTGGGGCAACACCGTTGCCACAATTTGCATCGTCATTATTTATAGTTGTTTCATCCATGTTTTTTAATTGTGGCAACGGCATTGCTACAATTTCGGCGTTTTGATAAGACGTATAGAACTTACGACAGCGGATAAGTGTATCGTAGCTCCAGTCATTGCCAAATCTATCCATCAGTTTAACAGACAGATTCTTTAAAATCTGCTTTCCGTATGCAGCTCTTTCACCCTGCTGCTCATCCTCGAATATATATCGTCCCACCTCATATCTTGTCTTAACCTCTGCAGCCTTGGCAGTACAGACTACAACAGTACGGGCCTGTTCAATGAGGGCGGAAATACGCTCGAAAAGAGCATCGATACGGGCGGTTTCTTGTATTTCACTGTTCTTTGCCATAATCAATTGTTTGTCTCAAATGACATCTTATTCGTTTCCTCTGCAAATTTACAACATTTTCATGAAACCACCAAATTTTTTCCTGAAAAACCATTACCCCATTAATCTATTAAGCTACTAAGCTAGTTCTCTCCCCCTCGGGGGGCATCGCGGTATCGTAGCGATGCTTGCGACGACGGAAGGTTTATCTTCCCCAAGGAGGCACGAAGTGCTTCATACAGAGAGGGGCTATTAATCTATTAAGCTAATCCCCATTAATTGTCAGATGGTCTATCGTTCCGTGGTAGTGATTCTCTATCGTCACATGGATGATGATATTCCTTCCCTCATCCCTCCCGCCTCTACCGTCATCCATCTTTTCTTTCTCTTCCATCTCTACATTACTTCATTTTTACATTTTATAATTTTTACATTGTCATCTTTGATGACATCCCCTCTCTCGCTTTCCTCTTTATCTCCTCCACCTGTGGTGAGAGGACTTTCACTGGTTTGGCGAGAATGATCTGTGCAATGGAGTCGGCACGAAGGAGATCACCACTGTCTCTATATGTCTGCATCATCCCTTCGAGGGGTGCGAACCGCACAGGGCACATCCACATGGCTGTCTCATAGTGTTGTAGTGCTTTGGCATATAGTTGCTTGTGTCGGTATGTATCCCCAGCCAGGAGTTCCATGTCATAGGTATCGGCATACTGCCGCAGCTGATGATAGGTATTGGTCGCTTCATCCAGTCGGCTCACCTTGTATTGGGCAACCATATACGAATAAAGGAACCGGGGATTGCAGCTGTAATGACCAGATAATCTATCGTAGCGGTCAATCACGGCTGCCGTATAATGTCGCTCCACACCTCGGTTGAGCTTTGCCCACTCATGTTCACGGGTCATTTCCCATATTGTCAGTGTCAGTCCTGCGATGCATATTCCTATTGATGTCACCGTCACCGTTTTCCTGTACCGTTGCTTCAGTCTGCTTATAGGTTTTCTCATCATCACGATATATGTCAGTGCCACCACTACCCATGGCAAAGGATACAGGAACGGATAGCTAGTCATGGAAAACACTAATACAACCGTTAGCGGTAGTGTCATCTGCCCTAACAGCATGTCTTTCTTCCTGTGATAGGTGTAATAAGGTATGGCGAACAGCAGCAGGAGCAATATCGGGGCTGTGATACCGAAGTCCACCCACAGATACAGAAACTCATTGAGCGGATGACTGATCTCATCAGCATACCATGCTGCCGGACTGTTAGGATGTTGACGGAAGTAGTCTGCCTGCTGCACCATGTATTCCCTTTCAAACCCATGCCACCCGTATCCTATCAATGGGCGCTCCTCTATCAGCTCCCATGTACGTTCAAGGATGAACTGCCTGCCTCCTGTCGACTCCTGCTTCACAGAGAACACATAAAGCACCACTGCAAGCAGTACACCACTACTGATAACCGTTCCCCACAACCGCATCACCCCTGGTTTTATTCTCTGCCTCATCTCCCGATAAAACATTAGGAGAATGATAACAGCCATGCATACCATCCCCGTCCTGCATCCCGACAGGAATACCATCACAGCAGATAGCAATGTCAATATCCATACTAGGATAATTGACACCTGTCTGATTGTTCTTCTGCCCGTTATCTCAATAAAGGCTTCCCCCATAGAGGGGGGACGGGAGGAGGGTCTGTTAGCCTCTATCACCCCCACCAGTACACATGTATGCAAAGCAAATCCCGTTGGGTTGTCGAACACCCCCTTGATGACAGGACTTCCTCTCATGATAACATCCGCTACCAATGCATACACTAGATGATACGTCAGTACCAACATCGCCACCATCTGCAAGCTACTCCCCATGTACCTACCTCTATACACCTTATCCTCCCACTTGGGAAGGGTAAGGTGTATAGTAGCTGCCACCATTCCCATCATCACAACTCCATACCACTTCGGCATCAGCACATCATCCGTCAGTCCTTTCTTACGTAGCACCTCGCGCTGGAAAGCACCGGATGTGAGGTTGACCATCGTCAGCATCTGCTTGTAGGCGGTGTTGCCACCTAAG
>JAFZVR010000002.1 GCA_017617725.1 Prevotella sp.
ATGAATGGTATCCTGCAGTTTCTTTGCCCAATAGACACCTGCGTCGGCATCCCACTGTTCTGGAATCTCATTACCTATAGACCACATCACGATACTCGGATGGTTACGGTGATTCAGTACGAGGTTGGTAATGTCCTTCAGTGCCCACTCCTTGAAGAAACGGGAATAGCCATTCTTGCATTTAGGATATATCCACATATCAAACGACTCTGCCATAACCATCATACCCATGGAGTCACATACTTCCATCTGCATCGTAGATGGCATATTATGAGATGTGCGAATAGCATCACAACCCATATCCTTCAGTATGCGTATCTGACGAATCACAGCAGCTCTGTCGAGAGCGGCTCCAAGAGGTCCGAGGTCGTGGTGCAGACAAACACCTTGGAGCTTCCGCGATACACCATTCAGTTCAAAACCACCTTCTTTGGAAACCTTAATAGTACGTAAACCAACGTTTATTGTCTTCTCGTCAATAATATTGCCCATATCATCCCATAACGACGGGTTACCCTTTCCATCATAGAGCGCAGCACGAACCTTATATAGATATGGTGTCTCAGGAGTCCACAACTTAGCATTAGAAATCATAAAAGTGGTCTGCGCCTTCCCGTCACGCATAGGCGCCGGTGTCATTTGTGTTAAACTCTTGCCGTCGGCATCGAGCAGAGCTAATCCAATACACATTCCTTTCTGGTAATTGGCAATGGGTACCTCCACCTTCAGTTTCGCCATGTCTTTCTTGTCTAAATGGATGTCTGTGGTCTGTGTCATAATACCCCAATCATCAATACGTGCCGCCTTACTCGTAGCAATAAGTGTCACAGGACGGTAGAGTCCGGCACCAGGATACCAGCGCGAGCTCTCCTCAACATTCTGGAGGTCCACCTCAATGGTCAATTCTCTCGGAGTACTCTGAGATCTCAGAAAGTCTGAAATATCAACCCTGAAAGCATTATAGCCATATTTCCATTCACCAGCGACCTTGCCGTTGACCTTCACTACAGGCTCGGACATGGCACCGTCGAACAATAACTCTGCAGCATCATAACCATCAGGGACAGTCACTATCGTACGGTAATACCCCTTCCCTATCCACGGCAGTGCACCCGAGCGCCCACTCTTCTCCGTAGCCTCCGTCTCACCATTTTGTTCTATCGCGACACACTGCAGGTCCCACTTCTTGTCGAAAGGTCCGCTAATAGCCCAGTCGTGTGGTATAACGACGTTTTGCCAATGTAAACTGTCACGTGAAAACTGCCATTCGGTAAGATTCTTTGTCATACGTTGAGCCCATGCCGGCATACTGCACAATAAGGCCAAGATGAGGATTTTAGATTTCATAGTTATGGTTGTATGAGTTTGTTCTATTGTGCAAATATACTATAAAAAAGTAAGGAAACTTCCTTTTACCATTATTTTTTAGTATTTTTGCATCCATGATAGATTCTCAGACTTTAGATTTCATAGCACGCATCGTAACAGCAGCACTGCTGGGAGGTGCTATCGGCTTGGAGCGTGAATATCGCGATAAGGCCGCCGGTTTCCGTACTCATTTCCTGGTAGCTTTGGGCTCTGCATTATTTATGATTATCTCTGCCTATGGATTCCAGGATGCATTAGTGACGGCGGAGCACCGTCTTGACGTATCACGTATCGCTGCACAGGTAGTAAGTGGTATCGGTTTCATCGGTGCCGGCACTATCATCTTCCAGAAGAATGCCGTACGCGGACTAACCACGGCGGCGAGCATCTGGGTTACGGCAGCCATCGGTCTTGGCTGTGGTGCAGGCTTGTATGCCCTCGCCATTACCTCAACCCTGTTGGTGCTTCTCGGTTTGGAAGCATTCAACTTCTTCCTGCGTCGCTTCGACCGTCTGCACGGAAATGACAACGATAACCTTAACCTTAACGATAACCTTAACGATAACCTTAACGATAACGATAACTGACTTTAAGAATCCCAAAGATTCTAAAGACCTTAAAACCCAGTAACAATGATTAAAAGAATAGCAACTATAGCGGCATTCGCATTGATAGCACTATCAGGCACAGCACAAGAGGTTTTCGATATGAACCTCTATAATGGCCGTGCTCCTAAGAACAATGGTCTCCCCAATGACACTGCTAAATTACGCATATACCTGCCACAAAGGGAGAAAGCCACAGGACGTGCCATCATCATCTGTCCGGGCGGAGGCTATGATCATCTGGCAATCGACAAGGAGGGTTACCAGTGGGGAGAATATTTTCAAAGTCGCGGCATTACTGCTGCGGTACTGAAATATCGCATGCCAAACGGACATAGCGAAGTGCCAATGACAGATGCCGAGCAAGCTATAAAACTAATGCGCTTAAATGCAGTATCATGGCACATCGACCAGAACAATATCGGTATTATGGGCTTTTCTGCAGGAGGACATCTCGCTGCCACCGTTGCCACACTCTCCAAAGGTGAGGCAAAACCCAATTTCCAGATTTTGTTCTATCCCGTAATCACTATGATGGAAGGCTACACCCACGAGGGTTCACGTAAGAACCTGTTAGGTACCTACCCCTCAAAACGCGAGGAAAGAAAGTTCAGCTGTGACATGAATGTGACACGTGCAACACCACGTGCTTTCATTGCATTGAGCGATGATGATAATGCTGTGCCACCAGCTAATGGTGTGAACTATTATCTTGAGCTATACCGTAACGATGTACCGGCAAGCCTCTTTGTCTATCCTACCGGTGGACACGGATGGGGGGCACGCATGACATTCCGCCACCACCTTGAGATGATACAAAACCTAAACTCTTGGTTAGACAGCTTTTAGTTGATAGGTGTCACCTCACCTGTCACACCCTATAAAACGATATAAAATGCACGACGATTTCGATATCAGAAAAGAGAATCTTAGTAATGCTGAAAAGGATTTTGAGAATGCTCTTCGACCACTGAAATTCTCCGATTTCAGCGGACAGCAGAAGGTAGTAGAGAATCTCGAGGTCTTTGTTGAAGCTGCCAAATATCGCGGTGAGCCCCTTGACCATACATTGCTGCATGGTCCTCCTGGACTCGGTAAGACGACACTCTCAAACATCATCGCATCGGAACTGGGTGTGGGATTTAAGATTACCAGTGGTCCTGTACTCGACAAGCCCGGTGACCTCGCTGGCATCCTCACGTCATTGGAGCCTAACGATGTATTGTTCATTGATGAGATACACCGTCTGTCACCGATTGTTGAGGAGTATCTGTATTCCGCAATGGAAGACTACCGTATCGACATTATGATTGACAAAGGACCGTCAGCCCGCAGTATTCAGATAGACCTCAACCCCTTCACACTCGTCGGCGCCACCACACGCAGCGGTCTGCTAACAGCTCCTCTGCGTGCCCGTTTCGGTATCAACCTCCATTTGGAATACTACGATCCGAAGACGCTTGCAAAGATTATCACTCGCAGTGCACGTATCCTACAAGTACCAATAAGCGAAGATGCTGCGGCAGAGATCTCTCGCCGTTCACGCGGTACGCCACGTATCGCCAATGCCCTACTGCGTCGTGTACGTGACTTCGCACAAGTGAAAGGCAGTGGTCGCATCGACCTCGATATCGCACGCCTGTCGCTGCAGTCACTGAATATAGACCGTTATGGCCTTGATGAAATCGACAATAAGATACTCATTACCATTATCGATAAATTCCGCGGAGGACCTGTCGGCATCTCAACCATCGCGACAGCCATTGGTGAAGACGCAGGAACCGTAGAGGAAGTATATGAGCCATTCCTTATCATGGAAGGCTTTCTCAAACGTACTCCACGCGGACGTATGGCAACACCGTTAGCGTACGAGCATCTGGGACGTAACCCCTATAGTGGGAATGTCATGGAGCCGCAGTTGTTCTGAGGGTCGAGAGTCGAGGGCTTAAAGTTTAGAGATTAGAAATGGAAAGAACAGGAATTTTCGTAGGGAGTTTCGACCCATTCACCATAGGTCACGACTCCATTGTGCGACGGGCACTGCCACTATTCGACAGGATTGTCATCGGTGTAGGTGTCAACGAACACAAGCAAACGATGTTGTCAGCAGAGGAGCGGACAGCAGCTATTGAACGGCTATATAAAGACGAACCACGAATCAGTGTACAGACATACAGCGACCTGACTGTAGACTTCGCCTCACGCGTATGCGCGCAATATATTATAAAAGGTGTACGGTCAGTGAAAGATTTCGAATATGAGCGTGAACAAGCAGATGTCAATCGTCAACTGACAGGCATAGAGACAGTCCTCTTCCTTGCTGAGCCTCAACTGGCAAGTATCTCCTCATCGGTGGTACGCGAACTACAGCACTTCGGTAAAGACGTCAGCCAGTTCCTCCCATAAAAACCATATTGCCCATGATTACATACAATACTGACGGCGTAAAGTTACCAAGCATACGTAAGCGTGATACCACAGTCTGGATTCGCAGGGTGGCAGCGACCTACGGCAAGCGCGTAGGCGAAATTGGTTATATGTTCGTTGATGACAAGAAGATTCTTGAGGTTAACAATGAATATCTCGGACACGACTACTACACCGACATCATCACCTTCGACTATAATGAGGGGGATATAATCAATGGTGACCTGGTCATATCTCTTGATACCGTACGTACTAATGCCGAGAAATTCCGAAAGGACTACAATGAGGAGCTCCACCGCGTAATCATACACGGCATACTCCATCTCTGTGGTATCAACGATAAAGGACCTGGAGAACGTGAGATTATGGAAGCAGCAGAAAATAAGGCGTTATCAATGAGATAACGCCTTTTCTGTATTTTGTATCACGTCAAGAGCTCTTTGCACAATGTCACTATTGTCGTTCCACACACGATAGTACTCATTCATATCCCACAAGTCACGTGCGATAAGTGCTTTCAGTTGTATACGTAGCTGCTCATGCGTTTTTGTGCGTTCCTCCTCATCTTTAGGTTTAATGTCTTTCGACTCAGCCACTTTTTCTATTGTATCCAATAAGCTCTGCGGCACCTCATAATTGTTGTAGAAGTCCTCGAAGGTGGAATATTGCTTCTTCAGATGCTTACGCTCTGCATCAACATATTTAAGATGCTGCTCTATGATGATATTCTTCGCTGCTATGGAACGATGATATTTGGTGTATTTCAAGGTGTCGAGAGGCACAAACTCATCAGGCATAATACCTCCACCGCCATATACCACGCGATTCTTGCGGAGGGTATAGCATTTCAATGAGTCAGCAAAATGTATGCTGTCAGGATTTGTCAGTTCACCCCGCTTAAGCCTATTCTCCATATCCATCTGATAATCTTTCAGGTCACCCTTCTTATATGGCTTCTGTATACAGCGTCCACTGGGAGTATAGTAATGTGCTATCGTAAGACGTATCATCGAACCGTCAGGAAGTTCTATTGGTCGCTGCACCAGTCCCTTGCCAAAGGAGCGTCTGCCAACAATCGTACCACGGTCCTGGTCTTGTATGGCACCAGCCACTATCTCCGATGCGGAGGCAGAATATTCATTGAGAAGGACCACTACTGGTATATCACGCAGTTTACCATTGCCATAGGCACGATACTCTTTCCGTTGCGTTGTACGTCCCTCTGTATATACTATCATGTCCTTATCCTCAAGGAATTCATTGACGATGCGTGCTGCTGTTTCCAGATATCCTCCGCCATTGTCCTGGAGGTCAAGAATCAGCGATTGCATACCCTGATTCTTCAATGTGTCCACGGCTGCCATCAACTCGTCGTAGGTTTTTGCGCCAAAGCTCTCAAGACGTATATAGCCTATAGTAGGACGAATCATATACGCTGCATTAAGCGTATGAACAGGTATCTTATCTCGCTTCACTATGAAGGTCAGCGGTTCCTTGATGCCACGGCGCACAACACCTAACTTCACCTTTGTGCCCTTCGGACCACGTAACTTCTTGACAATGTCAATCCGGGCAATCTTCACACCGGCAATCGTTGTATCATTGACACTGACAATACGGTCGCCTGCGATGATACCAACCTTTTCCGACGGACCATTGATTGTTGGCTGTATAACGACGAGCGTATCCTCAACCATATTGAACTGCACACCGATACCCTCGAAGTCACCTTGCAGTGGTTCGTTCATCGCCTTCGTTTCCTTAGCATCAGAATAAGAGGAATGGGGGTCGAGTTTCTCAAGCATGCCGCGTATGGCATCCTCCACCAGTTTCGACTCATCAACAGAATCCACATACAGATTCGTCACAGCCATCTCTGCCATCTGCAGCTTCCGCATGGGACTATTTTTCCCAAAATCAATCTTTAGCTGGGCATTTAATGGCAGAAAAGCAAATAAAGCAAGGGCTAATACCAGTTTTGTTTTCATCATTTTTCCACGTTTTCTTCTACAACGTCTTCCTCAATAACAAGATTATCAATGATGAAGTTCTGGCGTTCCATCGTGTTTTTACCCATATAGTACTCCAGCAGTTTCTGCACTTGGTCTGTCTTATGCAGTGTCACCTGCTCTAAGCGCATGTCCGGACCAATGAAATGGGCAAATTCATCGGGCGATATCTCACCGAGGCCCTTGAAGCGTGTTATCTCCGGCTCAGGACCGAGTTCCTGGATAGCCTGCAGACGTTCTTCTTCATTGTAACAGTAACGTGTTACGTAGTCGGACTTGGCTTTCCCGTTCTCACTGGATAATGCTGCCTTTCCGGCACCCTTTATCCTGCTTCGTCTGTTACGTACTCGGAACAATGGTGTCTGCAATACATATACATGTCCCTTCTTGATCAGGTCTGGGAAGAACTGCAGGAAGAATGTGATGATGAGCAGACGGATATGCATACCGTCCACATCAGCATCTGTTGCAACAATTACTTTATTGTAACGCAGGCTGTCAAGCCCCTCTTCTATATCAAGGGCTGCCTGCAGGAGGTTGAACTCCTCGTTCTCATATACCACCTTCTTTGTCAGTCCGAAGCTGTTCAGCGGTTTACCACGTAACGAGAATACTGCCTGCGTGTTCACATCACGGCTCTTAGTGATACTGCCACTGGCAGAGTCACCCTCTGTGATAAAGATACTCGACTCCTCCTTACGGTCATTTTTCACATCACAGTAGTGTATACGGCAGTCGCGCAGTTTCCTATTATGCAGGTTGGCTTTCTTTGCCCTCTCACGAGCCAGTTTCGTCACACCTGCCATCGCCTTACGCTCACGTTCACTCTCCTTCACCTTGTTTTCTATGGCCTCAGCCACCTCACTGTGGATATGCAAGTAGTTATCCACTTCCCTTTTGATGAAGTCACCGACATACTTATTGATAGACTCACCGTCCGGTGCCATCTGTGTTGAACCGAGCTTTATCTTTGTCTGACTCTCAAAAACCGGTTCTTCCACATTGATTGCTATGGCAGCGACAAGACCGTTACGGATATCAGCATATTCGTATTTACCGAAGAATTCCTTTATTGTTCTTGCAATATGTTCTTTAAAGGCACTCTGGTGTGTACCACCTTGCGTGGTATGCTGACCGTTTACGAAAGAGTGATACTCCTCACCATACTGGTTCGTATGTGTGAAAGCAATCTCTATGTCTTCACCCCTCATATGGACTATCGGATAGAGGGTATCCACCGTCATATTATCCGTCAAGAGGTCCTGCAGACCATTACGGCTAACGATACGACGTTGGTTGTACATTATAGTCAGTCCCTGATTCAAGTAGGTATAATTGCGGAGCATCGTCTCCACAATGTCATCATGGAACTGATAGTTCTTAAATAATGTATTGTCTGGTTCAAAGAAAATGAATGTACCTGTCTCATCACCGCTTTTCGCAGTCTTATCACTCTTCAATATACCACGTTCAAACTGTAATGTACGCACCTTCCCTTCACGATACGAGCGCACTTCGAAATGTGAGCTGAGAGCATTGACGGCTTTCACACCAACACCATTCAGACCCACGCTCTTCTTGAAAGCCTTGGAGTCATACTTACCACCGGTATTCAGCACGCTGACAGCCTCAACAAGTTTTCCCTGCGGTATGCCACGACCATAGTCACGGACACTGACACGCAGGTTCTCGTCAACATCTATCTCTATACGCTTTCCTGCGTTCATCTTGAACTCATCGATAGAGTTGTCGATAACCTCCTTCAGTAACACATAGATACCATCTTCAGGGAGCGAGCCGTCACCCAATCGACCGATATACATTCCCGGTCGGGTACGCACATGCTCCATATCACTCAGGTGACGGATGTTCTCGTCGGTATATTCGGGGATGTTGGCTGTTGGCTGTTGGGTGATAATGGTTTGTTCGTTATCTGCCATAATTCTATTCCTCCTTATTCAGTATTTAATATCTTTCTTAACTTTAACACCTAACATCCATCACCTATTTTTTTCTTGTAGCAGCGTCTGCGTTTATGCTGCTCATGCTCCAGGTGCTGCCATTGGCTCTGCACCTTGTCGTTTGTCTCCATCTCCACATGTGTCTCACCCCATTTGAAATGATATTTCTGGTACCAGGGGATAAGGTCGTAGAAGAGAAGTGAGTTTGCACCCTTCTTTCTGTATTCGGGTAGTACGCCGATAAGCAGACAGTCGATAACATCTGTCTTATGGAATTTCAGCGCTTTAAGGATATGCCACCATCCGAAAGGCAGCAGGCGACCCTTACGGCATTTCTGTAGGGCACGTGTCAGTGACGGATATGTGATGCCCACGCCCACAACAGGATGCTCTGGTAGTGAATGGTCTTCGATAAGCGTCACCAGGTCCAGGTCTAAGATGGGGAAATACATCCTGATATACTGGTCTATCTGTTTCTGCGACAGCTCTGAATAGCCATACAGGTGACCGAAGGTCTTATTTATCACATCGAAGACTTTCTGACCATACTGTTCCGGTCCATACACCTCCTCCTTAGTCAGTTTCTTTATCTGGAGGTTGTACCGTGTCATTATCATCTCGGCAATCTTCTTGAACTTCTCCGGCATCACATCAGGTACGAAGAGCTTGTACTCCACATAGTCATTATCTTTCACATACCCTTCCATCTGCGCCATGTGTTGAGGATAGTAAGGATAATTATATAGTGTTGCCATCGTTCCTAACTGGTCAAAGCCATAGGTGAGCATACCTTCCGGGTCCATATCTGTAAAGCCCAAAGGACCGATAATCTCGTTCATGCCATTCTCTTTTCCGTAGTTCTCTACGGCATTGAGCAAGGCACGTGTCACCTCCACATCGTCAATCATATCAATCCAACCGAAGCGCACCGCGCGCTGATCCCATTTCTTGTTTGCTTTATGGTTGATGATACCTGCCACGCGGCCTACTATTTTCCCGTCACGGTAAGCAAGGAAGAGTGATGTGTCACAGAACTCGTATGCTGGATTCTTATCACGACTCAACGTGTTCATGTCGTCACGGAACAGGTTAGGTGCATCATACTCGTTACCTTTATATAACTCATAATGGAACTCCACGAAGTCTTTCAGTTGCTTCCTGTTCTCAACTTTCTTAATTTCTATTGTTGACATAGTAATGTTTGTTATAACATGCAAAGATAACCATTTTAGCAAAGATTCCGCATTATTAGATTAACTTTTTTGCAAATGAAAAGTCTGCGTTCACCATTACTTAGTGTAGTAGCAAAGATATACGTATCTCCGCCATCAGATATCTTCAGTCGTTTACGAAGTGTCGCAACGCTCTCCGGATAGTTCCGAACTGCAATATTTGCCTGCTTAATACCCTGCAGATGCTGCTTTAGCGATTGCTTGTTCATTTGTGAGATTGCAGCAATAGCAAAGCTCCTGCCAGGGAAATCCTCAACAAATTCTTCCGATACGAACAGGTGGGAATTCGGTGCGAGAGCTACTACGCCATAATGCTGCGCCACCAACTCAAAACACCCCGCCTTCATTATGGAAGCATTGGGCTCATAGAGAAAACAAGAACTTGTACCACAAGAAGGACTGGAAACAATAGAATGACTAGAAAGACCAGAACGCCCCGAGAACTCAAACCTCTGCTCATCGTTAATGCAGAAGACCTTCACATCCTCCACAGCCTCACTACCAAGCACAAAGAGCAGCTCCTTACACTCATTTCCAGTAGAAACAACATGCACCTCACTCGCCGTGTCACCTAATTCCTCCACTGCTTTGTGCCAGTCCAACATTGGTGACAGCTTTAATATCACCTTCCTGGCTTTCTTTTTCAATGTCGGAAGTAGCTGTAATACATTCGGGGTACAGTCAGCAATACCGTATGTGCGTCCTCCATGGCTGTCGCGCCGTGCCGGGTCGAGGAACACCACATCTGCCGGTTCCATCTGCTGAAGATATTCCTCCGCCGTTGTATTAACAATGGTTGCATCAAGTCCCAACTGTTTAAAGTTCTGCTCAGCAATGGCACATAGCTCATTGTTTCTTTCCACATAGACACGCTCACGGAATGGTCTCGACATAAAAGAGAAATCCACGCCCATGCCTCCCGTCAGGTCAACGAATCTGTCACCCTCTCCGACGAGCGTTGCCTTATATTGTGCCGTCACCTCACTCGAACATTGTTCCAACGACAGATGGGACGGATAGATGATACCGTCTGTTGCAGCCCATGAAGGCACCTTACTACGTGCCACCTGCCAACCACGTATCTGGTCAAGGGCAAAAGGCATATCGATAGCAGTATCCTTACCGCCTCTCAAAGCCAACTGGCGCACGTCATCATCACGGTGCTGCAGAATGAAAAAGCGTGTTTTTTCGTCCATTTCATTGCAAAAGTACTAAAAAACCATTATCTTCGCAGCAGAATTAAATTAAAAAGACTACTGATGCAGAAATTATTTTCCATTGCAGTAACCATCAGTGCCTCTGTGCTACTCGCTATCTCTACCATTGCCTGTGCAAAGAGTACGCCAAACAATAACAACTCCCAGTTGAGTAAGGAAGAAGCAACTGTTCTGCAATACGGAGAACCACAAAACCCATTCGTTGGAAAACAGTTCTTAGACCTTCAGGAAGCAGATGTCAATGGTCAGATGCACAACCTTAGCGAATATGTCGGTAAAGGCAAATGGGTGCTCATCGACTTCTGGGCATCGTGGTGTGGTCCTTGCTGCAAGGAGATACCTAATATTATAGTCAACTACCAACGCTATCACCATAAAGGATTTGATGTTATTGGTCTTTCCTTCGATATCAAAAAACAGGCGTGGGTAAACGCCATCAGGTACTTCAGAATGCCATGGATAAACCTCTCTGACCTCAATGGCTGGGATTCCATCGCTGCCGAAACATATTTTATCGATAGTATTCCTGCTAATTTCCTCGTTGACCCCAAAGGAAAAATTGTCGCAGCTAACCTACGTGGTAAGGAACTCGGAGAAGCCCTTAAAGCAATCTTCGAGCCTCACCCCTAACCCAGCCTCACCCCTAACCCCTCTCCAAAGGGCGAGGGGAACTTTGAGAGGCGAGGGGAACTTTGAGAGGCGAGAGGAAGGCCTATAATCCCCAAACGACCAAACGACTAAACAATAACCCATAACCCAAATATATAGTGAGAACATTCTTTAACGTAGAAGACCTTGGCGACCTCCGTAAGGCACTCGCCGAGGCACAGGAAGTGAAGCGTAACCGCTTTGCTTATCAAGAATTAGGACGCAACAAAACGTTGCTAATGATATTCTTCAACAACTCCCTGCGCACACGCCTCTCCACCCAGAAGGCAGCTATGAATCTTGGTATGAACGTCATCGTCCTTGACGTTAATGCCGGCGCATGGAAGTTAGAGACGGAACGTGGTGTCATCATGGATGGCGACAAAAGCGAACACCTCCTGGAAGCTATTCCCGTTATGGCAAACTACTGCGACATCATTGCCGTACGTTCCTTCGCAGGACTCGTTGACCGTGATTACGACTATGCTGAGACAGTTGTACAGCAGTTCGTACAGTATAGCGGTAAACCAGTAGTCGCTATGGAGACAGCCACCGTACACCCACTGCAGGCCTTCGCCGACCTTATAACAATTGACGAATGGTCGAAAGTCGAGCGTCGAGGGTCGAGAGTCGAGAGTCAAGAGTCGAGTGCCCCTCTAACCATTAACACCCAACACCCAACACCCAACACCTATAGACCGAAAGTCGTATTGACCTGGGCACCCCATTGCCGTGCCCTACCACAGGCTGTGCCCAACTCCTTTGCACAGTGGATGCGTGCTGCCGACGTCGATTTCGTTGTCACCCATCCTGAGGGCTATGAGCTCGACCCACGCTTCGTTGGCGATACCCGTGTGGAGTACGACCAGAAGAAAGCCTTTGAGGGTGCTGACTTCATCTATGCGAAGAACTGGAGTTGTCCTGGTGTGACACGTCCTGAGGACTATGGAAAGATTCTCTCAAAAGATATGTCATGGACTGTAGATGCAGAGCATATGTCATGGACGAACAACGGTAAGTTCATGCATTGTCTGCCTGTACGCCGCGGTCTCATCGTCACCGACGATGTTATCGAGAGTCCTAACTCTCTCGTAATTCCGGAGGCTGCCAATCGTGAGATTTCAGCACAGGTTGTGCTGAAGCGAGTGCTTGAATCTTTATAGGTGTTAGGTGTTGGGGGGTGGGTGGTAATGGTTAGATTTATTTGTTATTTATGGAACTGTTTTATTATAGAAGACTCCGTGTTTACCAAGATGCAAAAGCTTTAGCTATAGTCGTCAATGACCTTATGAAACGCTTTCCCGATGAAGAGCGCTATGCACTATGCAGTCAGTTGAGGAGAGCTTCAACCTCTGTGATGTTTAATATTGCCGAAGCCTTTGGAAGATATTCTACTAAAGAGCGTATATATTTCTTAGATATAGCTAACGGCTCACTTATGGAAACAACCAGCCAATTAGAATTGGCTGAGAGTTATGGTTATATTACAGCAGACGATATGTCACGATTGGACGAAAGCATTATTTCTATTGTAAAACAGCTTGCTGGTTTAAGAAAATCAATGGCACCAGAGTGAGCACAAACAGATAATCTTTTCATTAACACCCAACACCCAACATTTAACACCCAACACTTACTCTTCCGAACCATTATACTGCTGCTGTGAGTCGAACTCATCGTCCTGTCCCTGTTCCGGACGACGTTTCTTCGACTTCGCATTACCGAAGTTCCATGTCAGCGTAGCACGCACTGAGCGTCCGTTGCGCCAATTCTCTTGGTCACGAGTGAAGTCATCTGTCGATGTGTAGTTCTTCCAGCGGCGACTGTTCAGCAGGTCACGACAGTTGATGGCTAATGTCAGTTTCTTCTGGAAGAAGTTCTTTCTGAATCCCACATCTATATTATATCCAGGCTTACGATAGCCCTGTGTGATAACCTGACGTGAGCGGTAGCGTCCCGTCACTTGGAATGACATATCGTAAGGCAATATCACCGACGCCTGCATACGGGCGTTCCATGTGAAGTTATGGTCGCTCTCACCTGTTATTATCTGGTCATCAATCTTAAAGCGGAATCCGTCAAGCTCGTAGTAGTAGAAGTTCGCACTTGTTGACAGGTCAAGGATACGCCACAGCTTGTTCTTTGCGGTCAGTTCCAGACCAGTGCTGGTGCTCTGCGCCACATTGAAATGTGTCTGGTACATCAGCCCGTCTTCACTACTCTGGTAGGTGATGCGCTGCATCACATCCGTTGTGGGACGGTAGTATGCCGATACCAACAACGAGTGCTGTTTCCACTGCTTCAGATAGTTTAGCGAAAACGAATTGGAGAATTCCGGTGTCAGCTCAGGGTTACCATACGAGATAACCGTTGCATCACGTGTGTTCTTGAATGAGTTGAGCTGTCCGCCCCATGGACGACGCAGGCGACGTGTGTAGTTCAACTGCAACTGCTGTGTGGGAGTAACCTGATATGAGAGGAACAGGCTTGGAAACAGCTCGAAATAGTCCTTCTTAAAAGGCGTTGGGGGTTGAGTATTGTCATGTTCCTGCCACCAGTCATAGCTCTTGGTGTTCACGCGCCAGTATTCACCGCGCAGGCCACCCATAATACCGAACTTCCCGACATTAGCTGTCAGCGTGGCATATAGCGCATGAATATCCATCTTATAGATGAAGCGGTTGTAGTAGTCCTTATCTTCTGTAAGAGTGGAGGGTCGAGGGTCGAGAGTCGAGAGTCGAGGGTCGAGAGTCGAGGGTTGACCATCGATGCTCGACCAATACCAGCTCTCCTGCGGCGAATTCTCCTTTGAGAA
Source organism: Prevotella sp. (assembly GCA_017617725.1). Classification (GTDB taxonomy): domain Bacteria; phylum Bacteroidota; class Bacteroidia; order Bacteroidales; family Bacteroidaceae; genus Prevotella. Next base: position 14,283 of record JAFZVR010000002.1, read on the forward strand.
CCTGCCGTTATACCCTGCCTGCAGCTTTATATAAGGAGAAAAAGCATTCTCATAGTCGGCTTTCACCTCCCACGTACGGTTGTTTATCTCCTGTGGGCGACTCTGATAGCTATATGTGGTACTATAATCACTTTCCTCAGTATCACCGTAGTCTATTGTAGTATCCTCATAGACGTTCCTCTGGTCAGAATGCCAGCGGTGGTATGATCCGACGATATCGAGGAAATGCTTGTCAGAGAACTGATGACGGTAGTTCAGCTCACCGTTGAGCATACGCATACGGTCACCGTTACGCGTTGTACGGTACATCGTACGTGTATCGTGATCTGCCCCGATGAAACCATAGTGATATGGAGTATGGCTCTCGTCGTGACGACCACCGTACATCATCATACCATTGAAGGCAAGATCGTCCTTCCCTGTTATATGCCACGTCAAGCCAGCACGCGAGAAGAGGTTATTACCCATATTGTCCGACCGCGTGTTGTAGTTCTGGTAGCGGTTGTCTGTCTTATATGTCTGATGGCTTATTGCTCCACCCTCAGCGTGTCGATGACGATAGCCAATATTAGCATATGCATCCAGCTTACTGCTGTTATAGTTGATATTACCACTGGTGTTGGCACCAAGGCGAGTATCGCCACCCACCTGCAGCGAACCGTAATATCCTGCCTTTCGGTTTTTCTTCAGCACGATATTGATGATACCTGCCGAACCCTCGGCAGAGAATTTTGCCGACGGGTTGTCGATGACCTCCACCCGCTCTATACTCTCCGCCGGTAGCTGCTGCAGTATCTCCGCACGGTTGTCTGATGTCAGTCCGCTTGCACGTCCGTTTATCCATACCTCCACGCTCGAATTACCACGCAGTGATATGTTACCATCCTGGTCAACCTCCACCGAAGGGATATTCTCCAGTACGTCACTGGCAGCACCACCAGCATTGGCTATCTGCTGGTCCACATTGAATGACTTACGGTCCACCTCTAACTTCATCTCCGCACGCTGCCCCACCACCGTCACCTCTTCCAAGGCGTGTGAGTCCTCCGTCATATACAGTCCAGTGATACTGCGGTGCAGGTTTGCTGCCGTGATGGAAAACTGTCGTCTCAGTTCCTTATAGCCTAAGAACGATGCCGTAAGAGTGTATTCACCCACAGGGATATCAAGGATATGGAAAGTACCCGTAGCATCCGTGATACATCCTGTCAGGATTTTCGCGTCTCCACGCTTCGTTACCGCCACATTGATAAACTCCAAGGGCTCATTGGTATTCTTATCCAATACCTTTCCCTTAACGGAACCCTGTGCCATAGCACCTGCAGATACTATGAGGAACAGACAAAAAAGTAATATTCTATGCATATTATTATTAGATGGTACGCGCGCGTGAAAGTTTAATTTCCTTAAATAAAAAAACCTCCCGAGTGGGAGGTTTTATTTATTTGACAACGAACTTTTTACCGTTCTGTATCACGATGCCCTTGTAGCTGTCACTTACCTTCTGACCAGCGAGGTTGTACATAGTTGAGGGTCGAGAGTCGAGAGTCGAGGGTTTTAGGGTTACGTTCTCGATGCCTGTTGCATGACTCTTTGCCCAGTACTGGCTACCAACGCTGGCATCGCCACCATCTACCCACAGTGCAGAGAAGCGGTAGCGGTCGTAAATCTTCGACAGCTGTGTAGCCTCACCTGTTGTGATGTCCACCTCATAGAGTGCGGTGTCATACTTGCCATTTTCCTTCCAGTCTTTGTCTGGAAGAGAGCTCCAAGAACCCCATTCGTTGACGCCCTTGCCGCTGTTAACAAATCCTACCCAATACATCTTGTTAGGTTCGTTCTTGTCAAAGCAAGCAGCCTGACGGCGATACTGTGAGCAGTAGCCTGTGCCATAATCATAGGTACCCACATGCTCAGTGTAAGTCTCGCCCGTCTCTTCGTCAACAGCCTCCACAGCCTTTGTCTTCATCAGACCTGTGGTAAGGTCGAATTCATACAGATGAGCTCCAGCCAAATTACCGTCGATATCCGTCACCTTACCGTCGCTCATCACAGCACCGCTCGTACCGCCACTCGTCAGAGCAAAGGCACGACCTTCGTTGTTAATGGCGAAGGTGATGAAGTTAGCATAGTAGAGACCCGGGGTTCTGCGATACACCTGCATTGTTGTCAGGTCTATGCGGCAGATAGCATATCCGGCATCACCGTCTGTAAGGTCAGCATCCTGATCCTCAAAATATTCTGGATCTTCTGTGATCTCAGAAGGGAGCTCCTGACCAGTGAGGTAGAACAGGCCATACACTTCCCCGTCAACAGGGTTGTATGCCATACCTGCTGACTCAAGTACTGCTGACTTAGGATAATAATCTTCCTTTCCTGACTCCAGGTTACCCGTTGCTGCATCCCATTTACGAACAGCAAACAGCTCTTCATCTGTTGTTGATGACTCGTCGCGTGAATGAATAGTGATAATCTTTCCGTCAACACAGACAGCACCAGAGTTACCAGACATAAGGTTGAAGTTAGAGGCCCACTCGGCCTTCTCCATGTCCACCTGACCACTCTCGTTGACAACCGCCTCCTTGGTTACAGGGGGATCCTTCTCCGGAGCAGTGAGAGCACTACCGTCCCAAGACATAGAATATAATCCCTGTGGTACAAAGTAGAGGGTCTTTCCCGTGTACTTACCATTTTCGTCATAGATAGAGCCAACCCACTCTATGGGCTGATCACTATCATCATTCCTCATCCATTCATACACACCGTGTATTTTGACTTGTGCACTAACAGGCAAGCACATCAGTGCTACCAGTGCAATAGTAGATAGTCTTTTGATCTTTTTCATTTAATTTTATTCAATTGTAGTATTATTATTTAATCCTCCCATAAAGAGAACGCACCACCACCTTTTGAGGTAAACTCATCTGGAGACGGCTGAGTTGGATCGGGAGTCACGTTTTGATCTCCAGAAGCAGTCGGATCCAGCTGCGAACCTGCAATCATATCTTCAGTGCTCAGGTCGAGCAGCTTAAAGTTTGGTTGAATATATATCTTTTTCATTGTTCTTATATTTTTAGCCACCTTGCGCTCCTCCAGGACAACTCCCCTCCCTCACAGGGAGGGGACGGGGGAGAGTCTTTGAGGGGTTGGGGGTGGGTTATTTATTTAACCACGTACTTTTTACCATTCTGTATTACAATGCCGCGATAGCTGCTACCTACCTGCTGACCACTGGTGTTATACATCGGTTCGTCAGCCTTCAGGGTGCCATTCTCGAACAGGCGGTTAATACCTGTTGTCTCGCCATCGCCACCGAGGAATATCGCACGAGCATTTGCAAGGTCACCAATGAGGTAAGCACGGAAGCCCAGCATCTTGGTATTATCACCAGCCTTGACAATCTTACCAGCAGATGTCATACCCCAATTACCTGTCAGGGAACCGGCAGCCATTGGTGCGTAAATACCCTGGAATACTACAGGATCGAAGGTTGAGTTTCCTGCCTCAGCATCATTTACTGCCTTACCCGTGAAGTTGATTGGTGAAGAAACTGGAATTTCCTCAGGCACGTAGATAACGTATGGCTTACCAGCCTCAAGAGCTGTAGCAGGCGTGAATGTCAACTCGTTTGCAGCACTGTTGTATGCAGTGAACTCAAGAGCCTTAGCCTCAGCGTGTATCTCAGTTGCGTCAATTGCGAATGGCAAGCAGATAGTGTTCCAGCCAGCAACGAACTTACGAACAAGCTGTACCTTACGGTTCTGACCAGTAGAAGCAATTGTTCCTTCTGCCTCATCGAGTACGATAACAGGAGCAGCGGTGATGTTAACATTACTTGTCAAACCATTGCCATAGAATGTATCGCTCAGATTCTCCTTAGCCTTGAATGAGAAGCTTGCATTCTCACCGTCTGTCAGAGTACCTGTTACATTAACCTTCAGAGTGGTAGTCATCGTTGGGTCAAGATATGCCATTGACTCAGCTGTGAAGGTGAGGGCGCCATTGTCATAACCATTGAACTTGATAAGGTTACCACCAGCAAGTGTCAGGTCACCAGACTGGTTCCAGACATTGTTCCAAGGATTCTCATCAGTTCCTGCAGGGTTGAAGCGGCAAACCTTGAAGTTGGTCTTACCATTCAGATTGAGGCTCCAGAATCCTTCGTTGATGTTAGTGAATGCTATCCACTCACCATCCTCTGCAGTGTTCCAGCACCATGCCTTCAGCGTGCAGTCTGTAGCAATGTCGTTGTCACCAGCCTTTGTATTCATATAGAGCACATTACTGCTTTCTGCAGTCCATGCTGTTGTAATCACATGCTCAGCATCGGCATTGTCAATGAGGCTTACGCTCACGTTTTCAGCTGCAATAGCGGCAGAACCAGTGTTCTG
>JAFZVR010000053.1 GCA_017617725.1 Prevotella sp.
AATCGACAGTCTTTTGAGAACTGGAATATCTCACGGAAATAACTCGTCAGCTCCTCCTTCTCTATATCGAAAGTACCGAATCCCTTTATACCGGGCGTATCAATGATGTAACCTCCCACCATAGGAGAGGCTTCTGACACCTCATGCAATTCCTTTTCTGTACGAAGAGGAATCATCTCAGAGAAGGTTGTGGTATGCATACCAGTGTTGTGTGCATCGGAAATATCGCTTGTGCGAAGATTTACTCCAGGGACTAAGCTATTGATGAGTGTGGACTTCCCCACTCCACTATTACCACTGAAAAGCGTTATCTTTCCGTCGAGCAGTGGCCGCAAGTCCTCAACGCTCGTCCGCTCCTGCGCAGAAATAGCAAAACACTGATAGCCTATGTTCTCATACATCTGCATCACCATATCCTGATAATGCAACTCCTCGTCAGAGAGCAGGTCGCACTTGTTGAATATCAGTACCACAGGTACCCTGTAAGCCTCGGCAGAGGCAAGGAAGCGGTCAATGAATGTCAGAGATGTTTCCGGGTAATTGATAGTGACGATAAGAAAGGCCTGATCGACATTGGCAGCGATAATATGACTTTGCTTGGAGAGATTGATAGACTTACGGATGATATAGTTCTTGCGGTCTTCTATCTCCGTGATAAAAGCTGTGTCCCCCTCTCCTTGAGAGAGGGTTGGGGTGAGGCTCACACGGTCGCCTACTGCCACAGGATTGGTACTACGAATACCTTTAAGGCGAAAGTTTCCTTTCACCTTACATGCAACAACTGGTCCTTCGTCTGTTTTGACGGAGTACCAGCTGCCTGTATTCTTTATGACAAGTCCCTTCAATTGTCAATTATCAATTGTCAATTACACTGTCATTATCTCCTTGTTCTTTGCTTCAAGCAGACCGTCGAGTTTCTTAATGTATTTATCGTGCAGTTTCTGCAATTCTTCCTCGGCATCCTTCTCGTTGTCCTCGCTCAGTCCGTCTTTGATGGCTTTCTTCAATTTTTCCTTGATGTCGCCACGTACATTACGAATCTCAACCTTAGCTTTCTCACCGATTTTGTTGCACTGCTTAACGAGTTCCTTACGACGCTCCTCTGTTGGCTGTGGGATATTCAAACGAATAACCTCACCGTTATTCTCCGGTGTGATGCCGACATCAGAATCCATGATTGCCTTCTCGATATCACGGATAGACTTTCTGTCCCAAGGCTTGATGGCAATTGTACGAGGGTCTGGAACAGAGACGTTAGCTACCTGATTCAATGGAACTTTTGAGCCCCATGAGTCAACCTTTACTCCATCAAGGATGGCTACATTAGCACGACCGGCACGGATGCGAGCAAGCTGTTCGTCAAGGAACATTGCCGCCATCTCCATACGCTCCTGCGCGCTGTTCAATGTTTGTTTTACGTCAATCATATTATTAGTATATTATGTTTCTGAACCACAAATTTATATAATAAATTTTTATCGCACAACAAAATGACGGAAAAGTTTATGTGTTATAAAAGTTTTCTGTCATTATACGCGCTATTCTCTCAAGATAATGGCGGTCTGTATCGTCAAAATCATTCAATTCCTTACTATCGATATCTATCACACAGCGTACATCATCATGTTTGTCAAACACAGGCACAACGATCTCTGAGCGACTTAATGATGAACAGGCAATATGTCCGGGAAACAGCTCTACATCTGGTACGATGATGGTCTCCTTACGGGCCCATGCCGTTCCACATACACCTTTATTATATGGTATACGGTAGCAGGCTACACTCCCCTGAAAAGGACCAAGCTTTAAATCTCTACCAACATTATAGAACCCAACCCAGAAGAAGCCCAACGCCTCCTTCAAGGCAGCAGCAATATTTGCCTGCACGCTCACCTCTTCCTGCTCTCCATCAATCAGTGCTTCTATCTGTGGCAGCAGTTGTTCATATATCTCCTTTTTATTCTCCATTTTCTGCCACAAGATTTGTCAATTCCACAAACTGTGGAATAGTCAACTGCTCCGGTCGTTTCGTCATAATATCAAGTGAATAGAAACCTTCACACGGTTCTCCTCCAGGGAACATCTGACGCAAAGACACGCGTAACATCTTACGTCGCTGGTTAAATACCGTTTTTACAAGACGTTTAAACAAAGGCCAGTCACACCCTAAGTCTTGTGTCTGGTTGCGAGTCAGGCGTATGACAGCACTCTTTACCTTTGGCGGAGGATTGAACACATCCTCATCAACAGTGAAAAGATACTCCACATCATACCATGCCTGCATCAGGACAGACAGAATACCATATTGTTTATTACCAGGCACGGCGGCCATACGCTGTGCCACCTCACGCTGAATCATTCCTGTGCAGCAAGGAATAAGGTCCTTGTTGTCGAGCATCTTGAAGAATATCTGACTGGAGATGTCATAAGGATAGTTACCCGTTAACACAAACTGCCTACCGTCAAACACCGTTGTTAAATCCATCCTGAGGAAATCGGCAGAGATAATCCAATCTTGGTCGAGAGTTGAGGGTCGAACCGATGGAGAGGAAGACCGAAGGTCAGAGTTGAGGGCTCCATCCCCACTCCCCGAAAAATGCTCACGGAGGTAAGCCACGCTCTCGCGGTCTATCTCTACAACTTTCAGTTCACGCCCCTTGGTTGCTAAATACTGTGTGAGAACACCCATTCCTGGTCCTATCTCCAAGATAGGAATGTCAGGACAGGCATCTACAGTGTCGGCAATGCGTTGTGCCACATTAAGGTCAGTAAGAAAATGCTGACCCAGATTCTTTTTAGGCCTTACTTGTTTCATGTTGCAAAAATAACATTTTTATCTTAAAAAGGTATTCTTGTCGGATAAAAAACGTATATTTGCAGTCTCTAAGGATTTATATATGAAAAACTATTTTGACCTAAACGGACATGTCGCCATTGTAACAGGCTGCTCTGGCGGCCTTGGAGTACAGATGGCAAAGGCTTTAGCCAACCAAGGATGTAATATCGTACCTATAGCACGCCGTATGGAGAAGCTCGAAGAGGTAGCGTCAGAACTGCGTGCCGAATACGGCGTTGACGTACTACCCATCCGCTGTGATGTCACAGACACACAGATGGTGGAGAACGTAGTCAAGCAGACTATGGATCATTTCGGACGTATAGACATACTCATCAATAATGCCGGCACGGGAGCTGTAGCGCCGGCCGAAGATATCACCGATGAGCAATTCGACAACGAGATGCAGATAGACCTCTTTGGAACATTCAAGATAGCACGGGCCGTTGCAAGGCATGCTATGATACCAGCCAAATATGGTCGTATCATAAATATCGCATCAATGTACGGACTGGTAGGAAACAAGATCGCACCATGTGCACCATATCATGCAGCCAAAGGTGGTGTAGTAAACCTGTCGCGTGCACTTGCTGCCGAATGGGGAAAACACGGTATCACTGTGAATACCATCTGTCCTGGGTATTTCTGGACTCCACTGACGAAAGACACTTTGGAGACAGAATGGTTTGCCAACTATGCCAAAGGCACTATACCAGTAGAACGATATGGCAAGGAAGGGGAACTGGACTCCACTGCTATCTTCCTTGCATCACCGACATCGAGCTATGTAAACGGTACCGCTATCCCCGTTGATGGAGGCTATACTTGCGTGTAAAAGTCGAGAGTCGAGAGTCGAGAGTCGAGAGTTGAGAGTCATGTCACAAATCACACGTCACCTGTCACAAATAATAAAGGTAGCACTACCCCTGATTTTGGGTGGTGTCATCCTCTATTGGATGTACCGCAATTTTAACTTTCAGAGTATTGAGCATGTGCTAACGAGTGAAATGAACTGGATGTGGATGCTATTGTCGTTTCCGTTTGGCATCCTGGCCCAGATGTTTCGTGGCTGGCGGTGGAAGCAGGCGTTGGAGCCTACGGGAGAGCAACCCCGTACCTCCACGAGTATCTATGCTGTCTTCCTATCATACGCCGTCAGCCTCATCATTCCCCGTGTAGGTGAGGTGGCACGTTGCGGTATATTGAAACGCTATGACGGTGTATCGTTCTCAAAAGCTCTCGGCACAGTTGTCACAGAGCGTGCCGTCGATACTATGCTGATGCTGCTAATCACGCTGATTGCATTTGTGTCGCAAATATCAGTCTTCACCTCTTTTTTCTCAAAGACAGGTACTCGCTTTGGAGATATATTCGGTATGTTCACCATTGAGGGATGGATAGTCACATGCGTATGTGCACTCGCCGCCCTTATCCTCTGTATCATCATAATACGTAAGCTCACAATATATAATAAGGTAAGAGAAGCACTGTCGGGCACATGGCAAGGTATTACCTCGCTTCGAGGCATCAGGAACGTCCCACTATACCTGTTCTACTCTGTAGCTATCTGGGGGTGTTACTTCCTGCATTATTACCTCACATTCTTCTGTTTCGACTTCACAGCCGACCTCGGCCTCGCCTGCGCCCTTGTATCATTTGTCGTTGGCAGCATCGCCGTCATTGTACCTACACCTAACGGTGCCGGCCCCTGGCATTTTGCGGTGAAGACTATGCTCATACTATACGGTGTCGCAGAACCACAAGCCCTCTACTTTGTCCTCATTGTCCACACGGTGCAGACACTGTTGGTCATCGCCCTCGGTGTCTTTGCATGGAGTGCGTTGAGTATATCCAAAAAACAATAAAAACCATGGACCAAATCAAAAACCTAAACCCACAGTGCATCTGGAAGAATTTCTACGCACTGACACAGGTGCCACGTCCAAGTGGACACCTCGAGAGAATACAGCAGTTCCTGCTGGAGTTTGCAAAACAAGCTGGTGTCGAAGCTTTCAAAGACCCTGCAGATAATATCGTTATGCGAAAGCCTGCCACTCCAGGAATGGAGAACCGCAAGGGAGTAATCCTGCAGGCTCACATGGATATGGTGCCACAGAAAACACCAGAGTCCACACATAATTTTGAGACAGACCCTATTGAAACATGGATTGATGGTGACTGGGTAAAGGCTAAGGGTACCACGCTGGGTGCCGACAACGGTATGGGTGTTGCCGCTATCATGGCTGTTATGGAAGCCAAAGATATGCAGCACGGACCAATCGAAGCCCTCATCACTGCTGATGAAGAAACGGGTATGTTTGGTGCTAACGCTCTGCCTGCAGGCGAACTGCATGGCGATATCCTTATGAACCTCGATTCTGAAACATGGGGTAAATTCGTAATCGGTTCTGCCGGAGGTATCGATGTTACCGCCTCACTCGGATATAAAGAGGTTGAGACCGACAAGGATGATGTTGCTGTCAAGGTTACCGTAAAGGGTCTCCGTGGCGGCCACTCCGGACTGGAGATTCACGAAGGACGTGCCAATGCCAATAAGCTGATGGCTCGTATCGTCCTCGATGCCATTGACGAGTTTGAAGGACGCCTCTGCACATGGCATGGTGGTAATATGCGAAACGCCATTCCATTCAAGGCAGAAACTGTACTGACACTACCGAAAGAGAATCTTGAGGCTTTCAAGGAGACTATCAACGACTGGAAAGAGAGCTTCAACGACGAATACAAGATTATAGAGCCACAGGGCATCGAGGTCATTGTAGAAGATACTCCTGCACCTGCCATGCAGATGCCTATAGAAATACAGGACAACCTCGTATGTGCCATTCATGCATGCCACGATGGTGTGATACGTATGATACCGTCATATCCTGATGTAGTGGAAACATCAAGCAATCTTGCCATCATAGATATCGCTGACGGTGATGCGAAAATCCAGATTCTCGCTCGCTCCAGCCGTGAAGATATGAAAGACTACGTCGTTGACACACTGACCTGCTGCTTCCTAATGGCTGGAATGAAGGTCGAGACTGCAGGAAGCTACGGCGGATGGGATCCAAATCCTGACAGTGAGGTACTCCACCACCTGCTCCGTACCTACAAAGAGATGTTCGGAGAGGATGGTATCATACAGGTTGACCATGCTGGTCTCGAGTGCAGCATCATCTTGGGTAAATACCCACACCTCGATGTAGTGTCCTTCGGACCAACGATGCGCAGTCCGCACACCACCACCGAGCGCTGCTTCATCCCTACTATCGAACCGTTCTGGCAGCTGCTCAAGAAAGCCCTTGAAACAGTACCAGAGAAATAACAAACATAGAAAACCATCCATAATACAAACTCTTCGGGCATATCACATGCTCGGAGAGTTCGTATATATGAAGGTGCTGTTAAACACATCTCGGAAGAAAAAAATCAAATAAATTTGGTTTTTCTTTCACTAAACCGTACCTTTGTGCCCAATAATTTTAAAAAGTTAAACTATGGACGATTATCCGGCGGAAGATTTTAAACACTAAGGCTGGAGGAACGGCAGGCAAGACCGCTAATCCTCTTGCCGCCTAATTATGAATTATGCATTTAAAAAGGGATTAGCACAATGAAGACATTCTGGAATACAAACGGCGGACTGACCCAACTCAAGGAGTGGGAGCCAAACTGCTGGATACAGGTAACGTGTCCAACAGAAGAAGACAGCCAGGAGCTGGAAGAGAAATTCAACATACCCGACTATTTCCTTTCGGACATCAGCGATACCGATGAGCGTGCCCGTTACGAATACGATGACGGCTGGATGCTCATAATTCTGCGTATCCCGTACGTCAAGGAAATACGCTCACGCACACCTTATACCACCGTGCCATTGGGTATCATCCACAAACGTGACGTGACAATCACGGTGTGTAACTTCGAGACTAACATGATGATAGACTTCGTGAGCTATCAGCAGAAACGCGGCGAGGGATTCGTGGACTATGTGGATATGATCTTCCGCCTGTTCCTGTCAAGTGCCGTATGGTACCTGAAACGACTGAAGCAGATAAGCACACTCATTGACAAAGCT
>JAFZVR010000054.1 GCA_017617725.1 Prevotella sp.
TCTTGGTGACAGGATCGCTGACATACTTCCTGCCCGTCTCGTCGTTCCATACCATGATGAGTGTTCTGCAGTCGCCAGTACTTCCGTTGTTCCCTACGGTGCCATGGAACACCAGTTTCTCATTCGGCGAGATGCTCTCCAGATTCTGGTTGTCACAGTCGACGGATATCCAGAACATCTCTGGATGCTGAGCATCTTTCACAATGAAATCGACTAACAGACTGTTATAGTAGTGCCACTTGTTGTCTGTCCATGACTCCTGATACAGCATGGTAGCAATATACTTCCCTTCAGGCAGGTCTGTGAGCTTGAAGTCGTACTTGACTGTGGTCTCTGCGTCTTGCTTGAAACTGACGGTTTGAACATCGCTGAGGGCAACGGGCTCCATGTCCTCGTCCCAGATTCTGAGGCGGGTCTTCACATTGTCCGTCTTACCTGTATTCTTATAGGTGGTTCTGATTGTCAGGATGTCGTTGTGCGACAGATTGTCCAGGTTCAAGTTGTCACTGCTGTAGCCCACTGGAATGAGATTCGGGGCCGTGGGCTGCACGGCTGTTACCGAGAATGATATCAACATGTTCTTCATGTAGGTCCATCCTGGTTTATCCTCTGTTTTATAGTATTGCGCAGTGGCGATGTAGTTGCCCTCAGGCAAGTCCTGAAGTGAATATTTGAAGTCAACAGTCGTCTCTGAATTCTTTGGGAACGACTTGGTGATGGTCTTGCTGGTGGTTATCGGATTCATGTCTTCGTCCCAGATTCTCAGACGGGTCTCCACTTCACCCGTTTTGCCCGTGTTCTTATAGGTGCCATGCAGGATCAGCACGTCGTTCTTCGTCATATTCGTCAGGTTAGTGTTGTCGCAGGTCACACTGATAATATCCACCATCGGTGTCGTGGCGGCAGGCTTGGGATCGCCTTTTACGGTCACCTGTATCTTTCCGTTCTTCACCTGTAGCAGATAATAGTCCGTCTCTCCTCCCTGGGTGCGGATATAGGTTGTCCGAGTCTTGCTCTTGTCCAGGATGATTGGATACAGGAGATACGAACCGCCTTCTGCGAGCAGTTTGCTGTTGACGGACATATGATATTGCGGAAATCCGATAGATGTCTTAAAGTCAGAAATCTCATTATAACCATAACTTGATTTGCCAGTATCGGCATTTTTCAGTTCCCACCCAATAAAGCCGCTAAAACCAGCAATTTCACTGGTGGCATCTGTACTATAACAATATACATTATTAAGGGTGATTTCCAATTTGTTCGGGTTGAATTCGAATTTGTTGGCATACCAGGGATCTTCATGATCTCCAGCTTTATTAGGTGATATATGACAGACCATCCGCTGGCCATTGGTGTATACGTGTGATCCAGGGGTAAGTGATGAAAGCCGGAAATAATTGTCCTCGCTTCCGCTCCACCCCCAGTTGAAATGATAGTAGCCTGCGTCGTCCATCCCGTCTAGTACAAAGGCATGACCAGAGGTGTTCCCGTTACTGTCAGGATAGCTTCTTCCAGCATAAAGGATGGGTCGTCCTGCTGACAACTCCTCTTGGATGATCTGTTCCCACTCTTCGCCTGTATGGTAATTCCTGTCGTAGTATCTGGCACTGCGGTCATACTTAAAATAATGTGTCATGGCGTACGGCACGTTCGCGGTTTTAGCACTGGAACTCGAACTCCTGTAGTCCATATTGACAGAGACACCACAGGCATGCATCAACGTAGCTACGGCATTCACCGATGCTTTAGTAGATGAATTGTCGTAACCAGTATACAAGTTTCCCCAGTCGAATTTTACCTTAGAGAAGTCCATGCTCTGCTTGATCTTGCGAGAATTAGATGTGTAGGAGTTTTGCCCCTGGCCTACCGATGGATAACAGTAGTACGTCATAATCTGTGCCATCGCTGTCGCCACGCAACCCGTTATACATTTTTGGTTGGTGGTTGGATCCGTCGGACATTCATTATTATAATAAGGAGATTGTCCCCACATGGTTCTCATCAACGGTCCTATCGCTGTCCGGGTACCCCGTGAGAAGACCTTTTCCGGCATGTCGTATGACTCTGTGTCTTTATAACTGTCGCCATGCTCCTGAAGCCATTCGTACTCCTGGCTATATTGCTCCAGCATCACACGCAGACCGCAGGGAATGTCCTCCGGATCGAACGTCCCGTCGTTGGAATACCCCAACACTTCCATCTGCCGTTCGTCACCCGAAACAACCACATAGCCACCATTGGCTTCATCGTTATACACGTAGAAGCTGTTGGCGGTCTGTTGGGGATTCGCGCCCCTGCTTCTGGCAAACTGAACGATTTGTTCATCCTGCACCTTCGTCATCTGTGGCGTCTTGCCTGCCTTCTGACTCTGGCCTAAGAATTTCTGCGCAATGGCCTCAGCAGAAGCCTCACTCCTTGGTTGCGCACTTGCTGTCATGATGGTCAAAGACAGCACTGCTGTCAGCATCACTCGATATGCAACTCCTTTCTTCATAGTTCTATTTAATCCTCTATATATGTTCCTTTCATCATAATCGCCAATTGGATATACACATTGTTCCCATGTGTTCTGCGGACGTAGGAGTTCTAACTACTATAAATCCATCTCTATTTCTACAAATACAGTGTTGTCCTCATCATGAATGAGGCTTCCTGTCTTTTGGTAATGTGCTTGTGAATCATACCCTGAACTCTGGGAGGTGAAGTCGAGAAACTTCATGCCAGTAGACTCTTTTCCTCCGAAACTTGCATGGAAACTGAATCCATTGGATGTCCTTTGGAAGCTACCTTTTCCTGGCAGGTCAGTTACATGAAAGCTAAAATAGCTTTCACTGTCTGTACTTTTACTCGTTGTAGTGTATTTTAGGTTCTTAATGATGCAAGTATTACTTTCATAATCATAAAAAGTTTTCTCAGTAGTGGGGAAATTCTCGATTTCAAAAGAGAATTGATGAATTACGCTGACGTCTTCTCCATAACTATTTTTATAATTATGTCTTGTTTCAGCAATTACATGTGCAGTGGTTCCAGACAAAGTAGCATCGAAACTCATTTTATTAAACATTTCCATTATTGTAGGATCCTGGTCAGGGTCTGGGAAAAAAATAGTATTTGATCTGCTTATCGTAGTATCGTTGGGGAAATACTTATCATATAGTGATATAGTCTTCGATTTGATGGCATGGCCGAAATTAAACCATGTAACCGTGAATGTATTGGATGTAGGGCCTTCAGCTGCCTTCTGCACAATTGTCACAGGCATGAACACCTTCTGATCATCCGTCGCATTATCCACGTTGGTAACGAAACATTTGATGGTTGCTGTGCGTTCCTTGCCTGTGTCGTTAGGTTGGGCGGTAATCTCTACGGTACCACCCGAGATGGCTTTTCCTTTCAGCCAGGAGGTGTATTCTTTGTCGATGTGGAAGCCGAACTTCGTGTAGCCTTTTGCGGTGACTTTCACGCTCTGTGTGCCGCCTGTAGCCTCAAACGTCAGCCCAGTGGGGAATACACTTGGAGCTTCTGCTGCTGCTTGCATGATCTTGACTGGTAGATAGGCTCGCTGTTCTTCGGTAGACTTTTCCTGGTTGGAAACATAACAATAGACCGTGGTCTCACGGGGCGATGTGGTTGTATTGGGTTTTACGGAAAATTTTACTCCAACGCCATCTTTCTTGTCGTATTCTGCACTGATCCATGACGTGTCTTTTTTCTCGATTTTGTAACCATAATATTTATATGATCCGTAATTTACAATCACCTTCTCTGTGCCACCCTCAGCAGGGTATTTAAGTTCTTTTGGATCGACAGAGATGGTGTCCCTAAGTTCAAAGGTTAATTGAAAAGGATTAATGGTCTCACTGTATATGCTATTGCTCTTGTTTGTGGTAAGCAGAAAGAATGAATGGCAGAATTCTCCTTTATAATTACCTTCGGTCAACCTAAGTGATTCCAATACTTTACCATTGAGAACGATGGAGTCTCCTGCCTCA
>JAFZVR010000003.1 GCA_017617725.1 Prevotella sp.
ACGTGGACTTAAAGTATGGACGATAGACACAAAGTTCGGCGACCGTACCAATACAACGCCCGACACTTTGTCATATATGTTTATGAATTCCATCTTCACCACAGGCAAATATGGTGAATATAACACTTTGGGTAATCTCGGTTCTCCGCGTATCAATAGAATTGTCATTGACAGACCATACAACGAATCTCAATTCTCATTCCTTGACCCATACGATTTCTTTGTAAAGGACCTAAGCGACTTCCATTTCACCAATACCCTGTCGCCTATTACCAATATGTCCTTTAACACCTGTGGTAACCGTACTAATGGAGAAGATCATTTCAAGGGAATATTTGCCGTAAATGCAGGTAAACGATTAGGTTTCGGAATGCATTTCGACTATCTATACGGTCGCGGCTACTATGTCAATCAGAATACGTCAATGACCAATTTTACCCTATACGGCTCATACTTAGGTGACCGTTATCAAGCACATTTGTGGGCATCGACGAATCACCAAAAGGTCGCGGAAAGTGGCGGTATCACCAATGATGACTTCATAACGCATCCAGAAAGTTTCAATGAGGAGTTTATGGAGGATGAAATACCTACTGTTCTTGACCAGAATTGGAACCGCAACGACAATCATCATCTGTTCCTGAATCAACGCTATAGCCTCGGATTCCATAGGAAGGTGCCTATGACACCGGAAGAAATAGAAGCTCGAAAATTCGCTATCAAGGCGAAGAAAGAAAACGAAGCAGCTGAAGCGAAACGTAAGGCACGCGAGAGGGCACGTCGTAGCGGCGAGGAATTTGATGAGGAAGAATACGACCGCGGACAACGGGTCGAAGGCCGACCGGAAGATGCCCGAATCATGGGTGATGCTCCAGAAATAAAAAAAGATATCGTCAATGACTCCACACGTATTCTCGTTGACTCGAAAGAAAAAGCCGATTCCCTTTTGGCTTTAGAAACGGCGGAAAAAACAGATACTGCATGGATAAAGAACGAATATGTACCTGTGACCAGTTTCATTCATACTATTTCACTTGATCAGTATCGGCGCATATATCAGGCATACCAGACGCCAGAGGACTATTATCTCAACGAGTATTTCGAAACATCTGACGGAAAAATCTATGACAAGACCGACCACTGGCAAATGAAAAACACCTTTGCAGTGGCTCTGCTGGAAGGATTCAACAAATATGCCAAAGCCGGGCTTAAACTCTTTACATCATATACTGTACGTCGTTTTACCCTACCGGATGCAGAGCAAGGCACGACAGGATTCAATGAGCATACAGTATCTATCGGTGGAAGAATCAGTAAGACTCAAGGAACATTACTTCACTATAACTTGGATGCCGAAATGGCAGTAGCAGGCCAGCATGCCGGAGAATTTACTGTTGATGCTGATGCAGACCTTAATTTCCGACTGTTCAAGGACACCGTACAGTTGGCTGCGAAAGCATTCTTGCATAATACCGCTCCAAAGTTTTATTACATCCACTATCAGTCGCAGCATTTCTGGTGGGATAATGGCGGCTTTGATAATATCACACACTCTCGTCTTGAAGGACTATTCTCATTGAAACGGACAAAGACACGCCTGCGCGTTGCCTTCGATGAGTTTAAGAACTACACATATTTGGCACAATCGTATGATTTGACAAAGAGCGGCAATGACTACCTGCGTACCAATATGGATGCGGAGGCAAGGCAGGAGGGCTCTCCCATCACACTCCTCACATTACAGTTACAACAGGAATTCAGGTATCGTGCTATACATTGGGACAATATCTTCACATATCAGCAGTCGACAAAGGAAGATGTACTGCCTGTACCAAAATTCAACATATACAGTAATCTGTACTTGCGTTTCATCATTGCGAAGGTGTTGAAATGTGACCTCGGTGCTGACATGCGCTACTACACCAAGTACGAAGCACCAGACTACAGTCCTGCTCTTGGGCAGTTTGCGGTACAAGCCAATAACGACGTAAAAGTAAAGACCGGCAACTACCCAATCATAAACCTCTATGCTAACTTCCATCTGAAACATGCACGATTCTTCGTTATGTTCAGCCATATAAATCACAGTTCTGGTTCTAACTACATATACACTCCGCACTATCCTATGAACAAACGAATATTCCGCTTTGGTATAAGTTGGAATTTCTTCAATTAAATATTTATTTAACCTTATAATATTAACCTTATAATAATTCACATCTATGATTACAGTATCAATGATCGTACAGCTCCTGATAGTTCTCGGAGCGTTGTGGGTAGGCTCTCGTTATGGAAGTTTGGCTCTTGGTGCCATCTCCGGCTTGGGTTTGGTACTCTTGGTTTTCGGTTTTGGTCTTCAGCCAGGCACGCCTCCAACTGATGTTATCTACATCATCATCGCTGCCGTTACATGTGCCGGTATCATGCAGGCATCAGGCGGTATGGATTGGCTCATTCAGATTGCTGAGCGCATGTTGCGCAAACATCCTGATCGCATCACTTTCATGGCTCCTCTTTGCACATTCTTCTTGACAGTGCTTGTTGGAACAGGACACGTTGTCTACACCCTGATGCCTATCATATGCGACATCGCCTTGAAGAAAGGTATCCGTCCTGAGCGTCCCTGCGGTGTGGCATCTATCGCTTCTCAGGTAGGTATCACCTGCTCTCCTATCGCTGCCGCCGTTGTAGCCTTTGTGACCATCTCACATGCCAATCATTTCGAAATCACTATTCCGCAGGTACTGATGATTTCCATCCCTGCATGTCTATGCGGATTGATGGCTGCTGCTACTGCCAGCTATAAGCGTGGACTTGACCTTGACAAGGATCCGGAATTCCAAAGAAAAATTCAAGATCCTGTTCAGCGTGAGTATATCTACGGTGGTACAGCTACAACTCTCGACAAACAGATTCCACAGTCTGCCAAGAACGCAGTATTTATCTTCCTTGGTGCATTGGCTGTAATCGTATTCTTCGCAATCTTCCAGAATCTCCTGCCGGCTTATGATACACTTCGTGCCATTAAAGGTGCTGAACCTTTGAACATTACGCAAGATGTTAGCATAACAGCCGACCAGCTTGTGAAAGCAAAATTAAGTGTTGAAGGTATGACCGAGATGTTCCAGAAACCGCTGGCTATGAACCTCGTAATCCAGATTGTGATGATTTCAGCTGCTGCGCTAATGATTATCTTCTGCAAGGCTGCTCCAAAGAAAGCCGTTGGTGGTAACGTATGGCAGTCAGGAATGGTTGCTGTAGTAGCTATCTACGGTATAGCATGGTTGGCAGATACATATTTCTCCAACTATACGAGTGCCATGCAGGAAATGCTTGGCGACATCGTTGCCAAATACAACTGGTCCATCGCCTTTGTATTCTTCCTAGTTTCAGTACTCATCAATTCTCAGGGAGCAGTAGTAGTATCCATGCTGCCACTTGCATATTCTCTTGGCATTCCTGGTCCTGTACTGCTTGGTGTATTACCATCTGTTTATGGATATTTCTTCATCCCGAACTACCCATCAGATATCGCCACCGTGAACTTCGACCGTTCAGGTACGACAGTCATTGGCAAATACCTGCTCAACCACTCGTTTATGATGCCGGGTCTCATCTGTGTCACGGTATCAACACTGGTGGCTTATGGTCTGAGTATGCTTTTCTTCTAATTTAGACAAGTGTATCAAGGATTACGCCCAAAGAGAAGAGTAATCCATAAAGTAACATATTACGTGCATTCACGGCAAGGACATTATTTAATGCCTTGCCGTGTTTGATTTCCACCATTTGTCTATATGTGGAAGCATGTAGAATCAAATAGATAAATGGTAACGAAAATGACAAGTATTGTCCCTTGAACAAGAATATGAGTCCCAATAGAAATGCTGCCAGACCTAAACCGAAATACAAATATTCCGTAGCTTGCTCACCGATAAGTACTACCAATGTACGCTTCCCCACCCTTCTGTCATTATCACGATCACGATAGTTGTTCACTATGAGTAGCGTGTCTATTACCAATCCACAAGCAAGTGATGCTACCAAGACTTCAAGGGTTATAGTACCTGTCTGGAGATAAAAAGTAGTGCACACGGGAACGAGGCCAAAAAACAGCAATACAAGAATATCACCTAAACCTATATACGATAACAACAATGTATATAGGAAACATCCTACTACACATGCAAGTCCTACCCATAGCATCATAACGCCACCGTACAAGATTAACGGCAACCCAGTAATGCAAGCAGCAGCCGTTGTCAGTCCTATTGCAATAAGCATCGCCTTTGGTGTCACCCACCCCTGAGCACATGCCCTACGTGGCCCCAGACGATGCTCGTCATCAGTACCCTTTTTCCAATCGAAATAGTCATTGACAAAATTAGCATCAATCTGCATAAGGAAAGCAAAGAGAATACAGAGAATGGCTGGGATAAAGACAAGGGTCGAGGGTCGAGGATCGAGGGTCGAAGGCTGTGAGTGGAGCGAAGCCCACGCTAAGGACAGTCCCATCATCACTGGTACTGCTGCACCGGTAAGAGTCTTGGGACGTGCCGCCAAGAACCATGCCTTGATACTATTTTGTCTTATCTCTGTCTGCATCATAAATTATTTATTAACATTGAGCATCATGCTCCTTGCACCATACCATTTGTACCTTGCAAATATAATTCAATTCCATAAGAAAACGAAATATATGAATGAGAATTTGCAAGAGTACGATAGAAATACTATATTTGCATTTAAATAAAAATGTGAATGGCAACGAACAGATATAATCGCGAAAGATACGAAACCCTCGTAGTGAAAGACGAGCAACCGCTATTAGAATGGCTCTTATCACATCTCGGCCAGAGCAAGACAAAGGTAAAGGCTACACTACAAGGCAGAGGCATAAAAGTGGACGGCAAGGTAGTGACACAGTTCGACTTCGTATTAGTGCCAGGGATGACGGTTTCCATCAGCAAATCGAAGAAGAACGATTCTTTCAAGAGCCGCTACGTGAAAATAATCTATGAAGACCAGTATCTTGTTGTGGTAGAGAAAAACATTGGAATCCTCTCTATGGCAGCAGGCCATAAGTCTCTGAATGTCAAGAGTGTTCTCGATGACTATTTCCATAAGACCCGTCAGGCATGCAGAGCACACGTCGTTCATCGTCTGGATCGTGACACCAGCGGTCTTATGGTATATGCCAAAGATATGAAGACAGAACAAATCTTAGAAAAAAACTGGCATCAGATTGTTTATGACCGCCGTTATGTGGCTGTGTTGAGTGGAGAGATGGAGGAAGACGACGGTACTGTTGCCAACTGGCTGAAAGACAATAAGGCATACGTCACCTACTCCTCACCAACAGACAATGGCGGCAAATATGCTGTTACCCATTTCCATGTCTTCGATAGAAAAGACAACCATTCGTTAGTGGAATTCAAGCTTGAGACAGGACGTAAAAACCAGATACGCGTCCACTCTGCCGATATGGGCCATCCTGTATGCGGCGATGTCAAATACGGCAATGGCGATAATCCTCTCCACAGATTATGTTTGCATGCCTACGTACTGTGCTTCTACCACCCTATCACCCATGAGCATTTGGAATTCGACACTCCAATACCAACATCCTTCAGATCACTCTTCTAAATGAATTACGATAATATAAGCTATTACGCAGCTGTCATTGTTGCTATAATCATTGGCTTCATACTGTTAAAGAAAGCCGCCAGCTGTCTGATACGTACCATCATCACTTTCGTGCTGATCATCATCTTTGTTGCATTCCTCTACTACTTTAAGTGTAAAGGAACTATATGAAAGCTACTCTACCAACACCTCTTCTGCGTAGAGTTGCAGAAAATAATGACGTAACACATCCTTGTCCGCAATAATTTCACGGATGATTTTCAAGTTATCGGCATTGGGTGAATCGGGAAGCCACAGGCGAATATAGCCATTTGTGGAGTATTTATTTTCCATGTGTTCTTCAAAGCGTTGCCAATGCTCCTCTTTATTCTTGTCAGGATAATGGCTGAGTCCAAACTGAATGGTACGACGGAATACAGTATCTGGAGTTAAGTCACGATCAGCCTCTGCAACAATCTTGCCATAAATACTTCGTGGCACATGGCTTGCAGAAGCACGATGGTCTTCTACCGCTTCCTTCATAAGACGTATCTGTTCTGGAGAAAACCAACGACGCAAACGTACATCGGCATTAAGGATTTTTCCGCTCGTAAGATGATGGATGGCACGTGGTCCCTCCAATCCAAGGTCATGATAGGCTGCCACGACATACGACATATTGATATCGGCACCTAACTTCCTGGCAAGCAAGAGAGAACTATTTATGACGCTATTGACATGCGACAAGTTGTGTCCTTTGTCAAAAGCAACATAGCGAGGCAATATCTGAGTTTCTACAAACTCCATCAAATCAAGGCTTACATTCTTTTCCATCATCAATAGTCGTTTCACTCCATCTGCAAAAATACACATTATGGAGGATATGAACAAGAAAGTAGGCGTAAAATGCCCTGAAAAGCACAAATAAATTTGGCTTTTCAATCACTTATTCGTACCTTTGCACCTCATTATATAAATAAGGTATTAGGAAAGATGATAACAGTATCAAATCTGGCTATCCAATTCGGAAAGCGAGTACTTTACAAAGATGTGAACATCAAGTTCACCGCAGGTAACATTTATGGCGTTATCGGTGCAAACGGTGCCGGAAAATCTACGTTGCTGAAAGCTATAAGTGGAGAATTAGAGCCTAACAAAGGTACAGTGGAGATGGCACCAGGAGAACGCCTGTCGGTGCTTGATCAGGACCACTTCAAGTATGATGCTTTCTCTGTTATGGACACTGTCCTGCAGGGACACCAACCGCTATGGAATAATATGAAGGAGCGCGAGGCTCTCTATGCTAAAGAGGAGATGACAGAGGAGGATGGCAACCGTGCTGCCGACCTGGAGCTGAAATTTGCTGAGATGAACGGATGGGAAGCAGAAAGCGAGGCTGCACAGCTGCTGCAGAACCTCGGTGTAAAAGAGACTGAGCACTATAAGATGATGTCAGAGCTGTCGAACAACGAAAAGGTACGTGTTATGCTGGCAAAAGCGCTGTTCGGACATCCTGACAACCTGTTGCTCGACGAGCCGACCAACGACCTCGACCTTGATACGGTACAATGGTTAGAGGAATACCTGAGCAATGTGGAGCAGTGTGTGCTCGTCGTTTCTCACGACCGTCACTTCCTTGATGCTGTTTCTACTCAAACCGTAGATATCGACTTTGGAAAGGTTACCGTATTCTCTGGTAACTACTCTTTCTGGTATGAGTCATCACAGCTGGCGTTGCGTCAGGCACAGAACCAGAAACTGAAAGCCGACGAAAAACGTAAACAGCTGGAGGAATTCATCCGTCGTTTCTCTGCCAATGTTGCAAAGTCAAAACAGACTACCAGTCGTAAGAAAATGCTGGAGAAGCTGAATGTGGAGCAGATTACACCATCAACACGTAAATATCCAGGTATCATATTTACCATGGATCGGGAACCGGGAAACCAGATTCTTGAAGTAGAATGTCTGAAGTCTGTTGATACCGACGGAACGGTACTCTTCGACAATGTATCGTTCAATATAGAGAAAGGACAAAAGACTGTCTTCCTGTCACATAATCCCAAGGCTATGACAGCACTGTTTGAGATTATCAACGGCAATCGTGAGGCTGATGCTGGTACATTCAAATGGGGTGTCACCATTACTACTGCCTATCTCCCACTCGACAACACAGAGTTCTTCAAAAGCGACCTTAACCTTGTTGACTGGCTCAGCCAATATGGCACAGGCAACGAAGTGGTAATGAAAGGCTTCTTGGGACGCATGCTCTTCAAGCAGGAAGAAGTCGAGAAGAAAGTCAATATCCTTTCTGGAGGTGAGAAGATGCGTTGTATGATAGCACGCATGCAGTTGAAAAATGCCAACTGCCTTATTCTCGACACTCCTACAAACCACCTCGACCTTGAGTCTATTCAGGCATTCAACAACAACCTCATTGGCTTCAAGGGTAATATTCTGTTTGCTTCCCATGACCATGAGTTCATCAATACCGTTGCCGATCGTATCATAGAACTGACACCACAAGGAACTATCGACAAACTGATGACCTATGACGACTATATCTATGATGAGACCATAAAGGCTCAGAAAGAAAAGATGTATAGTTAATTAGCAGTGAATATTTGGCACGATATTTGTTCTTAACATGATGAATAAGGTCGTTAAAGACTGTAATGACCCTAAGGATATTAAGAATATTAAAAAGAAGGAACCATGAGTAAGGAAAAAGATATAAATATCGAAGAAACAACCGAGAATCCCATTCAGGAAAATAATCCAGAAAACTCGGATAGCCCTGAGAACACGGAGAATTCGGAGAATACAGATGAGAAAGATCCGTTGGAGGCTGCGCAGGAAGAAAACGAGAAACTGCGCGACCAGTTGCTGCGCACCGTAGCAGAGTTTGAGAATTACAAGAAACGTACCCTCAAGGAGAAAACGGAACTTATTCTTAATGGCGGTGAGAAGACTATCACCGCTGTACTGCCTGTCTTAGACGACTTTGAGCGTGCTATAGCAGATAAAAATGAAGATGCTGCAGCAATAAAAGAAGGAATGGAATTGATTTTCCATAAATTCAAAAAAACACTCGAAGGACTTGGAGTGAAGAAAATAGAGACTGATGATGCAGACTTTGACGTTGACTACCACGAAGCAATAGCGATGGTGCCCGGCATGGGAGATGACAAGAAGGGAAAAATCATTGACTGTGTGCAAACTGGCTATACTCTCAACGACAAAGTGATACGACATGCCAAAGTGGCAGTTGGACAATAAGAGCTGAGTGTTGAGTGTTAAGAGACTATAGAGCATAGGAATATGGCACAGAAGAGAGACTACTACGAGGTTCTGGGCGTCAAGAAAGATGCCACAGAAGACGAGATAAAGAAAGCGTACAGGAAGATAGCCATCAAATATCATCCTGACCGCAATCCTGACGATAAGGAAGCCGAAGAGAAATTCAAGGAGGCAGCAGAAGCCTACGATGTTCTTCACGACCCACAGAAACGCCAGACATACGACCAATTTGGTTTTGCAGGCATGCAAGGTGGAGCTGGTGGCTTCGGTGGCGGCTTCGGTGGCGGCTTCTCTATGGATGACATCTTCTCTATGTTTGGAGATGTATTCGGTGGTCACGGCGGCTTTAGCGGTTTTGGTGGCGGAGGCGGTCAACGCCAGCCAGCACAATATCGCGGTGCAGACCTGCGCTTGACTGTGAAACTTACACTACAGGAGATAGCTACTGGTGTAACAAAGAAGTTCAAGGTACGCAAGGATGTCAAATGCGAACACTGTCACGGAACAGGAGCAGAAAACGGGAGCGGCAGTGAAACCTGTCCCAACTGCCACGGCTCCGGTATGGAGATACGTACCCAACAGAGCATCTTTGGTATGATGCAGACACAGACAACATGTCATGTATGCGGTGGAGAAGGAAAAATCATAAAGAACAAATGTCACCATTGTCACGGCGAAGGCATCGTAAAAGGTGAAGAAGTGGTTGAAATCAATATCCCTGCCGGTGTTGCAGAGGGGATGGTCGTAAATGTACCGGGCAAAGGTAATGCCGGCAAGCATAATGGTATTACTGGCGATATACAGGTATTTATAAGGGAAGAACCTAACGAAACCTTCCTGCGCGACGGCAATAACCTCCTATACAACCTCCTGCTCGACTTCCCAACAGCTACACTGGGTGGCAATGTAGAAATTCCGACTATCGACGGTAGTAACGTAAAGATAAAAATTGAACCGGGAACACAGCCAGGGAAGACCTTGCGCCTGCGTAACAAAGGTTTGATGCCAGTACGCGGCTACGGCAACAGTCAGGGTGACCTGATTGTAAATATCAGTGTCTACGTGCCAAAGACATTATCCAAAGACGAACATGATGCAATAGAAAAGTTCAGGAACAGTGACAACTTCAAGGGTGATGCCGCAACGAAGCAGAGCATCTTCAAAAAATTCCGTAACTATTTCTCATAGCTAAAATGTCCTCACAATCCCTAAGGCTCCTTCATAATGACATACAAAGAAGTAATCGACTATCTATACAATAGCACCCCTGTTTTCGAACATGTGGGTGCTTCTGCTTATAAGGAAGGCTTGGAAAACACAATTGCCTTAGACGAGTATTTCGGACATCCGCACAGGCTCTTCAAGACCATTCATGTAGCAGGCACAAACGGCAAGGGCTCATGCTCCCACACCATTGCCTCTATATTGCAAGAGGCGGGGTACAAAGTGGGATTATACACTTCTCCACACCTTGTAGATTTCCGTGAACGAATACGTGTTAACGGACTGTGTATCAGCGAAGCATATGTTGTTCGCTTCGTTTCAGATTTCATTCAATGGAACGAAATTACCCCATCACAGGCTGCAACCAAACGACTAAACGACCAATCCCCCAAACGACTATATCCCTCCTTCTTCGAACTGACTACGGCCCTCGCCTTTAAATATTTTGCAGAACAGAAAGTAGATATCGCTGTGATAGAGGTTGGACTTGGCGGACGCCTCGACTGCACAAATATTATCACCCCTATCCTATCCGTTATTACCAACATTTCTTTCGACCACACAGGATTTCTTGGCGCCACATTAGCAAAAATTGCCGCAGAGAAAGCAGGAATCATCAAACCAGGTGTGCCTGTTGTCATAGGGGAATATACAGATGAGACACGTCCTGTCTTCCAAGCAAAAGCACAAGAGATGCATGCCCCCATCTATTTTGCACAAGACGAAGAAGAACTGGGCAATGACATTGAGTTTGAGCTAAAGGGCGACTATCAGAAGAAAAACAAACAAACTATTATGGTAGCACTGGAGAGACTTGCTTCGACGTTAGGAGCATCAAACTTCGAACCTCACATAATAGAACGTGGTTTTGCTAAAGTCGTTGAGAACACAGGATTAATGGGACGCTGGCAGACATTACGAAAAGAGCCGCTGGTAATATGCGATACTGGACATAATTTGGGAGGCTGGCAATATCTCCACAAACAGATTAAAGCACAACCATGCAAGCAGTTACGCATAGTATTCGGAATGGTGGACGACAAAGATATCGACAGTGTGATGTCACTCCTGCCCAAAAATGCCGTATACTATTGGACACAAGCCGACAACCACAGGGCAATTCCAACAGACACCGTGGCACAGAAAGGACGCTACCATAACCTCAACGGAACAGCATATGCTACCGTTGCAGATGCCTATACAGCTGCCATACGCGATGCATCTCCCTCTGATTTTATTTTTATCGGTGGCAGTAGCTACATCGTTGCCGACCTCCTGTTTAAGTGTTTTTAACTTACCATTGTTTCTTTTTTACTCGTTATGTTTGTTATAATAGTCATTAATCGCTATCTTTGCAGAAATCTATTACATACAATATAAACTATAGTTTTATGAGTACTTTGGAGACAGAAAACCTCTGTGGTTTGAGAAGAGAGGATTTTCAAACCACTATCAACGGAAAAAATACCGATTTATACATTCTGAAAAATAGTTGTGGCAACGAAGTCGCCGTTACCAATTATGGTGGGGCCATCGTTGCCATTATGGTTCCTGATAAAAACGGCAACATCGCCAATGTCATTCAAGGACATGACAATATCCAAGATGTAATCAACTCTCCGGAGCCTTTCCTTTCAACACTTATCGGTCGCTACGGCAACCGCATCAAGGAGGGTCGCTTCCAACTTAATGGCAAAGAGTACCAGTTGGCCATCAACAACGGTCCTAACGCGCTACATGGAGGACCTACAGGTTTCCATGCCCGTGTATGGGAAGCTAATCAGGTAAGCGACCACGCTGTTGTACTAAAGTATATCAGCTCCTACGGAGAAGAAGGCTTCACAGGCGAAGTTGAGATTTGGGTGGCCTACACTTTCACTGACGACAATGAACTTGTAATAAAGTACCAGGCAATGAGCAACAAGAAAACCATCATAAATGTTACTCATCACGCTTTCTTCAGTCTTCAAGGTATAGCCAACCCCACCCCAGTTGTTGACGACCAGATATGTGAAATCAATGCTGATTTCTATTTGCCAATAGACGAGAACTCCATCCCGACAGGTGAGATTCTGAAGGTTGAAGGCACACCATTTGATTTTCGCACGGCAAAACCCGTAGGACAGGATATCAATGCTGACAACGAGCAGATAAAGAACGGTGCCGGCTATGACCATTGCTACGTACTCAACAAGAAAGAAGAGGGCGAACTCAGTTTTGCAGCACGCCTGGAAGAGCCTGTTAGTGGTAGAACGATGGACGTATATACCACAGAGCCAGGAATGCAACTCTACTCTGACAACTGGGCAGACGGCTACAAAGGACAGCATGGGGCCACCTTCCCACGCCGGTCGGCTGTTTGTTTCGAATGCCAGCATTTCCCAGACAGTCCTAACCGTCCTTACTTCCCATCTGTTATCTTGGAACCGGGAAGGAAGTACACCCAAAAGACCGTCTATCGCTTCGGTGTAAAATAACTATTTAAGCAATCTGACAAATATCTGAATCATAATACACAAAACTCTAAACAATGGGAAATAATAAACAAAACGGAAGTATCATCGCTATTATAACGATGATGTTCCTTTATGCCATGATTTCGTTTGTTACAAATCTGGCAGCTCCTATCGGTGTTATATGGAAAGGAGCATTCGAGGGTTCTAATGCAGTAGGAATGTTAGGTAACGCCATGAACTTCCTGGCTTATCTCTTCATGGGTATTCCAGCTGGCAAACTGTTGACGAAAATTGGATATAAAAAGACTGCCTTAGCCGGTATCGGCACAGGTTTCGTTGGTGTCTTCGTACAATTTATCTCTGGATTTGTTGTTGGCGTACCGGGGTTTGTCATATATCTGTTAGGTGCCTTCATCGCAGGTTTCTCCGTATGTATGCTCAATACCGTTGTCAATCCAATGCTCAACCTCTTGGGTGGTGGCGGCAACCGCGGTAATCAGCTGAACCTCATCGGTGGTACACTGAATTCATTATCAGGAACACTCACACCGTTATTCGTCGGTGCACTCATCGGCGATGCTGCAAAAGCAACATTTACCGATGTCAATCCTGTAATGTACATTGCAATGGCTGTATTTGCTGCAGCGTTCATAGTACTCTGTTTCATACCGATCAGTGACCCAGAGATGGGTAAGACGACAGCCGACACCGTCTTTGAACACAGCCCATGGTCATTCCGTCATTTCGTATTGGGAACTATCGCTATCTTTGTATATGTGGGAGTAGAGGTCGGTATTCCTGGTACAATGATTTTCTATCTCTCTGACACATCAGAAGCTGGTGGCGGACTCACCGGTAACGCAGCTGCTATCGCTGGTTCTGTTGCTGCTACATACTGGCTACTGATGCTCGTAGGACGTATGTGTTCCAGTTTCATTGCCGACAAGGTGTCAAGTAAGATGATGATGACCGTCACTACTATCGCAGGTATGGTTTTCATCGTATTAGCGATGTTTCTGGGTAAAAGCTCATCTGTATCAATGCCAGTATTCACAGGATCAGCATTTGAGACTGTCACCGTTCCTATTGCAGCTCTGTTCCTGGTTCTCTGTGGTCTCTGCACATCTATCATGTGGGCAAGTATCTTCAATCTTGCTACTGAGGGCTTAGGTAAATATACTGCAGCTGCATCAGGTATCTTCATGATGATGGTTGTAGGTGGTGGCGTTTTGCCATTGATACAGAATTTCCTTGCTGACAATACTACTTATATGACATCATACTTTGTTCCATTAGCAGCAATGGCATACATGTGTTACTATGCACTAATTGGTTCAAAGAACGTTAACAAGGATATCCCTGTATAATTTATATAACTAAAAACAAATTATTTAAGAATATGATTGCAATTGAAGAAGTAAGACGTCGTTTCATCAAGCATTTCGATGGAAAGACTGGAAACATATATTTTTCACCTGGGCGTATTAATCTTATTGGCGAACACACCGATTATAATGGTGGCTTCGTGTTTCCAGGCGCAGTAAACTGCGGTATTACAGCAGAGATGCGTGTCAATGGTACAGAAGACATGATAATGTGCTATGCCATAGACCTCAAGGACCGTGTTGACTTCCATCTCAACGATGAGAAGGGGCCACGCACCTCATGGGCACGTTATATATTCGGTATCGCCAAGGAGATGCAGAAGCTCGGTGTACCTGTAAAGGGATTCAATATCGCCTTTGCTGGTGATGTGCCTCTGGGCGCAGGAATGTCATCATCAGCAGCTATGGAGAGTTGCTTTGCATGCGGTCTGAACGACCTCTTCGGCGACAATAAGGTCAGCAAGTGGGATATGGTTCTTGCCGGACAGGCTACAGAGCACAACTACTGTGGTGTCAACTGCGGCATCATGGACCAGTTCGCAAGTGTATTCGGTGAGGAGGGTAAGCTCATGCGCCTCGACTGCCGTAGCCGCGAGTTCGAATATTTCCCGTTCAAGCCGGAAGGCTACAAGCTGGTTCTTATCAACTCTTGCGTAAAACACGAGCTTGCCGGCTCACCATACAACGACCGCCGCAACTCATGCGAGAATGTTGTTAAGCATATCGCTGCAAAACATCCTGAGGCAACATTCGAGACCCTACGCGACTGCACATGGGAGCAGCTCGATGAGGTACGTGCTGAGGTTGGTGAAGAAGACTACAGTCGTGCACACTTCGTATTAGGTGAGAAAGACCGAGTACTCGCAGTATGCGATGCCTTGAATGCTGGTGACTACGAAACTGTTGGAAAGAAAATGTATGAGACACACTATGGCCTTAGTAAGGAGTATGAGGTAAGCTGTGAGGAGCTTGATTTCCTCAACGATATTGCTAAGGAGTGTGGCGTTACTGGTTCACGCATCATGGGTGGCGGTTTCGGCGGTTGCACCATCAACCTCGTCAAGGACGAACTCTACGAAGAATTCATTATGACAGCAAAAAAGAAGTTCGCAGAGAAATATAACAAGCTTCCAAAGGTCATTGACGTAGTTATAGGACAGGGCTCACACAAGGTTTGCTGACACTAACATCCTATAATCACATATAGGCAAACGTGCGAGGGCAACCGTTACTGCTTCTCGCACGTTTTTTCCACACGAACATCATAATAACCTTTGTCTATGTCACTATGAAAACAACTATTCTCATCCTTTTATTATTATCCAATTCGTTGGTGTCAATGGCACAGCAACGAGGCTATGCCACTTACTATGCACAGAAATTCAATGGCACTAAGACCGCTAGCGGACAGCGTTTGGACAATAATGCTTTTGTATGTGCGCACAAAACCCACCCCTTTGGCACAAAGTTGCAGGTTAAAAACCTCTCAACGGGCAAGACAGTAGTTGTAACTGTCATTGACAGAGGACCGTTTGTTAAGGGTTACATCATCGACCTGTCACAGCGCGCAGCACACGATTTGGGAATTATAAAACACGGAAGGGCAAAGGTTGAGGTATCTCCAATTGGAAAAAAACATAAAAACAACAACAAAAAGAAAAAATCCAATGATTATTCTTTGTAAAGTTAGCATTTAAGACTATCTTTGCATTCAAACAGATTTTGTTTGCATTCCAATAACAGATGTATCAAGTAGAAATACTGAAATAATTAAATATAACTACTATGAATGACAACAAACTAATGACTCGTGCTGCAAATAATATTCGTATTCTGGCAGCATCAATGGTTGAGAAAGCCAAGTCTGGACATCCAGGTGGAGCTATGGGTGGAGCAGACTTCATCAATGTATTGTTCTCCGAGTTCCTTGTTTACGACCCTACAGACCCCACA
This sequence comes from Prevotella sp., assembly GCA_017617725.1. Taxonomy (GTDB): domain Bacteria; phylum Bacteroidota; class Bacteroidia; order Bacteroidales; family Bacteroidaceae; genus Prevotella. Next base: position 15,941 of record JAFZVR010000003.1, read on the forward strand.
TGGGCAGGCCGCGACCGTTTCTTCCTTGATCCCGGTCACATGTCACCGATGCTCTATTCGGCATTGGCACTTCAGGGATTCTTCACCCTCGACGAACTGAAGGAATTCCGTCAATGGGACTCCCCGACCCCAGGACATCCGGAACGCGACCTGAAGCGTGGCATCGAGAATACCAGCGGTCCATTAGGACAAGGACACACATTCGCAGCCGGAGCCGCTGTAGCAGAGAAATTCCTCGCTGCTCGTCTAGGTAAGGAAGTTATGCAGCATAAGATATATGCTTACATTAGCGATGGCGGTGTAGAAGAAGAGATATCACAGGGTACAGGACGCATCGCCGGCAACCTCGGATTGAGCAACCTCATTATGTTCTACGACTCCAACGACATTCAGCTTTCTACGGAAACAAAGGTCGTGATGAGCGAGGACACAGCAGCAAAATACAAGGCATGGGGATGGAACGTACTGACATGCAACGGTAATGATGTAGATGAGATCCGTGCCGCTCTCATTGAGGCACAGAAAGAGACAGAGCGTCCAACCATTATCATCGGTAAAACAATTATGGGTAAGGGTGCCCTGCGTGCCGACGGCACCAGCTATGAGGCATGCATCGATACTCACGGAGCACCACTCGGTGGCGATGCATATATCAACACTATGAAAGCTCTTGGTGCTGACCCTGAGAATCCTTTCCAAATCTTCCCGGAAGTTGCTGAGCTATATGCTCGCCGCCGTGAAGAACTAACAAAGATTGTTGCTGAACGCAAGGCTGCAGAGGCAGAATGGGCAAAAGCAAACCCAGAAAAAGCAGCTCTGAAAAAAGAATGGTTTAGCGGTAACGCACCGAAAGTTGACTGGAGTGTATGCATACAGAAAGAGGGTGCAGCAACACGCGCTGCCAGCGCAGCATGCCTATCAGTACTTGCTGAGCAGGTACCGAACATGATTTGCGCATCTGCCGACCTCAGCAACTCCGATAAGACTGACGGTTTCCTAAAGAAAACTAAGAGTATCGTTCGCAATGATTTCGAGGGCGCATTCTTCCAGGCTGGTGTTGCGGAGCTCACTATGGCATGTATGTGCATCGGTATGTATCTGCATGGTGGCGTCATCCCTGCATGTGGTACATTCTTTGTATTCTCCGACTATATGAAACCGGCAGCCCGTATGGCAGCCTTGATGGAAGTACCTATCAAATTTATCTGGACACACGATGCGTTCCGCGTGGGTGAAGACGGTCCTACCCACGAGCCTGTAGAGCAAGAAGCACAGATTCGTCTGATGGAGAAGCTAAAGAACCATCACGGCAAAGACTCCATCCGCGTGTTCCGTCCTGCTGATGCCGATGAGACAACGGTATGCTGGGCAATGGCTATGGAAAATATGGAGACACCTACGGCACTCATATTCTCACGTCAGAACATCGCCAAGCTACCAACAGGCAATGACTACGAGCAAGCACGCAAGGGTGCATATGTCGTAGCAGGAAGCGATGCCGACTTCGATATCCTCCTCCTCGCCAGCGGCTCAGAGGTGTCCACACTCGTTGCCGGCGCAGAACTGCTCCGTAAGGACGGTATTAAGGTACGCATTGTCAGCGCACCGTCAGAAGGACTGTTCCGTCAGCAGCCGAAGGAATATCAGGAGAGTGTCATCCCTGCAGGAGCCAAGATATTCGGTATGACAGCCGGACTGCCTGTCACCCTTGAAGGACTCGTTGGTGCCAACGGTAAAATCTGGGGTATGCCAAGCTTCGGTTTCTCAGCACCATACAAGGTTCTCGATGAGAAACTCGGCTACACAGCAGAGAATGTATATAAGCAAGTAAAAGCAATGTTATAAAGATTTCCCCCTCCCCAATTTATGGGGAGGGCACTAAAACGATTTAAGCTTATGGAAGTAAAGAAAGTTGGAGTTGCCAGCGATCACGCTGGCTATCCGTTAAAGCAGTACGTAATGCAGTATCTCGAAGAGAAGGGATACCCAGTAGAGGACTTCGGTACCAATAGTGACATCAGCGTTGACTATCCTGACTATGCCCATGCTCTGGCAGAAGGCATAGAAAGCGGCGACATCTATCCAGGCATCGCTATCTGCGGTAGTGGTGAAGGTATGGCCATCACCTTGAACAAGCACCAAAATGTGCGTGCCGGTCTGGTATGGAACAAGGACGTTGCTGAGCTCATCCGTCAGCACAACGATGCCAACTGCATCGTACTGCCTGGTCGCTTCATCGACAACAAAACATGCGGCAAGATTCTCGATGCATTCTTCAGTGCTACGTTTGAAGGTGCACGCCATCAGCGTCGCGTAGACAAGATAAAGATTCAGTAAAAGAGTATCCATCGTGGATGCAATAATAACAAAAGCCTCGCATATGCGAGGCTTTTGTTATTTAGACTTTTCTTACGCCACTCAAATGGTGCCCGTCCGGTGTCATTTTTCAGACACATGGAAACGGTAGTTATTGTCGAAGATGTCACAAATCTTATTAATCTCAAGCAACGTGGTGTTACCCTTTCCGTCGAAGGTTCCACTAAGGTACGCTATCTTATCCTCCATTCCGACATAGCCTTTTTGTTTGAGCATACGAATAGCTGCAAAGAACTGGTATCCGGCACTCACCTTCTGTTTCTGCAGTACAGGGATGACTCCATAGCTGAGGTTGAGCCAGCGTTGTGTCTTGTCCATCAAACAGATGGCAAGGATTGGCGTAGGGCCGCGGAATGCAGACAGATGGCGTGCTGTCTGTCCTGTCTTACTATCAGTAATGATACCTTTGACACCAAGATATTCCGTTGCCTCGATAGCACATTTAGCAAGGTATTCGCGCTGCTCAATACCATCATATAACGGATGAACGACATGTCCCTGCGTATGTGCATCAATCTCTGCCTGCTCAGCAATCTGCGACATCGTTTCAACAGCCTCTACAGGATACTTTCCGCTTGCCGTCTCACCGGAGAGCATCAATGCATCGGTACGCATATAGATAGCATTGGCAATGTCGGTAACTTCAGCACGTGTAGGTCGCGGATTATTGATCATAGTGTGGAGCATCTGTGTTGCCACGATCACAGGTTTCTTCGTGCGTATACATTTATTAATAAGGTCACGCTGAATGCCAGGAATACGCTCTAACGGTACTTCGATGCCAAGGTCACCACGTGCTATCATAATACCGTAACTGGCCTCTATAATCTCATCAATATTGTCAACACCTTCCTGATTTTCTATCTTCGAGATAATCTTGATATCACTATGGTGCTCATCAAGAATCTGTTGCACAGCCTTCACATCAGATGCAGAACGTACGAAAGAGTGAGCAATGAAGTCAATGTCCTCTTCTATAGCGAGGAGGATGTTTTTCTTGTCCTTCTCAGTAAGAGCCGGCAGATCGATATGTCGTCCTGGTACGTTTACACTCTTATGTGCCCCAAGCACACCATCGTTCTCCACGCGTGCCACAAGCATTGGACCCGTATTCTCCATAACAAGCATATCGAGGGCTCCGTCGTCAAAGAGCAAATGGTCGCCAACCTGCACGTCCTTCGTAATATCCACATATGAGAGGTTCACGATGTCATGTGAAGAATCCATTTCCGGACGTCCGAAAATCTTCACTACGTCGCCTATCTTATATGCGATACCCATCTCGCGGTACTTCTCCACCAGTCCTGTGGTACGCACCTCCGGTCCCTTTGTATCTATAAGGATACCGATATGCGGTGACACAGCGCGTGTGTTGCGGATTATCTCACGTATGCCATCGGGGGTGGCATGAGCCGTATTCATGCGTACTACATTCATTCCTGCAAAGAATAGCTTACGCAGGAAGTCCTGACTGCATCGGCGGTCACTAATCGAACATACTATTTTGGTTTGTTTCATAGTTAAGGTATGGTTTATGTTTTTTTATTTCATGTCATCGATGAGGATTTGATTGCCTTTTAGTACTATTTTTAGATGGCGATATGTAGTGATACCGCCCTCTACGAGATGTACCCTATACCAACCGTCTTCCTCTGGGGTAATACGGAAGAAGCGGCGAAGACTCCGTATGTCCGGTTTTTCCGAACCAGACAAGAAACGGTTCCATGCCAAATGACCATTGGGACTGCCATCGTCATTCGTTCCCTGCAGCTTTCTCAGACAGTTGTCTGTAAGGTTACACCTGTAACTATTCGCAGAAGCCTTGTCGGCAAAGAACGCATTCTCGTAGAATTCCGTCAGGAAACGAATCACTACCTTCTGTCGTATCTCCTTGTCGTTCTCAGCTATCAGCGACTCCTCCTGATTCTTCCTTATCTGCATAAGTGAATCACGATGCGCCTTTCGTGCCTCATTCTTTATACGTTTAGCCTCAGCTATCTCCTCTTTATAGTCGTGATACTGATAATACAGCCACACTCCTCCAAAGGCTACGGCTCCACCGAATACTACACCTATTATTATGTCGCGTACTGTTCTCATAGTTCAAGAAATGCTTTTATGTCATCCAGCTGTCCGAGTGCTGTTTCCCTGCCCGTGTCATAAACCTGCTGCATCACATCGGGATCATGACAGATATGGTTTATCGGCAGTTTCTCCGGCGGTCTCACCACAAAGGCTTTCCCTGCCCTCTCCTGCTCCGCCAGAAACTCCAGTTGTTTATTATACATGATGTAACGAGTATCGAAAGCATGAATGAGGTTAGGGTATTTCCGTAATCCGAGCTTCAACAGTGGTGTCAGTCGACTATGTGACTTTCTGTAGTCCTGTGCCTGAGTGACGATGACAAGATTCTTCTCATAACCAATCTGTTGAAAATAAGCCAGCGGAATAGAATCCGCAATGCCACCGTCCAACAGTTTCCTGCCATCGAGCTCCACTATCTTGGCCACCAACGGCATAGAGGCCGATGCACGTATATATTCGCACGTAGCATAGTCATAATGCATGAGATGCTTATAGACAGGTTCGCCTGTCTCCACATTGACGCATACCACTACGAACTCCATAGGATTGGCATTAAACGCTCCCTGGTTGAAGACATCGATATGCTCAGGCATATAATGGTAGCAGAATTCGCCCCCGAACAAGTCACCTGTGGTGAACAACGAGCGCACGCTGCAATAGCGCCAGTCGTGAGCCAGTCGCTTGTTATAACGGATTACACGTCCAGGCTGTCGTGACTTATAGTTACAACCGAAGGCAGCACCTGCCGACACGCCTATGACACCATCGAAGTCTATATTGTGCTCCATCAGCACATCCATGACACCAGCGGAGAATAATCCACGGAGAGCTCCTCCCTCTAATACCAATCCTTTCTTTGTCATTTCAGCCGTTATATTAATCGACAAAATTACACTCTGAAATCAAATAAAACAAAACTTTTCAGCACTTTTTAATTGTACTAAAAAAAATAGTCGTTTTCATTGCGGATATATTGGTGAATTGTTTATCTTTGCAAGGAATAACAAAAAAGATGCAATACTTAGATTTGTCCCTCTCAACTATGAAACCACTACCCTTCTATCTGGCGATGGAAGAATATGTGGCACGTACCATTGGTGACGATGATTGCTTCTTTATGTGGCAAGTAAAGCCCACGGTTATTTTCGGACGAAACCAACTCCTTGAAAACGAAGTTAATATAGACTATTGTCAACAAAACAACATACAGGTGTATCGTCGTAAAAGCGGAGGCGGTTGTGTCTATGCCGATATGCAGAATGTGATGCTGTCATTAGTGACACACGACGATAACGTAAACCTTGCATTCAACAAATTCATCAACATGATGCTGCTGGTGCTCCACAAAATGGGGATTAGTGCCGTAAGCAACCAACACAACGATATCTTGATAGGCGAGCGGAAAGTGAGCGGCACAGCATGCTACCATCTGCCTGGAGGGAGTATCGTACATGGTACATTACTTTATGACACCAATATGGAGCACATGCTCAACGCCATAACACCCGGTGTGCACAAATTGCAGGCAAAAGGCATACAAAGCGTGAGACAACGCATCACATTACTGAAGGAGCACACGACGATGACACTTGACGAAGTGAAAGACTTCATCAGGCAGACGTTGTGCACCAGCAGCCGACAAGTAACAATAGAGGAAATTGTTGCTGCGGAAGAGATAGAACAAGGCTATTTGCAAAAAGAATTCATATACCAATTTAAGAACCAATCAAATGGAAGTTAAAACCACTTGCCTACATGACAAGCACGTAGCTCTCGGAGCGCTAATGACCCCCTTTGCAGGCTTCGATATGCCCATACAGTATTCAAATATTACTGACGAGCATACCGCCGTGCGTTCGAAATGTGGTGTCTTTGATGTCAGCCATATGGGGGAAGTACTCATCACTGGTCATGATGCAGAACGTTATGTAAACCACATCTTCACCAACGACATTACAAATGCTCCGAATGGTAAGGTGTACTATGGTATGATGTGCTATGAAAATGGCGGTACTGTCGATGACCTACTGGTATATAAGATGAAGGAGAACACCTTCTTCCTCGTCATCAATGCCGCCAATATAGATAAGGATGTAGAATGGATGCGTCATCAAACGAATGGCTTTGACATCGAATTAGACCATCTATCAGACTTCTACGGTCAACTGGCCATCCAGGGACCGGACAGTGAATCGATAATGGAAACGGTACTGAATATCCCGTGCAGCGAAATGGTATTCTACACATGCAAGACCATAGACAACAACGAGCCACACGACACCATCGTAAGTCGTACGGGCTATACTGGTGAAGACGGTTTCGAGATCTATGCCTCTCACGATTTCATCCGCGCATCATGGGACAAACTGATAGAAGCAGGAGTGCAACCTTGCGGCCTCGGCTGTAGAGACACATTGCGTTTCGAGGTAGGATTGCCTCTTTATGGTGATGAGTTATCGGCAGACATCTCCCCTATTATGGCTGGATTAGGCTTCTTCGTGAAACTTAACAAAGAGGAGTTCATCGGCAAAGAGGCTCTGCTGAAACAAAAAACTGAAGGCATACAACAGAGAGTTGTTGGGATAGAGCTGAACGACAGAGCGATTCCCCGTCACGGATATACCGTACTGAAAGACGGTAAAGCGATAGGTACCGTGACAACAGGCTACCATTGTATCTCCGTAGACAAAAGCGTCTGTATGGCTCTCATTGATGCCGAATATGCAAAACTTGACACGGAACTTGAAATACAAATACGCAAGAAGACATTCCCCGGCAAGGTTGTCAAGAAGCAGTTCTATAACAAAAGTTATAAGAAGTAGGTGCCATTCCCACCTCACGTAACAGGTTCCGAATGAAATATAGGAATAATTAGGAATAAATAAATTTAACAATAAGGCCCAAGCTCCTATGTGGCCTCCTCCCATATGGGGGGATATGAGGGGGGCTTCATTTTTATGTCAAAAGTAATTGAGGGACTCTACTACACAGAGTCACATGAATTTGTGAAGATTGAAGGCGACTACGGCTTCATTGGTATTACTGACTACGCACAACATGCTCTGGGAAATGTGGTATATGTTGATATGCCGGAGGTTGACGACGAGGTGGAGGCTGGCGAAGAATTTGGTGCTGTGGAAAGTGTCAAGGCTGCCAGTGACCTGATCTCACCCGTCAGCGGTGTGGTGGTAGAGGTCAACGAAGCTCTTGAGGATGCACCGGAGCTGATTAACCAGGATGCTTTTGAGAACTGGATTATCAAGGTGGAGCTATCCGACAAGACAGAGCTCGACAACCTGATGGACGCTGATGCTTACACTGCTTTCTGCGAGAAATAGTTATGAGGTTCAAATACTTACCCCACACAGAGGAGGATATCCAACAGATGCTCGCCACGGTGGGCGTCAACTCTGTTAATGCCTTGTATGCCGATGTGCCCGACCGCCTGAAGTTCAACCGTGACTACGAGTTGACCAGTGAGATGAGCGAAACAGAGGTCAGAGCATTCTTCGATAAGATTACCGATCCGATGCTCACCCCACAGCTGACATGCTTCGCTGGAGCAGGATGCTACGACCACTACTCTCCATCGGTAGTGCAGAACCTTGTAGAACGCTCAGAATTTCTCACGAGCTACACTCCCTATCAGGCTGAAATATCACAAGGTACGCTGCATTACATCTTCGAATACCAGTCTATGATGGCTGAGCTTACCGGCATGGACATCTCCAATGCATCGATGTATGATGGAGCAACAGCAACAGCTGAGGCTGCACTTATGGCATTCGGACAGGCGAAGAAAGCCACTACCGTACTAATCAGCGACACCGTTGATCCAAAAGTGACACGCGTAGTAGAGACATACGCAAAGATGCACGGATTCGACATACGACATATCGCACAGAAAAACGGTATTACCGACCGTACAGACATGATACAGAAACTTCAGGAAGGTGGTGTGGCAGGTCTCATCGTGCAACAGCCAAACTATTACGGCATAGTGGAAGACTATACTGGTGTGGCCGATGCATGTCATGAGCAGAAGGCATTATTCATAATGAATAGTATCGCTGCCGACCTCGCCATACTGAAGACACCAGGTGAATGGGGTGCAGACATTGCTGTAGGCGAAGCACAATGTCTCGGCATACCAATGACCTTCGGAGGTCCGGGACTCGGATATATGTGCTGCACTGAGAAACTGATGCGTAAGATGCCAGGACGTATCGTAGGTATGACGAAAGACAACCGTGGACAACGGGCTTTCGTGCTGACCCTGCAGGCACGTGAGCAACATATCCGCCGACAGAAAGCCACATCAAACATCTGCTCCAACCAAAGTCTGATGGCACTATACGTCACCATCTATATGTCCCTAATGGGGAAAGAAGGACTGAAAGATGCCGCCGAACTATCATACGCAGGAGCACACTACCTCTACGACCAACTACTAAAGACTGAACATTTCAAGCCGGCATTCAACCAGCCGTTCTTTAATGAGTTCTGCCTGACCTACGATGGCGACATAGATGCTCTACAAGAAGAATGCATCGATGCCGGATTCCTGGCAGGTGTGAAAATCGATAATAGAACCATTATGTTTGCTGTCACAGAACAGCGCACACGGGAAGAGATAGATGAACTCATTGAGGTATTATCAGAATAATCAAAAATCCATATGAACAACAAACTATACGGTGACCTTATCTTCGAACACTCAAAAAAAGGTCGTAAAGGTTATTCATTAGCAAAGAACACCTTTGAGCATAAGACTGTGGAACTGCCTGAGACACTACGTCGCAAGCATGATGCAGAGATGCCGGAATGTGACGAGCTGACAGTGGTGCGCCACTACACCAATCTCAGCCACAATAATTTCGGAGTAAACGACGGATTCTATCCTCTCGGTTCATGCACAATGAAATATAATCCAATCATCAATGAAGAGATTGCCGCATTGAAAGCATTTGCAAGTCTCCATCCGCTACAGCCTGCAGATACATGCCAGCATGCTTTGGGAATTTACTATCATCTGCAACAGATACTGGCTGAGCTGACAGGACTCTCTGAATTCACACTCAATCCCTTTGCCGGTGCCCACGGCGAGCTGACTGGCTTGATGGTGATACGGGCATATCATAATCATCGTAACGACGAGAAACGCAAGAAAGTACTCATACCTGACTCCGCACACGGTACAAATCCGGCTTCTGCAGCTGTATGTGGTTTAGACGTGGTAGAAGTAAAGAGCCTGGATGACGGCACTGTTGATGTTAACGACCTACGACGCCTCCTCGGAGAGTGCGGCGAGGAAGTGGCTGCTATGATGATGACAAATCCCAATACTCTTGGAATATTTGAAAAGAATATTCCGGAGATAGCACAACTGGTTCACGACTGCGGAGGACTGATGTATTATGACGGTGCCAACCTCAACCCCATGCTGGGTGTAGCACGTCCTGGAGATATGGGCTTTGACGTGATGCACATAAACCTCCACAAAACATTCTCCACGCCACATGGTGGCGGAGGTCCAGGTAGTGGTCCTGTCGGTGTACGTGCAGGTCTCGAACCATTCCTCCCTACTCCACGCGTAATATACAATGAAGAAAGTACCATGCTCGTCATAGACTGGGGAGAGCCGACAGCCTCTCAACCCAAAACGTCAGACCCTCAGCCATTAGGTTCTGTAGGCAGCTTCTTCGGTAATTTCGGTGTGGTTCTTAAAGCATATACATATCTCTTGTCGTTAGGTAAAGAGAACGTGAAGAATGTAGGACCACTTGCCACTCTCAATGCCAATTACATTAAAGAATCGCTCAAAGACGTTTATGAACTGCCGATAGAAGGCTTGTGTAAACATGAGTTTGTTTTTGACGGATTGAAAGACAAGTCAACAGGTGTAACGACAATGGATATTGCCAAACGCCTTCTCGACTACGGCTACCACGCTCCTACTATCTATTTCCCTCTGC
>JAFZVR010000055.1 GCA_017617725.1 Prevotella sp.
ATTAACTAAAACCTAACATTTATGAAGTACAAACTATTACGGTTCTCGCTTCTTAGTATGTTCGTCATGCTGTTTGGAGGGTTTGCCCAAGCTGCTGACCCAGAAGTCACACTCGACTTTAGCAGTGGAACAGATTGGGGCATCCCGACAAGTGGAACTAACACTGAGCTTGCCAGTTTCACAGACGGCACGTACACTATCAAGTTGTCTGCGGCGAACAACTATAAGCAGAGCGGCAGCTACCTCATTCTTGGAAAAGCGAACTCATATCTTGAGTTACCAGCTTTCAACTTTGACGTTGAGAAGATTGAAGTTGTCGGAACCAGTAGCGCTTCTGAGCAAGTAAAGCAGAACATCTATGTTGGAGATGTGGCTGTAAGTACAGAAACTACTGGTGCAAAGAACGTAACCAACAGCTATGAGATTGCCGAAGCTTATCAAGCAGCAGGCAACATTTACAAGCTGATGGTTACAAGTAATCAAAACACACAGATTGCTAAGATCCTCATCTACAAGAAGGCAGAAGGTTCTACCAGCGAAAAGATTGCTACGACTATCCAGTTGAGCAACCATGCTATCTCTGGATTTGTTGGTGGGTCTATGGACATCCCTACCGCCACTGTTTATGCCGGAGAGAACCCTGTATCAAACGCTACTGTTACTTGGAGTAGCAGTAACACTGAGGTTGCCGACATCAACACAGAGACAGGAAAAATAGACTTCCATGCCATTGGCAAGACTTCTATCAGAGCAACATTTGCAGGTGACGACACCTACAAGAGTAGTCAGAGTCTTTTTGTTCTGACCATCACAGGTGATCCATACACTACACTTAAAGCACTGCAGGATGATGCAACCGCGACCAGCACTCCTGTAACCATCGAGTTCAATAATGTATATGTAAATGCCGTAACAGCAAATAATGCTTATCTGGCAGATGCTGACGGTTATGGCGTTCTGTATTACCAGAAGGACCATAGCTTAAAGGCTGGCAGAGTAATCAATGGTACTGCACAGGCAAATCTTATACTTTACAAAGGTCAGACTGAGATTACTGATCTGACATATACAAACCTGACATTTACTGATGGTGCTTTGGAGCCGGCAGAGAAGACTATCGATGCTATCACTACTGCCAACCAGAGTACTTTGGTAACACTGAAGAATGTGAAATATACTTCCGATGGTAACTTTACTGATGGTACAAATACTATCAAGTTCTATGATACTTTCGGAACAAATGTAACATTAGAGGCTGACAAAGCATACGATGTAACAGGTATCGTTATTCTCTTTAACACTACTATCGAGATTGCTCCTCGCACAGCAGACGACATCGTGGAGGCAACTGCAGAGCCTGTTGCGTCATTCCGCGACATCAAGGCCGACTTGACAAGTACGTCTTTGATTCCAGAAGGAGCAAAACAGTGGGACGATGTTTCTACTGGCATTGCAGTTGCAGCAGATGGTACCCTTACTCGCGTAGATAAAGATGCTGCCAATGCGGCTGCGATATTCAACGGAAAGTGGCACGGCACTCAGTATGGCTGGGCTAATTTCAGCGCATCTGTAAAGGTACAGGGTTGCGTAAAGATTACTCTGGGTGGTAGCAACTATGGCTCTGGCGAAATGATTGTCACCAATGCCGAAGGAAAAGAAGTTGCCAAAATAGACCACCACATAGGTGCTATGTGGAGTGCATCAACTCCTGACAAAGTAGCTGTTGGTTACTATCGTACTAACGAGCCTACCACTCTGAACTTCAGCGCAGCCGACTATTTGCCATATTTCGCTGTAGAGGCTATTGCCGAATCCGACCTGCCTGCAGAGGTTACTGTTTACAATGTAACATTCGAAGCTGGTGAGGGTACTGGTACTGCTCCTAAGTCTAAGGAAGTAGAAGCTGGTGCTACAGTTGTAGTTCCTGCTAATACCACATTGTTTGCAGAAGGCAAGACCCTGACAGCTTGGACAGACGGTACAAATGAATACAAGGCTGGTGACGAGATTACCGTCAACGAAAATATAACCTTGACTCCAATATTTACAGCTAACACCGTTAGCCTTGCTGACCGTACTGCAGCAACAACACTTGTATGGCAGTTTGGCGAAGCTAATGGCGTAGGTACTCTCAACGCAGAGGGAAAGAGCACTATCCTTGTAACTCAGGCTACTATCGGTGAGAATGTTATCGATGTTAAGATGGATATTGATGCTAACAGTGGTAAGCTTAACAACGTTGGCCGTGGTGACAAATGGGCACAGTGCAACGACGGTACTAAACTTACTATCCCTGCATACAATGGTACAGTTGTTTCATTCGATTCTTATAGCGACGGTACTGGCACTACTATCGGTGGTGTTGAAGTCATAGGCAAGACTGCTACTTATGAGGGTACAGCTGAAACACTCGATATCGTTGCTAAGGGCATGGGCTACATTGCCAGCGTAACAGCTGTATATCCTGCTCCTGCTGTTGCTGAGGCCAACTACTATGTTGTTGGTAACATGACAGAATGGAAGCCAGATGCTGCGTACAAGATGACTCGCAACACGGCAGCAGATACAGAGGAATATATGTTTGACATCAGCCTGACTACCGAGGACCAGTTCAAGATTGCCAAGAGTGATGACGGCTCTAAGATTAATGATTCCGACTGGTATCCGACGGGTATGGGCAACAACTACGGCGAACATGGTGAGATTACCGCTGACGGCGATTACACCATCTACTTCCGTCCGAAAGGTGACGGTAACGATGACTGGTTCTACAAGTACATCTATGTAGCTGCCAAGGAAGAGCCTGCTACATTCACCTTCCGTAATTTCGAGATTGACTTGATTGGCGATTTATTGACTGCTGATGAGAAGAATCAGGGTACCGACCTGTCTTTCGGAGTTGTTGTGGCTGAAGACGGCACACAAACAAGAGTTGCAGCCGACAATGCTGCAGCAAATGTTGCTTTGAGCGGAACCTATCACAACGATCACGGATGGAGAAACTTCAAAGCCGTTGTTCCTGTTGAGGGTTCTGTTAAGATTACCATGAGCACTTGCAGCTGGGGTGGTGATGTCACTGTAAAGAATGCAGAAGGCATTACTGTTGCTACGTTCAGCACCCAGAAGGGCGAAAATGGTTCAGGCTGTTACGGTGGCGGCAAGAGCAACGATCCTAATATCGTTTCTGCAGAATACAAGGGCGAAGCTACTACGCTGACCATCAGCGGTGGCAACTACGTCAACTACTTCGCTATCGAGGCTATTGATAATGGTGGCGACACTCCTGTTGCTCAGGATGTAACCGCTACATGGGACTTTGCTAATAACTGCGCTAATCTTGCTCCGAAGAGCGAGGGTGGCAGTTATACCGCAGAAACTATGGCTTCTAATATAGAAGGCATTGAGATGGAAATCATTTACAATGGTGGTGTCATCAAGAACAACGACAATAGCTATCAGGTATCTAACGGCGTGGAAATGCATATTCCTGTGAAGAACGCTGGCGACCTCGTAACCGTAAAGGGTTATCCTGGCTACTCGAAATACATCTTTGGTGAAAAGGATAATGAGCAGGCAGAAGAACTGACCGGCGACAACACCTACAAAGCCAAAGGTAGTGATGTTGAAAAGGGTTATGTAGCAGTTACCTCTAAGGATGGCAACAACTACTACATCTCTATCTCTGTTGTACAGTATGCACCGAAGGAGAAGATCACACTCGACAATGAGCCTGCAACAGCTACCTTCCCATTCAACGAGGGTACAGAAGGCCAAAAGGCTACCTTCTCTAATGCTGACTACTTCCTGACCAGCAAGGTAACACACGGAAGCAACTGGACCATTAAGGACAGCCAAACTTATGCAGGTACAACAGAGACTCGTTTGGAGCCTACTGCTCAGCATAATGACAATCTGACTGATGATGACGCTATTCGCTTCCTCATCACTCCGAAACCAGGTTTCACATTCACTCCGACAAAGGTATCCTTCAAGGCTAATCGCTATGGTACAGACAACGGTCTGATCGATGCTTACTGGCAGAATCCTGACGGCACAACGGTTGAACTGGAAACAGGTATCAAGCCTGAGCGTAACAACACAGAAAAGAATACCGAGAAATCTTACGACATCACTGGTGCAACAGCTGGTGAAGGCGTATGCGGTCTGAAACTCTTCCTCTATCATCTCCAATCTGGCAAGCAGATTGGTCTTGCTGACATCGTTATCGAGGGTACACTCACTGGTACAGAGAAAGACCTGCCAGTACTCGCATCATTCGTATTGAATGGTACAACGTATCAGGTAGAGGATGTATTTGACGATGCATACGAGGCTACATTAGAAATCACTAAGGCTGAACAGATGGTAAGCGCAGAGAATCCTCTGACTGACCTCGTAGCAACAAGTGGTGAGATTGGCGAAGTGGCATACAACGGTGACGCAACACAGTGTATTGTTACTATACCTATGACTGCTGGCGAGACCGCAATGGAATATGTACTGAACGTAGTCTTCAAGCCAGACTTCAAGCTGAACTACCTCGATGTTGAAGGTAACGTGCTTGCGACACAGATTGTGGAGAAGGACGCTACTATCGGTGAGTTTGCTTACGACATTGCCGATGTTGCTGCAACAAAGGACGGCTACAAGGCTCGCGGCTGGTTCAAGACTGGTGTTGTAGGTGAGAAGTTCACCACGGCTGACGTTATAACCGCCGATGCCAACCTCTATGCTATTCAGACAGAGATTGAAGAACCAAGTACACACAAGAAGTACTTCTTCGACTTGGCAGATAAGTTCTTCTATGCAGAAGACCACGAGGCATTCAATCCTGCTGGTGACGGATACTACTGGCACGATGCACAGCACGGTTGGGCATTCAAGAATGGCAATACAGTTGACCTGCTCGTAGGTCCGAAGGCAATTATCTCTGTAACGCTCTGTCAATTCGGTTCAGGTACAGGTATCAAAGTAAAGAAGGGTGACGAAGTCCTGGAAACTCTTGCAGGAGTATCTGAAAGTGATGGTGGTATAGTTGCTTACAACTACGAAGGCGAAGCTGGTACATTGACGCTCGAAATGGAATGTGGTGGTGAGATGTATATCCACGCTGTAAAGATTGTGAATACTTCTGAAATCAACTACGACAACGACGGTCAGTGGTACTTCGTGAAGCCAGGCGATGCTGGTAGCTTCTTGGATGTACTGGATGTTGTCAACGGCAAGAATGCAGCAGCAGATGCTGAGCGCGCATTCATCTTCCTGCCAAACGGCACCTACGACCTCGATGCAACTGTCAAGACAGCCATCAGCGGTAAGAATATCTCTATTATCGGTGAGTCTATGGATAAGACCATTATCGTAACCGCACCAGATAAGAGTCTTGAAGGTCTTGGTAAGGCTCCTTTGTTCCAGGCAAGCAGTGCTGATCTCTATATGCAGGATCTGACATTACAGAACGCACTCGACTACTACAATGCCGGTTCTGCAGGACGTGCAGCCGTACTGGAGGATACAGGTACTCGTACCATCGGTAAGAATGTCCGCATGCTCTCTTATCAGGATACCTACTACAGCGTAAACACCAGTCAGCAGGCATACTGGGAGGATTGCGACATCCACGGTACTGTAGACTTCATCTGCGGCGGTGGTGACATCCGATTCCAGAATACCACTCTGACACTGGAGAAGCGTGAGATATCAAACGAACCAGAGAAAGACGGCAAGGGTGGACGTACCATCACTGCTCCTACCACAAATACGAACTTCGGTTATGTCTTCGACGGCTGTAAAGTTGTTGACCTTTCAGAAGGCAAGGGTGACTGGAACTTCGGTCGTACATGGCAGAACGAGCCTATCTGTGTTTACCTGAACACGACACTCGACGATGTAGCTAAGAATACACTGATAGCATCTCGTTGGACTGAGAAGGGTATGAACAACAAGGATCCGAAGATATTCGGTGAGTTTGGTACAAAGGACGAAGCCGGCACGGATATCACTCCTGCTACCAACACGATTACCTCTTTCGGTGGAACCTTCGAAACCATCCTCTCTGCTGAACAAGCAGCTGAATATGCTTACGATAAGATGTTCACCGACTGGGATCCTAAGGCAAAGGCTATGCAGGTAGATGCTCCTGCAGCAGAATATGCTGACGGTAACGTCACATGGTCACCTGCTGACAACGGTGCTATTGCCTACATGCTGGAGAAGAACGGTGAGTTCGTAGCAATCATCACTGACGCATACTCTTACGCTATTGACATTGATGCAGAGAACGATGCACTGTATATCCGTGCAGCCAATGCACAGGGTGGCTTCGGTAAGGCTCAGCTGGTAGCAAACACTGCAACTGGTCTGAAGACTATTACTACAGCTATCGAGAATGGTGAGACAGTTATCTATAACCTCGCTGGTCAGCGCGTCAGCCACGCTACCAAGGGTATCTACATCATCAATGGTAAGAAGGTCGTGATTAAGTGAGAATAAAGCAGAGCTCGCTCTTGCTTTATCGAGCGTGAACGAGCTCGGGCTTTACTCAAAATAATGATTAAGTAAAGACCACCCCTAACCCCTCCTCAAGGGAGGGGGATTTGGGAAGGCTAGTAAAACTAGATAGACTAGATTGTCTAGATTATCTAGAATGTCTAGGAAGACTAGTTAACAATATCAAGGTGGGGCACCGTGCGGTGCCCCACCTTTTCTTTACCACTAACCTCCCCTCCCCCGAGGGAGATAGCGAGGTAGGCTCCAATTTCCCCAATTTATGCAATGGTTTACGTAACTTTCTTGCGCAAATAATTGGCTGATTGCTTAAAATGCGTTACCTTTGTGAAATAATATAAATCAATATTTACTAATCTAATAAAACTAAAGTATGTCTGGTAATTTTAAAATTGCGCTCTTAGCGCTGCTGCTATGTTTCACAGCAAGCGTATCAGCACAGACCGTTAGTGGTATAGTAAAGGACAATACCGGTGAGCCAATTATTGGTGCTACTGTCGTAGAAGACGGCAACACCAGTAATGGTACTGTGACCGATATTGACGGAAACTACTCACTGACTCTTCAAGGCAACAGCAAGAAGCTGGTGTTCTCATACGTAGGTATGAAGACACAGACTATCGCTGTTGCAGGTAGAAGTACCATTAATGTAACTCTGGAAGACGAGGCTACAGGTTTGGACGACGTTGTTGTCATCGGTTACACCACCGTACGCAAGCGTGACTTGACAGGTGCCGTATCACAGGTGAGCAGCAAACAGATCGAAGACGTGCCTGTAGCGAATGTCACTGAGGCACTGACAGGTAAGATGGCCGGTGTGAATATCACTACTCCGGAAGGTTCTCCTGATGCCGATGTAAAGATTCGCGTACGTGGTGGTGGCTCTATTTCTCAGGACAATTCCCCACTGTACATCGTCGACGGTTTTGAGGTTGCTTCTATAAACGACATTGCTCCTTCAGAGATTGAGACTATCGACGTGCTGAAGGATGCCGCATCAACTGCTATCTATGGTGCCCGTGGTGCCAACGGTGTTGTCATCGTTACAACAAAGAGTGGTAAGGAAGGTGGCGTACAGGTTGTGATGAACGGTTCTATGGGTTGGAGAAAAATTACGAAGGAAGTTAAGGTCATGGACCCATATAACTTCGGTCTCTACCAGTATGAGCTCAGCTCAGCTGCACAGTTCAGCTCAACAAAGTCTAACTACGGCTCATGGGCAGACCTCGACCTGCTGAAAGGTATGGAAGGTGTTAACTATCAGGATGCTATCTTCGGTCGTACCGGTGTTCAGCGCGCTTACGACGTTAGCGTAAGTGGTGGTACAAAGGATCTGAAATTCAATGCCACCTATGCTCACAACGATCAGAAAGCCATCATGATTGGTTCTGACTACAAGCGCGACAATATCAGTGCTAAGTTGAACTCCAATATCAACAAGTGGCTGGCATTCGACTTCAAGGCTACTCTCTCCAATGAGCAGGTTGACGGTCTTGGTTCTGGTGCCGACACCAACGAATCTAATGCTGCAAACTCTATCGTAGCAAATGCAGTTCGCTATCAGCCTATCATAAGTATCAGTGAGGACGAAGATGCAGATGAGGAGAACTCTTCATCAACACGTGTGGATCCTCTGACACGTATTCTGAACACATATAAGCAGAAGAGAGTATTCTCACAGACTTATAATGGAGGTGTTACATGGAAGCCTTGGAAAGGCTGGCGTTTCCAGACCAAGCTGCAGTATCAGTGGAAGAATACTGATGTTGATCAGGTATGGTTGGGCAAAGCTGCTACAAACTCTAAGTATGGTGACTCCGGTAGCCCACAGGCAGTGATGACCTACGATGACAAGAAGACGATCAGCAACAGCAATACTGTTCAGTATGAGAACAAAAAGTTGTTCAAGGGTCGTGACCAGATAAAGGTTATCCTCGGTCAGGAGTGGAAAGAGACAAAGGAAACATATCGCGAGAGCGTTTCTACAAAGTTCGACAACACAGCTACTATAGACTATATCCTGTCGAATATGTCTGCTGCAGGCAATGTAAAGCCAAACTACTCTTATATCTATCCTGAGAACCGCCTCGTATCATTCTTCGGACAGGTTCTCTATACAATGAATGAGAAATACCTCTTCAACGTCACTCTCCGTTCTGACGGTTCAAGCCTCTTCGGCGAAGGTCAGAAGTGGGGCTGGTTCCCAGCAGCTCAGGCAGCATGGCGTGTCAGCGACGAGAAATTCATGAAGGATGTAAGATGGTTATCTAACTTAAAGCTCCGTCTCTCTTATGGTACTGCTGGTAACAACCGTATCCCTTCCGGTATCCTCGCCGTTCTCTATAAGATGCAAGGCAACACCGGTACACATGCTTACTTCGGCGAAAATGAGACTCCTGCTTTGGAGACTGTCAACTACATCCAGAATAGTAAACTGAAGTGGGAAACAACCGTTACACGTAATATCGGTATCGACTACGGCTTCTTCAGAGGCAGAATCAACGGTAGCTTAGACCTCTACTGGAATACTACTAAGGACCTTCTGATGCTTGCTCGCGTACAGAGCAACGCAGGTCGCACATACCAGTATCAGAACTTCGGTCAGACCTCTAACAAGGGTATCGAATTCTCTACAAACATTGTTGCTGTAGAGAAGAAAAACTTCACCTTGAATGCAAACTTCAACATCGCTTGGAACAGCAACAAGATTGACAAGCTGACAACTGATGACCCATGGCAGAGCAGTAGCTTCGCCGGTTCAACCTTCGGTGAGTACAACGACTACTATCTCACAGAGGGCGGTCGCCTTGGTGAAGTATGGGGTTACAAGATGAACGGATACTATAAAACAGCTACCTTCGATGCTAACGGAAACTTCACTGGTCAGGCCGGTGACCTCCGCCTCGTAGGCACATCTTGGTATCCTGTTGATGCTAACGGTAATGCTATTACAAATACAGAGAGTTATCCTGACAAGAGCTACACAAAGACCGGTGGTGTCCTCTATCCTGGTGGTCCTAAGTTCCAGACCGATGAAGACGGTAACCCTATCAAACAGAAACTGGGTAACACCATTCCTACTGTAACTGGTGGTTTCGGTATCGACGGTCAGTACAGAATGAAGTTCGGTACCATCGACTTCAACGTATTCTGCAACTACTCTCTTGGCAACAAGATTCTCAATGGTACAAAGGCTGCAACAGCATTCTATGCCGGATCTTCAGCAAACTACAACCTGAATGCTGATTTCAATATTGACAACCGCTACTCTTGGATTGATCCTGTAACAGGTCTTAACCTCGGTCGTCCAAGTGACAACACGGTTGGTTCTGATTACTACCCAACAAATATGGCTATCATGAACCGTCTGGCAGAAATCAACAACGGTAAAGAGATGTACAACCCCGCTGCAGCAAGCACAATGCCTATCACTGACTATGCATTGGAAGATGCTTCATTCCTGCGCCTGCAGAGCGTAACTCTTGGTTACACACTGCCGAAGCCTTGGGTACGTAAGGCTTATATCGAATCTCTGCGCATCTACTTCACAGGTCACAACCTCGCTACATGGACTAACTACAGTGGCTACGACCCAGAAGTTGACGTAAGCAAGAACCCTATGTGTCCTGGTATCGACTATGCAGCTTATCCTAAGAGCCGCTCATTCGTTATGGGTATTAACGTAACCTTCTAAAAAGCATAACACAATGAAAAATATATTATTAAAAACATTGTTCGTTGGCTGTGGGGCATTAGCTCTTACAGCATGTAACGACTACCTTGACCCAGAATCGCCATCACTGACTGACGAGAGCAAGGTATTTGAAAATCCTGCTTCCACTTCATTGGCTGTGAATGGTATCTATGCAGACCTCTGTGGTGAGAATTACACACAGCTGATGACAATCCACCAGGGTGCAGGAACAGACGTTGAGCTTATCGATGGTATTGGTGCTACTGCAACGGCTTCTAATGAGCGTGGTGCACTAAACTACAATATTCGTCCGGGTGACTGGGCAAAGTTAGGTTCTCTTTGGGAGCTGCAATATAAGGCCATCCTCGACTGCAACCGTGTTATTGACGGCGTTAAGAAAAGTGCAATCTTCAATGAGGGCAGTGCTTCTGATAAGAACCTGATGGGACGTTACCTGTCTGAGGCATTGACTGTCCGTGCAATGGTTTATCTGGATCTTATCCGCGTCTTCGGTGATGTGCCATTCATGGCTGAAGCAACAAAGGAAGACCTTTCTAATGTCAATGTTGGCAAGACCGACCGTGATGTCATTATGGATAATCTCATTGAAGATTTGGAGTGGGTTGTCGCAGAAGGCTACCTGCCATGGGTCAACCAAACGACATCTGAACATGTTAACATGGGTTATGCTGAAGCACTGTTGGCTAACATCTATATGACACGCGCTGGCTACGCTATCCGTGAGACTGCCAAGGAAGGCTACGTCACAGCAGACTATACTGATGAGGTATATCCTACACAGCGTCCTTCTGACGAGGAGTGTCTGACACTTTACACAAAGGCTGCTGAACACTTGAAGGCTGTCATCGACAAGGGCATCCACAGGATGAATCCTTCTTTCGAAAACGAGTGGGAATTGCTCAACAAGCTGCAACTCGACCAGACATACTATGAGAATATGTTCGAGCTTCCTATGGGCTTCGGTAATGCTGGTGAGCTGGGCTACACTGTTGGTGTACGTCTCAACGACAGCAAGAAGAAGATGAATAAAATCAATGACTATGGTTTTGTGAACTCTTCCGGTAAGCTGAAGACCACTGCCGTGCAGCTCTACTCTTACGCTGCACACGACCAGCGTCGCGACATCACCTGTGTGAACTATGAGATTGTTGACATCGACCGTTCTGTAACAACACCAGACGGCACATGGACAACAGCTGAGACCATGCTGAGCAACAAACCATTCGGTATGTATATCGGTAAGTGGGACGTACGTAAGATGTCTGACCAGTGGAAGAACCAAAACCTCACTGCAACAAACAAGTTCGGTTATGGTATCAATCCTGTCCGCATGCGCTACCCACAAGTACTGCTTTGGTATGCAGAGTGTCTGAACGTGATTAACGGCGGTCCGACAGCAGAAGCAAAAGAAATGCTCAAGGCTGTTCACCATCGCGCATACTTTGGTGACGAGTCAAATAGCGAACTTACTGCATTCGACACATATATAAATAACATCAGTGACCAGGCTAAATTCCTTGATGCTATCTGCGAAGAGAACAAGCTCGAGTTCTGCGGCGAAGGCTTCCGTAAATGGGACCTCATCCGTTGGAACAAGCTCCATCAGGCTATCTGGAAGGCAAAGACTAACTATATGAAGTGGAAAAAGAACGGCTACTTCCAGGAGAAGATATACTTCAGGTACACTGACGATACCGAGAAGCACTTCGACAATGGTTCATTCACATGGTATGGTACTGAAGGAACATGGCCGGGAACAATGAGCACACAGAGCATGGGTAAGCGCACTGCTCCTACAACAGAATGGCTCGATGCACACGAATACCGTTCACCGAAGGGTACCGTTTATCCAGGTCTCGGTGCAGAAATGAAGGGTCTCAATGCATGTAGCTATAACAAGGGTGCCTTCGGACAGGATCCGTCATCACTCTCTGTTGACCTGCCATCAATCTGCGGTGGTCTCGTGGGCACACAGATGCCAACAGCTGATTCTCAGTGCACTGATGAAGGTGTTACCGTTAAAAACCGCTACTTGATGCCAATCTACACGAATGTCATCAATTCATCTAACGGTCGTCTGTACAATTCTTATGGATTCTAACAACTATAACAGTACAACAATGAAAAAGATTAATAAATATATCATAGCAGCAGTCATCCCTCTCTTAGGGATGATGGCTGCCTGCACAGATGACAATGACTGGACGACAGACACCTCTGTCACTCGTCTGCGCGCACCAGAAGGCCTAAGTGTAGAGGTTGACTCCACTACCCTTAACATGGAACTGAAGTGGAACAAGTCTGCAGGAGCTCAAGCTTACCAGATTCAGGTTAGCGAAGAACAATTGGCAGAAGGATTCGATGAGACTCCAGGCATTCCTACATTCACAGCCACAGAGAGTCCTCTGACCATTGAGCGCCTTAATGACCAGTTTGAAGTTAAGGAGAATACTACTTACTATGTACGCGTACGTGCTATTTCTGACGTAAAGTCTCCAAGTAAGTGGGCCACAAACGATATCGTAAGCGGTACCTTAAAGACTAAGTCACCAGCAACTTTGTGGATTGACGACTCTGGTGTAGGTGAAACTACGCTTACCATGCGTTGGATTAAGGTTAAGTATGCTAATGTTACAACCATCTTAAACCAAACCACAGGAGAGAGCCATGAGATTACATCGGATGAGAAATCTGAGCTCAGTTACACCGCAACAGGTTTGCAAGATGGTGTAGAATATACTTTTGTTCTCCTTGATGATGAAGGAAACCAACTTGGTATTACCTCTAAAGCCACAGAAAAAGCACCTAATATGGACTGGGCTATGTCTATTATGGATTTGAGCGGCTGGGTTAAAGGTGGAGAAGTAACCCTTAACGACGGTCCATTCAAGCTTACATTGAATGACCATGGAGGCAAATTCAAGGGTGAGAACAAGTCTATCCGAATGATTAGCCCTCTGAATGTAGTAGGTGAAAAGATTACATACTATCGATTTGCAACAAACACTAAGGAATTCTATAGTGTTGATGACTATATTTTCGATGAAGCTACCAGTACCTGGGGATATGATCCAGCCAAGAGCAAAGTATATATCAAATTAGAGATTCCTGCAGTAGGAAGACTGTATGCTTATGCATACAGCGGTAATGCTGGCAGAAATATGGTTGTTGCTCGCAGAACATTTAACTCCGTTACAAATACATTGACCGAGGAGGTTGTATTTAATAGAGAATTGGATAGTAACCTCAAGGACAATGCCAAGGAAGGCGAGGCTGTCAAGTATGATAAGATTTATATAAAAGAGCCAGGTGAATACTTCGTAAGTACTCCGAGTGGAGGTGCATACATCTACGGCTTCATTTTCGTACCAGACGAGGAAATTCCTGATGATCAATAAATATCTTCAACAAGATATGCTATATCTTTAAATGAGGGAGCACCACAATGCTCCCTCGTTTCGTATATAAAAGAAGTGCTACATTATTTTGCCAATAGCAGAAAAGGAACTATCTTTGCAAAAGTATTTATATCTAATCGAAACAAATCATAGTAATCATGAAGAAAATAATAGAACTAACCTTATGCTTAGTGACTTCACTGCTATTCGTAGCATGTGGAGGCGGTGACGACAGTGATGACAACGGAGGAGGCTCAAGCTCTGGCGGCGGTTCCACAACCACACTGACAGAAAAAACAAAGGCACGTTCATTGGCATTCCCTGGTGCCGATGGTGGTGCAAGCACTATTACCGGTGGTGCCGGTGGCAGTGTGTATATTGTCAATAGCCTGGCCGATGATGGTAAAGCAGGAACGCTGCGCAACGCTCTTCAGAGCGGCAGCCGAACTATTGTCTTTACTGTAGGCGGACAAATAGACTTGAAGAGCAAGCTGACCATCTCCAATTCTAATATCACTATTGCTGGACAGACTGCCCCTGGTGACGGCATCACTGTTGCTGGATATCCTGTATATATCAGTGGTAGCAATATCATCATA
Source organism: Prevotella sp. (assembly GCA_017617725.1). GTDB lineage: Bacteria > Bacteroidota > Bacteroidia > Bacteroidales > Bacteroidaceae > Prevotella. Next base: position 14,220 of record JAFZVR010000055.1, read on the forward strand.
CGCTTCATGCGCTTCCGCTTGGGCGATCAGAATGTCGATAAGAGTAACTTTGTTGCTGAAGATGGTGATGCCTTAGGTGCCAAGGACTGCAAGAACGTGCTCATAGACCACTGCTCCATCTCCTGGAGTACCGATGAGTGTGCCTCTTTCTCACGCATTGAGAACTTCACACTGCAGTATTGTATTATCTCTGAGAGTCTGAAACTGGCAGGACATGAGAAAGGTAATCACGGATATGGTGGTATATGGGGCGGTCGCAACGCTACTTATCACCATAATCTGATAGCCGATCACGACTCCCGTAATCCGCGATTTGACCACTCATACGTGGCAAAAGCCTATCTTGGTCCTATCGACTATGCCAACAACGTAGTATTCAACTGGGGAAGTAACTCAACCTACGGCGGAGAAGCTGCAACAGAAGCTAACGTGTTCCACATTAACATGCTGAACAACTACTACCAGAGTGGTAAGAGCAGTAAGCACACCTCACGTCTTCTTGAATTAACATCCGTTTGTTCCAACTGTGTATCATCAACAGGTCAAGCATATCCTGGAAAATTCTATCTTGACGGTAATGTCATCAATGGGAATGCTGCAACATGGGATAATGTGGACTCTGACAGTCACGAGACTCGCGATAAAACGACTCTGAAAAATAATGCGAAACTGACAAGTCGGTGGACAACGGGCTTTACAAACCAATTGTCATTTGTAGAAAGTGCTGCTAACGCATATTCAAGCGTATTAGCATATGCTGGTGCATCACTCGTGCAGGATGCCGTAGACAAGCGCATCATAGCACAGGTAAAACTCGGTACGAATGGCGGTGCCATCATCAATTCACAAAGTGAAGTAGGCGGCTACCCTACCCTTTCTTCCGGTACAGCACTGACAGATAGTGACAATGACGGTATGCCAGACTCCTGGGAGCTGACACAGATGAAAGCCCTCGGTGTTACAAAAGCTACTGTCGCTGACTTCAAGCCAAATGCATACAATATCACAGGTAAGTACACCAACCTTGAAGTCTATCTCAACGAACTGGTTGTCAAAACCTTCCCGTCAGGAGCAGGAGCAGCAACTGTTAAATAGTTTAAGATACTCTAGAAATTCTAGATATTCTAGAGTATCTAGAATAAGAAAAGAAGTGCCAATTTCACTAATGAAATTGGCACTTTTTATTTGTTTCCACTTTTTCCAGCAAATAATCCACCTCTAATAATATAATAATGTGTTATCTTTGCAACATCCCCATACGACCAAACGACTAAACAACCAAACAACTAAACAACCAAACGACTAAACAACCAAACAACTAAACAACCAAACAACTAAAATATGAAGAAGAGAACAATTCTCATAGGTGCGGCTCTATTACTTAGCTTAAGCATGAGTGCACAACAGAAGACACCGGCATTCCCTGGAGCTGAAGGCTTCGGTATGTACACCACTGGCGGTCGCGGCGGTAAAGTATATCATGTAACAACCCTCGACGACAATGGCGACGACAAGCAGCCTATTGAGGGCTCACTGCGTTGGGCATTGAAAAAGAAGGAAGCACGTACAGTTGTCTTTGACATAAGTGGTACCATTCATCTGAAGAGCGAACTGAAGGTGAACAATGGTGACGTGACAATAGCCGGACAGACAGCTCCCGGTGACGGTATCTGCGTAGCCGACTACCCTTTTGTCCTCTCTTGCGACAATGTCATCATTCGTTTCATGCGCTTCCGACTCGGTAACAGACATATCTCCGACCATGAAGGTGACGGACTCGGTTCTATGGACCATCACAACATCATCGTTGACCACTGCTCTGTATCGTGGAGTGTTGACGAGTGTCTGTCCGTATATGGTGGTAAGAATATCACCGTACAATGGTGCATAGCATCACAGAGTATGCGTAACTCAGGCCATGAGAAAGGTGCCCACGGATATGGTGGCAACTGGGGCGGCAGCGGTGCATCATACCATCATAACCTCCTTGCTCATCATGACTCACGTTGTCCACGACTCGGTCCGCGCGACAAGACGCAGACCGACGAGCGTGTCGATATCCGCAATAATGTCTTCTATAACTGGGGTGGCAACGGCTGCTACGGTGGTGAAGGCATGAATGTGAATATCGTCAATAACTATTACAAGCCTGGTCCCGGCACTATGAAACGCGGTGAAATGGTAGCAATGCGTATAGTACAATTAGGCGTACGTACTACCAAATACACCAAACACGACACCGACCAGCCAAACCGTTGGGATGTGATGTGGCACCGTTGGGGTAAATACTATATCAATGGTAATATCAACGACCGCTATGGCGATGTCACCGATGATAACTGGGAGGACGGAGTACTGGCACAGACAGAGAATGGAGAGAAGAATGATTTCACTTTCACTAAGGTGACACAGGATACCATTCAGCTTAAGGAGCCGATACCATTCCTTCCAACGACGACACATGATGCCAAGACCGCATACGAGCGTGTGCTTAGCTATGCTGGTGCTTCACTGCATCGCGACTGGGTCGATGACCTGATGGTCAGTGACACACGCAATGGAATAGCCAGTCACACTGGTGTTCTTACAGATAAGAAAGGACGACATAATATACCAGGTATCATAGACTCACAGGATGACAACCGTCCTGCCGATGCACCTGTCGACTGGGATCCATGGCCGGTACTGAAGAGTGAACCTGCACTCACCGACAGCGATGGCGACGGTATGCCTGACGAATGGGAGAAAGCCCATGGTCTTAATCATAACGATGCTTCCGACGGAAATAAAGTGACTGCCGATGGCTACACCAATGTTGAAGTTTACATGAACTCAATAGTAGAAGAGATTATAAATAAGAGCCTCACCCCCTAACCCCAGCTTCACCCCTACCCCCTCTCCCATAGGCAAGGGGAACTTTGAGGGGCGAGGGGGAAGTTTAACTTACAATTAATAAAGATGAAAAGAATATTGTCTTACCCTTTTAATTCTTTACTTTTCTGCCTCTTTGCCTTTTTGCCTTTACAGGCACAGGACATGCTTTCTGCATTCCCTGGCGCTGAAGGTTTCGGTATGTATGCCACTGGTGGACGCGGCGGTATCGTCTATCATGTCACCTCACTTGCCGATGATGGTAGCGAGGGCACCTTCCGTAAGGCTGTGGAGTCTGACGAGCCACGAATCATCGTCTTCGACGTCTCTGGTACCATATTCCTTAAAGGTAGTGTTGCCATCAGGGCGAATAAGACTCTCCTCGGACAGACGGCACCCGGTGACGGAATCTGTGTTGCCGACTATCCCGTTACCATTATCGGTAACAATGTCATAGTACGTTTCATGCGCTTCCGTTTGGGCAACAGAAATGTCAAAGACCATGAAGGTGACGGACTCGGCTCTATGGACCACCATAACATCATCATTGACCATTGTTCTGTCAGCTGGAGTATCGATGAATGTATGTCTGTATATGGCGGTAGGAACCTCACCGTACAGTGGTGCATCGTCAGCCAGAGCCTGAAGAATGCCGGTCACTCAAAGGGTGCCCACGGATACGGCGGAAACTGGGGCGGTAATGGCGCCAGCTACCACCATAACCTCATAGCCCATAACGAAAGTCGTACCCCACGTCTCGGTCCGCGTCCTGGAACACAGACCAACGAGCGTATGGACATGCGTAACAATGTAATATACAACTGGGCTGGCGAAGGCTGCTATGGCGGTGAAGGCATGTATGTCAACATCGTTAATAACTACTACAAGCCAGGACCGGCAACAGCAGCTGCGGTCAAAGCCAGAGATAATGACCTCATTGCCAAACGTATAGCAAAGATTGGCATCCGCACCTCTGAATACACCGACCACTATGGCACACCAAACCAGTGGGACGTGATGTGGCATGTGTGGGGAAAATTCTATGTTGACGGCAACTACAATCCACAGTACCCAAGTCTCTACAACGACAACTGGACTGACGGTATCTACAACCAGATTGACAATTCGCAGTGTGACGGCACCTTCAATGATGAGGTAAAGAGCAGCATGCATTTGGAGAAACCAAACATCTTCTCTAATGTCACAACCCACACTGCCCAGACTGCTTATGAGCGAGTGCTTGACTATGCTGGTGCATGTCTGCATCGCGACGCCTTAGACAATGTCATTGTCTCCGACACACGTAATGGTGCTGCCACCAGTACTGGCACAGGCAACTATGCCGGCATCATCAATACTCAGAATGACGTAGCGGCAGTGATAAGCGGCAAAGACAGTCCCTGGCCCACACTCTCGACCAGCGGTTCTCCCCTATCTGTCACTGATGAAGCAGAAATCGCATCTAACGGCTATGCCAATATCGAGAATGCAGCCAATGCACTTGTCGCAGACATTATGGAAGCTGGAAATGAGGGTGGCACCGTCCTCGACGATGAAGACATCTTCACAGGCATCAACACATTTAACACCCAACATCCAACACCCATCACCCAACACCCATCACCTGTTTACACCCTACAGGGTATTTGTATAGGTACTATTGATTGCTTCAATCAGCTCTCCAAGGGAATATACATCGTAAATGGTAAAAAGATTGTTAGAAATAAAGGGTGATTGGTTATAAAACTGTAAACCGGAAACTATCAAAAAGTGAGAGCCCTAATCAGAGCTCTCACTTTGCTGTTTTGCCTTTCGGTACTCCGAAGGAGTCATTCCCGTTTCCTTCTTAAAGCACTTACTGAAGTATTTCGGGTCGGAGAATCCGCTGGAATATGCTATCTCTGAGAACGACAGCTTACTCTTTTCAATAAGGAGTACGGCACGTTCCATGCGCATCTGACGCAGGAAGTCAGACGGTGTCACACCAACTAACTGCTTTACCTTATTGTAGAACACTGTCCTGCCAAGTCCAACAAAATCTGCCATATCTTCTATTCTGAGGTTCTCATCACTAATATTCTCTTCTATATATTGCATCAGCTTACCCATCATCTCTTCATCCGAATCAACTATTTCCGGTTCAGACAAGTGATATTGTATTGGTCGAGTATCAAGGGTCGAGGGTCGAGAGTCGTGGGTTGATGGTTGAGAGTCGTGGGGTGAGGGTTGAGAGTCGAGGGTCGAGGGTCGAGAGTTAGGTGTCACCTCTTCTTTTGCTATCATCTGCTGTTGTAGTTCTCCATACTGGTGCAACAGTGTTTCCAGTCGATGTTCACGCTCTTGTACATGCTGGCGATGGCGCAAGTATCTTATCACTGCCCATGTTGACAATCCTATAATCACAAGCAACAACAGCAAGCGGAACCAGAGTCGTTCTATAAGCATCGGCTGCACGTAGATAACTATTTCAGTATCATTGTCCATCCATACTCCATCGCTATTGGTACTCCTTACAGTCAGCGTATGTTCCCCTGGTGACAGCCTATTGAATGTTATATGTGAGCTGCTGCCAATATCGTTCCATTCATCACTGTCATCCATACGGTATGCATAATGCAACAGGTAGTTGTCATTATAGTCCAGTGCCGCAAAACTAATAATGATACTACGTTTGTCAGGAGAGTCTATTTCCACTCTCTTGCTATACAGCAACGGCTGTTGTTCCTGCTCTCCCTGGAATTGTATGTTTGTAAAGACAATATGCGGTTTAAAGTTACTCTTAATCATTTTCTCCGGCAAGAATGTCAGAACACCGTTAGTGGTGCCTGCCCAAACGGCCCCACGACTGTCTGTAACAGTCTTCGCCTCCGTCATTATCACAGTTTCGTCAGTGCTGGATGGTTCAAACTGCTCCAACTGTCCCGTCTTGATGTTATAGCGGTTTATCTCCGATTCTCGCGTCACCCAGATATTACCTTGTTTATCCTCTGTCAGGGACAAGGCATTACCTGCACCACGATTCATCGATGGTACCATACGTAGTTGTAAGTTGTTCTGTAGCAAGTTCTTACTTTCAATCTGCTGTATGCCTCCACCCATAGTTGCCACGTAGATATTCCCACTGCGTGTCACAAGTACCTGCAAAACATCATTTGACTGTAGAGAGGTAGTGTCACTATCAGAATGCCGAGTTGTACAGAATGTCAGTCGGGGGTCGAGAGTCGAGAGGTTAGCGTTGGAACAAACGAGTAGTCCCCATGTCGTCGATACTAAAATATTACCATGACCGTCGTGTGTTATACGGCGCACTTTCTCAAAGCCCTCCTTTGGATAACCCTTCATATCGTTATCACGATGTATAAAGCGCAAGCTTCCACTCTCCACTCCCGTTCGGGAGGGGTTGGGGGTGGGTCCCTCGACTCTCGACTCTCGACCCTCCACCAGATTCACTCCTCCTCCGAATGTCGCAATCCATATATTGCCTTTCTCGTCCTGATCAATGTCATAGATATTATCCGACGATATGGAATAGCGGTCGCTGTCACTATGACGATAGTGACTGACAGTATGTCCGTCACTGTTCAAAACATAGAGTCCGTCGCCCTTCGTCCCTATCCATACACGTCCTTCACGGTCTTCATAGAGAACATAGATATTATGTGAGAATTGCTGCGGCGCAGAGCCAGACACATATCCTCTCTCAGTAATCCATCCCAGTTGTTGGCCACCTTTCATTACTGCGATATTACCATCATAGCCACCAACCAGTACCGTACCATCATTTCTGCATAGCAGCGAGCGTGCTTGTCCTATATTGTCAATCTCTATATGGTTGAACAAGCTATGAGGAAAGCGCACCAGCGTCAGTCCACTCGATGACCAGTACCACAGGTTATTCTGCCAATCAATGAAATGCTTGTTGATATTATTCTCAGTGACATACGACTCAGCCAAACGCATTTCATTAAAGTTTCCATCCCTTAAAGTTCCCCCTCGCCTCTCAAAGTTCCCCTCGCCTCTGGGAGAGGAATTAGGGGTGAGGCTCTGTCGTCCCCTATCTGTTATCATCCATTCCCTACCCTTTTCATCAACTTCAACCTTACGTATACGAGTGCCTGAAATAGTCTTTCCTTTGCTACCCCAAGTTTCATAACTGTCTATATTGGTTGGCTGACTATCATCAATGCAAAGATTTAGTTGGTTTGTCTCATCTGTCACCCATGTACGTCCTGTCGGCAGACAATATATATTGCGTGGCATAATATCCACACCATATTTCTCTCGAAGCATCTGCTTGATATTAAAGAAACGACATTGCTCCGTATCAAGAAGGTATAGGCCGCTATCGTAGGTTCGCAGCCATATATTCCCGCGACTGTCTGGGTCTATCTCTGAAATACGATTTGTCGACAAAGCATTATTCTTTCCCCATGGCTCCCCACGGAAAGTAGTAAATCGGTATCCGTCATAGCAACACAGTCCGTTCCATGTAGCTATCCATATCAGTCCGTGGCAATCTTGGCATACCGCCGTTATCGAGTTTGCCGGTAAACCGTCGCGTACACTGAATGTCCGTTTTGAAATTGTAGGTTGCGCATACATCGCAACAACGATACTGATTAATGTCAGTAGTGTGAGTATTCTGGATTTCATAGTTAGTAGTCGCCAATTTGATGGTGTAAAGATAGTTAATATTTTACTATGTACAATACTTTTTCTCGTTTTTTACCATAATATTAGCACAGAAATCCCTGTCTGCTGTTGTTCACACGCCGTAATTTTACCGTATGAACAACAAAGACAGGGATCCACTACTAACTAAAACTTGAAAACTATTCCTGAATCACATCTTTTTTATTCTTCGTCCCAGAGGTTAACTCCACCAAAGGTTACATCTTTAGCGTCTGCTTCCATTCCACCAGCAGACTCGCCACCATTACCCACATCATTAGTACCGCCTCCGCTGGCTCCAATCAGGATGGTATTGCTTCTTATTATAACAACCTGTGTTTCAGGTGAAATATATTTCTTCATAATTCGATTCTTTATGTCTGTTATTTTACTACATATTTCTTACCATTCATAATCACGATACCCTTATAGTTTTCACCTACACGCTGACCACTCAAATTGTAACGCTGCGTGTCAGGTGTTGGGTGTTGGGTGTTAAGTTTATCGTTAAGGTTAGAGATACCTGTCGTTTCTCCACTATTATCGAAATCGTATGATATAGCCTTTGCACTACCTGTAGCAACAGGAATCTTGAAGTAAGCACGAGTACCCTTCATTGTGTTTGGCGTACCACTACTTGCTGTGCTGTAGAGCATATTGCTACTGATGAAATAGTAAGTGTTGCTTTCATTACTATATGGGATATTTATCTTAGCAGCATATGTACCCACGAAGTCAATGCCATCAACATTTGTCTTACTTGGTGTACCTTCCTCAATTGTCACATCATTGATAGTGGCATTAGAGAATGCAGTACCCACCTTAATCATATAAGGCTCATTTGCATTCATCACCGTAACAGTAGTAAAGTGCAGCGTGTTACCACTGAAGCTTGTTAGCTGAGCCACCTGAGCGTCATCACCGAAAGCTGCCTCTATTTGCGCTTCTGTCATTGCAAATGGAAGTACAATGGTATTCCATGAATTTGCCTTGATGCTGCGGGTGAGCACCACGTCCACGCCAGTAGCTGCTACAGCCGTATAGTCGTAGTTCTCGTTCAACGAGCGCTTGTAGAAGGTGACGTCCTTAATGTTGAAAAGGTAATCATCATCTCCTGCACCATCATTGATAAAGTCAAAGCGGATTTTCTTGACTCCTCCGGAAATCGCACCCGTTAGTTTCATCACGATGTCCCCAGTAGAAGAAACGGCTATTGTCTGTCCGTCTATCTCATTTGTGCTTGTTTTTACATCTGTGACAGTCACTTTTAAATCTCCTCCTTTACTGTACCAGGGAATATTGACATGCATGTTGTAATATGCTTCCTCATCGCTATCGATGCAAATATAGTAGTTATCAGCAAAGACGTTCTTCTTGACAAAACTGACTTTATAGTTGTCACTGTCTTCTCCATATCGGGGAGTGCTACTTGTGGTAAGATTTCCTTGGCTGAAATCAAGATATGAAGTGCTTCCGCCACTACTCATGATAGGCAATGAAGCATAGGTTGAAGCATAGATGCCTGAGAAATTAAACACATGTGTTTTAGTTCCATCGTGGTCAAAGTCAAAACGAATCTTCTTAAGACCTGCAGTTAGCTTGTCTGTAAGTCGATATTGCATACTACCATTGCCCGTTACGTTAAGCGTTTCCTGATTCACTTCAACATTGCTCGTTGCTACATCAGTGATGGTCATTTTAACATTGGTTTCTACGCTTTGATATGCAGCAATAGTAAAATCTATATGATAATTATTTTCTGCGGAAACGAAGGCATAGATGTCATCAATGTAGCCGTTGTTGTTGATGTAGTTTACGACGTTGTCACTATTCCATTTGACATTTGAGAATGTTGCGTCACCCATAAAGAGTACATCGCCACTTGTCCAAGTGTAGTCTGTGACTTTGCGGAAATAGAAGTTTCCGTAGTTGCCTGCCCATCCAGAGTCATTTACAGAGATGGTTACAGTCAAAGTGTAGTTACCTATTTCCAAATCGTTAATAGCGAAAATATGGTTGGACACTAGAGCCCAGGCTCCTGTATTTACAATTGAAACTGTTGCACCACCATTGTTCCATTTAATGGCATCGCTGTTGTCATCATCTGTTAGGGAGAGAGAGACTGTTGCCGCACTTGCATTGTTTCCTGATTTAAAGCCAAAGATATAGTCTCCCGCTTCTGTTGCGTGTATGGCAATTTTAAACTGCCCTTCATTCTTTGTAGAGCCAATCGTATAAGAGGTGCCAACCAATTTGTTGTTGTTATAGTCGACTGAGCATGACTTGACCGTGGTTATACCACTTGCTGTTGCTGTCTCGCCTCCATCAGTTCTTGTTCCAAAACCGATGTATGTACCCTTAGCTGTTGGTATGTTGATGGGGTTGTCATCCGCCCACGCAAAACCTGCCCCACTCAGTAGCAGAGCTACGGCCAGGAGCGTCTTTCTTAAAATGTTGTTGTGTTTCATTGTTGTTTGGTTATTATTTGTTTGTGATTTTCTGTTTGCAAAGGTAGTGCATATATAATAAGGTATAGTGGAATAATATCCGTAAAGGGAGGAAAGTGCCGATGGGACAGGTGGAAAATCTATCGGAAAAGGAGGAATACTTAATTAATAATTCATAATTTATAATGCAAGTGCGGAGGTCCCGCTCTGTGTGAACGGATACTCCGAATAGTGAGAGCGGAGCCTTTGGACAACATGTTCGAGGGCTCCGCACAGTGTGTTTCTAATAGTTGTCTTGATTTGGGAACTATCAATAAATATTGTTAAACATATATCAGTGTCCTATAGGGATAACAAAAAACCACCCTCACTTCCCTCACTTCCTACACCAACAAAAATTCACCATTGACAATTGAACATTGACAATTTAACATTTCTGCCAAGAATAGGGGCTATTTATTGGCAGTCGGACTGCATAGGCGTTGCAGAAAGTGTGCAACGTGGTCGCTGTCCGGCAGAAACTACTAAGCCCCCTTCCAGCCTGGGCTCTACAACACTTCCTTCGCTGTTATTCACGGCTTTAGTTGATACCCCTTGCACATTATTCACCCTTCCAGTTGTTAAATACTACAGGTTTGGCTGCAGAATCACCGCAACCAGAGTAACGTCCTTTACCTCCTTTTAACTCCCTTTATCTCCTTTATCTCCTTCAACTTGAGACAGTGAGTAAACTATGAATTGTGAATTATTGTTAGTGTAGGAAGTGAGGGAAGTGAGGGTAGTTTTCTGTTAAGCCTATGGCACAGGTAAGCTCCTTAAACACAAGCAACGAGAGCACCTATTGGCACTCTCGTTGCTTTACTTATTGTAGATCTATTCAAGATAATCTGAGACTATTAGTCTTCCCAGAGATTCAACATACCAGACGATTTGGCATCGGCATCGTCATGGTCTTGACCTTGACCACCATTCTCTGTACCCATTCCGCCGAAGCCCTCAAGACCAGTAACACCGGAGCCTTGAAGCAGTGACCCTATTTCTATCTCATGCTCGACCGTTAAGATTGGTCTAATATATGCTTTCCTCATATTATTTTCTGATTATCTTTTTACCATTCACTATCACAATCCCCTTATAGTTCTCACTTACACGCTGACCTGCTATATTGTACCTTGGCTGCGCCTTGTCGAGAGTCGAGAGTCGAGAGTCGAGAGCGTTGATGCCTGTTGTTTCATCACCGTCGATGATAATGCTCAACTGTGGAGCGAGACTGCTACCACCCGTATAGTGAAGGTATGCACGGAACGCTTTTACACGCTGGGTGCCTGTGGCCTGCCACAGATAGTTGTTCTTGAAGTAGTAGTTACCTGCAGCGAGGTTCTCGACTGTGGCGTATGTACCCACGAAGTCCCAGTTGTCGATGCTCTGTACTGGAGTAGCCTCAACGATGGTAGCACCACTGATTAAAGCTCCAGTAAAGTCACTGCCCACCTTGATGGCGTATGGCTGGTTCGCCTTCATCATATCGTCGGTCAGCGTCGTGCTGAAATGCAACGATGTAGCGTCACCACTCTCCAGCTCTGCTACACTGGCGCCTTGACCGAATACTGTCTCGATATCATCAGCTGAGATGTCGAATGGTACGACGATGGTACTCCACTTGCCGGCCTTGATGCTGCGCGTCAGTTTGACATCTGCCTCACAATCCGTGAAGTTGACCTTGGCATTACTATCGTCAAGTATCACGGTAGGCAGTACGTCTGGATTTATCTCACCCGTCAGCTTCAGGTATTTCAGCTGGTAACGCCAGTCGAGTGTAGGCAGGATACGGACGATAACGTTCTCATAGCTGCCAGGGATAGTGGCCGTAAGTTTTGCCTTATATGCTTCATTATCCACCATCGACTGCTCACCAAGGTCCGTCCATGTTGTGCCACCGTCTGTGGAATAAGCTGTATGCAGTGCCCATGCTTTTTCTGTTGCGGACCTATTGGTTGTTTCGCTCCACTCCATCTCTACGTTCTTGTAGCCCTTGGTAGAGAAGCTGAACTGATAATAGTTCTTGTGGTTGTCGGCGTCGGTGAAGTTTACGTCTGCACCATTGCTATTGTTGCTGGTCTGATACTGGAAGTAGCCAGATTTCGAAATAGACCAGTTTTGACTGGTGTATGACTTAAACGTCATCTCGTAATTGTTCTGACAACCATAATAGGTAGCAGGGTAGATGGTGGGAACCTCCGTTTGCTGAGACCCTTCGATATCAGCATCGAGGGCTGTGCTGTTGGGCGTATATTTGCCATCTGTCACATCGAAGCCGGTCTTGGTGCGGAAGTCCCACTGAGCCACGGTGCGGTATTCAGGCAGGATGTCGGGCGACCAGCCGTGGATGGTCACGTTGCGAATCATGATGTCGCCGGACGCATTAGCAGATCCCAGTCCGTTACGATAAGGATAGACGCGGATATAGAGTCTCTCGCCAGGCTGCAGTTTCATCACTGGATAGTCTACCACATGGATGAACGACTTGGCAGCGATGCTCTTCAGCCAAACAATGTTGGTCGATGCTTCCTGAGTGAAATTCGGATCGGTACTATAATAGACCTTCGCACACATATCGTTAACGCCTCGTCCTGTGAGATAGAGACCAATCTCGTCAATATCGACAGCCGATACGCCATCGGCATCGCTGAGCTGTACGCTCCACTGGATATAGCGTGTATTGTTCTCGTCTATCTCACCGGCAGCCCAGCTTGTTGTGGCCTGATAGCGACGACCATTTTGGCCTTCCTCAATACCACTCTCTTCTGGCCAGGAGAATCCGCCGTTAGCGGTAATGGCGTAATTACCCGGACAGGTGACATTCGACAGCGTCTCGCCCTCTGCGGTTACATAGCCGTGAGTAGTAGCATTCACACTGGCACCATCCAGCGGATATACGACATACATCTCTGAGCCACTGGCCTTCTGGATAGCCTCTATGGAGAGGGCCAGCTGACCATTGACACCATCGGCAGTCACTGAGAGCTGACCGTTGACAGTACCGGCCTCCGTAGCGTTGATGCGTACATAGATATTCTGAATCAGGGTATTGACATCATAGGTGGTATTGGTGCTGTTGCTCCAAGTCTCGCCACCATCGATGCTGAGTTCATAGCCACCAGTGACGCTGAGGCTAACGTCGCCTGTCGCATTGTCCAGTCCGAAGCAGGATGCCGAGAAAGCCTTCTGCATGCTCTGGCCTACGTAGCACTTACCCATGTCGCCACTGGCAGGAGCGAACGACATCGTCTTGTCGGCCTCCGTCACGGCACCGGCTAATCTCTCCAAGATATATTTCTTCTGAGCATCGGTCTCTGAGCCAGCTTGTGCCTTGACAAGCTTGGCAAAGGCTTGTGCCGTTATCGTAGCACCCATCAGTCCGAGGTGTGTGCCGTCAGTACCACAGAAGATACGGTTGGCTGTAAGTTCGGTGTCACCATAGTTGTTGAAAATAGTCTCTGTTTCAGATGTCAAGTCGATAAAGGGCACACCTTGGTATTCCTGTGCCACTTGTTGCATCTGATAGACATAGTCCTTGGTGTGGTCATCGTTAGCAAGACTGGTATTCTGTGTCAGGGTATTATTCTCCAGTTTGTCGAAGTTCTGATAGAGATTATGACGTCCTGCAGGACGGATGACTCCGTTGGTGAACATCTTACGACAGATGGGGCTGACCATCACGGGATAGGCCCCCTTGGCCTTGGTCTCTTCAATGAAGAGGCGCAGATACTGCTTATAGGTCGTCGTGGGGTTCGTGCCACGGGTAGTTATCGTATTCGCCAAGTCGCTGCCAATACTCTCGTAGTAAGCTTTCAGCTCGTCGCCGTCGATGGTCTGGTTGGCCTCGTCGTTGTGGGCGAAGCTGATGATGACGATGTCGCCGGCATTGACATTGGCCTTGGCAGTGGTCCACAGCTCGTTATAGAACGACTTCGAAGACTGGCCTGACTTGGCGTGGTTTCTGATGGTAGCCGTACTGTTATCGAAGAACTGCTGCAGCACCTGTATCCAGCCACGCATTGTTCCTGTCTCTGCCTGCTCCGTAGCGGTAGAGTCACCCAAGCCGTGGATGGTAAATGTTGCAGCGTCATTTTCTATCGTCACCGTATTCGAAGCCTCGCTGAGTCCTCCCATGGCATTGGCAGCACAAACGGTGTAGCTGCCGTTGGTCGTGGCAACATAAGTATTGGTGGTGACGTTAGCCACATACTCGCCATTCCTGAAGATGACGTAGCAGAGTGCATACGCATCGTCCGTCCATGAGAGCGTCTTGTTGTCCAGTGTCACTACAGGAGCATCGCACTGCTCGGTATAGGCTGTCGGCGTGAAGTCGTTGCCCATGACGGCATCAAGCGTGAAGGCTGCCGCCTCAGCCTGTGTCAGTACAGGATTGGTGTCACATTCAGGATTATCCTGATTGAGACCTGCAACATTACGACCAGAAAGATCGAGGAGCATACCTGTCTTAGATACGGAACCAAACTCATTGAAGTGGAAGGCAGTGTTATCACCCATACCCTGCCAACCGGCATCAGTAGGCAGAATGTCACAGATGGTATTGAGCATAGTGGTACGTGGTGCTTTCTGCCAAGGGCGACCAAAGGTATAACCACCATTTGTGCATACACTGGCTCCTGTAGGAACCGTTTCTTCCGTGTAGTAGCTTCCAACAGAGCAGTTGTTGAACACATAGCCCCATAATGTCTCTACGTCAGTCTCTGGAGCAGTGATGACACTACCGGCACGGGTATTGAGCAGTTCCGTTCCTTCAAACCAGATATTACCGCCACCACAGATATAGTCCACAGAGCCGGAGATGCTTCCGCCCTCCCAGTAGTTGGTACCAGAAGAGACGTATGTGTCCTGATTACTCCAGATGGCTACGTTCTTATAGATATTATAGCCTCTTTCACTCAGAGCCACTGCCACACCGACACCTGTGTCGCCTTGACCGCGCCAATTCTTAACCGTCAAATCCTGCAGATAGCTGTGTTCACCCCTCAGGTTGAGTGTTGAGGTGTTACTGATACCGTAACCTTCACTCTCGTTCCACAATACGGCACCGTCCTGGCTCTGTCCGATGATGCTGACCGTCTTCGTAACATTAGTCTTGTTTCCATCGCCACTGTCATTACCCGTCAGTTTCCACTCACCATTTGGCACGAAGATGTAGTAACGGTCAGCATTTGAGGCATTTGCCGCAGCGATAGCCTCATCGGCAGTACCGTCGGTACCTACGACGAAGTCGAAGGCGTGCTTTGTTGCTACTGTATTACGTGCAACCGTCTTGAAGGTCAATGTGAAGTCGTTGTCAGTGACCACATCATTGTCGTTTGCAACAGTTCCAGCAGGCAATGTGAAAGTATATTCGGTGTTACTGTTCAGACCACTGTAGGGGAAGGTGATACGTGAGCCGAATACCTCGCCCGTCAGTTGCTGTCCGTTCAGCATAGCCTGTCCATTGAGCACAACATTCTTGTCGAAGTTCAGAGTAATAGTACCCTCGCGTTTTGCCAACTGCGAGTTTGCAGACGGAGTAGTATAGGTCACTGTTGGTGCTACCATATCCTGATATGTCTCGTAGTCACCCAACACATAGATATCCTTGATCTGCAGGGCACGATAGTCGGAAGTAGAACCGATGAGGTCACCCTCACGAACAGATGCCCAGCGCAGATATAGTTTCTCGGCATGGTCGCATGCTGCAGGCAGCGTGGCATTCAGTGACTGCCATCCGTTGGCGGTGAATGTCAGCGATGCTCCGTCGATGTCTGTCCATGTGGTACCATCTACAGAATACTGCATCTTGGTGGTTGGCCACACGTTATAGTTGTAGTTCAGCTTCGACTGCACTGTGATATCTTTGTAGTTACGGGCATTCAGTCGTGCTACGTAATCCAGTTCGCCTGCCATCCATATCTGAGCGTAGCCACCACGATTCCAGTATGTGCCACTGGCAGTGCTACCGTCAGTATTGACCAGATAGAGGCTGGCACTTTCATTCTCCTCACGCTTTGCGTAGTCGGCATTTGCCGTGTAACCCTTAGAGAAGTCCCATCCTGCCAGATAGCTCTCCAGCTCGGTATATGTAGCGGTTATATCGGTATTAGCCTTCAACTTGATAGTCTTTGTAGCGGCTGTTGTCTCATCACTCCACTTCTGGAAGTTGAACAGTGTGTTGTTGACAGCTTTCAGCGTGATAAGTGTTCCCTCTTCATATTTACCATCTGCATTGGCTTCAGGGACAGCTTTCACTGTGATGAGCGATGCCGGTGCTCCCGTAACGTTGAGGTTGAAGTTATATAAGTTCAAGTCGGCACCGGTATAGCGCAGTGCGAGATTCGTAAAGTTGCAAGGCCATTTGTCCGTAGCACTGGTGAATGTCAGTACCATCGTCTTCATACCCGTTGTCAGGGTGCCCAGCTCATCAACAAATGTTGGATAACTGCTGTTGCCGTCTGGTATGGTAATATCCTTTTCTAAATCAACAGTTGTCGTACCATACTGATAGATCTTCACATTGACTGTACCGCCGGCATTCTTACGTACACCCCATGAGAAGTTGTAGGGTCCTGCCTTGGTAACGTTGAAGTCATAGGTTGCGGTAGAGCCTGTAGCCTTCATATTGCCCACGATACCGTCAGCATCAATGCTACAGTTGCTGTAGCTGCCTGTATAGAGGTCGATACCGCCAGGCACTGACTCTACGGTGCGGAACGCCAGTTTACCCCAGTTGCCTGCATAGCTACCCGTGGTACTCTTGGTGGCAAGTGTCAGTGTATATGTACCTACCGGCAGCTGACTGATGAAGTAACTATGTGTCTTTTCCGAACCATTCAGATACCAACTACCAGTATTCTCTATTACGGCTACTTCGTCAAGCACCTTTTCGTCCTTGCTATTGGTCAGCGTCACTGTTATCTCACCGGTCAAGTTCTTTGCTGCGGTACCGAATGACATCATATAGTCTTGCTTAGTGCTGTTGCCGATGGTGAACGATGCTACAGTACTGGCACCTGTAGAGCCAATGTTGGCACCGTCGTTCTCAACTGACGCACCAGTTATTGTGACGTATTCGCTGCTATTGTCCCAGCTGATATAGCTACCTGTAGCCGTTGGGATACTGATGCCATTTACCGGCTCTTCCGGTTCCGGTTCTGGCTCTTCACCGCCACCTTGGTTTTCTTCCACCAGTTTCTCAGCAGTAGCTACAAACGAACCTGTCAGACGGTCATCGGCTGAAGAGGCTGATATATATACATTCACCTGTCCGCCCTCTACCCACCAGGCATCGTCTGTCTCGTTCCAGTAGGCTAACTGTTTCTTGTTGATTGGAATTGTTACTATTGTACTCTGGCCTGCTTCCAGTTCCACACGCTCAAAGCCTACTAAGCGGCGGTTCAGGTTCTGCATGTGGGGAACCTGCGAATTAGGGAAGCTGACATAGACCTGTACCACCTCAGCACCCTTGCAGTTGCCGGTATTGGTAACGGTACAAGACGCCTGTGAGCTACTGATAGACGGATTGGAATAATCGAAAGTAGTATAAGAAAGACCGTAACCGAAAGGATACATAGGCGCAGCAGCCTGACGGTTAACGTTGGCACCGGTACCCTTACCATAATACATATATGTGTAGCCCCAGTCATCGATATTATATTCAAGCATACCATTGGCACCAAACTGCGAATCGCTTGCCGATGGCAGTTCTTCTATTCTGTTATACCATGTGGAGGTGAGCTTACCAGAGGGGTTCACATCACCGTAGAGTACGTCACAGATGGCCTGCCCCTGAGCCTGACCACCATACCATGCCTCGATAATTGCAGGCAGGTTGGATTTTTCCCAAGTGATGTCCATAGATGAATTGCTCTCCAATACAAGTATCACGTTTGAATTAACGGCGTGTACAGCCTGCAGTACAGCCTCCTGATTACCAGGAAGTGTCAGCTGCCAACGGTCGTGGCTCTCGGTACCAGTAGCATGGTCTGCTGGCTTCGAGAAATCGGTACCGCCAACAAATACTACCACATCTGCCTTCTGAGCCACAGCGACAGCACGGGCAATCATCTCGTCAGAAGCAATGTCGTTGACTGCAGAGTTCTGGATATGAAGCTCATTCGTACCACTATACACCAGCTTGGTGGTCTCTACCATATAGACAGGACCTTGTGTTTCCAATGGTTCCACACCCTCATTATAGAAACGGAAGGTCTTCCAGTTACCTACATAGCTCTGTGAACCAAGGAATTTGATAGTCACCTTGTGCTTGCCCTTAAAAATGGTGGCATCTACATCAGCTGTCACATCCGCATAAGTCGTCCATCCACCAGCAGCTATCGACGAGTTGCTGATGCTAAGGGCTGCGTTGTCTGTCGTTGCAGATGCGATGTCAGCATCATCAAGATCGAGGTAGAAATTGACAGTACCTTCACCATTATTTGTCTTCGTTGCACAGTTCACTACGAAGTTGGCACAGCCGTCACCGAAGTCTATCTCATCAAATACTATCCAGTCGCCAGGAGATGTATTCTCCACCACACCAGCACCTTTAAACTTATCTTCACCGCGTTTGGCATAGCCCAGACGGTCGTAGTCTGTAAAGTTATGAGTACCGTCGCTAACAGAGAAGTTCATCTTATTAGCAATGGCTTGGAACGGTGTACTGGTATTTTCCGTACTTGGTACACCAGAATAATCGCCATACATAATAGCATTGGCGTATGGACCAATAATGGCAACCTTCTTATCTGTAGTAAGCGGCAACAGAGGTGCACTACCGCCTTCCGGGATATCATTCTTCAACAGTACAATACTCTCTTGTGCGGCCTTAAGCGCCAGAGCCTGGTTTGCTTCGCTCTCGAGGGTCTCCTCGCCAAGACCGCTCCACGGATTAGTGGTGTCGAACTCACCTAAGGCAAAGCGGGTCTCAAGGACACGAATGAGTGCGCGGTCGAGGTCTTCTTCAGTCATATATCCTTTGTCAATGGCAGCCTCAATAGCTGTCTGGAATACCGACGTCTGATTTTTGAACTCACAGTTCATGTCGTTGCCAGCCTTGATAGCATCGGCTGTGGCACGAGCCTTATAGTCTTCCTGTAATTCAGAACCGTCGTCGTTAGGTCCATAGTAACAATGCTTCACGTTACGGTAGATACAGCTGACACCGGCACAGTCGCTGGTGACATAGCCGTCGAAGCCCCACTCATTACGCAGGATACCCGTCAACAGCCAGTCGTTCATGGCATTGGGCTTGCCGCCCCAGGCCTTTCCCTTCGCGGCTGCATCACCGAACTTCACACCTGCGGCATTTGTTTCGTTGATATCAGTACTCAAGGCATTATACGATGACATGATACTCTTCACCCCACCCTCTTTAACACTCATCTCGAAGGCTGGCAGGTAGTATTCACGCAGGATATGCTTCGTCATATATGATGTAGAACCCTGACGTCCCTGCTCGTAATTGTTAGCAGCGAAGTGCTTGGCACATGCTACTGTCTTCAGGTACTTCGAGTCATTACCCTGCATACCCTTGATGAACTGAACGGCTAACTGTCCTGCAAGGAACGGGTCTTCACCGTAGTTCTCCTCATCACGTCCCCAACGTGGATCACGAGCCATATTGATAGTCGGACACCAGTAGTTCAGTCCCTTATTATATAAATTATGGTACACACGAGCCTCATCGCTGATTACAGATGCACAGTCGTAGATAAGCTGGCGATCCCATGTAGAGGACATTCCCTTTGACTCAGGGAAACAGGTAGCTGCTCCCTCACGAGCCACACCATGCAGGGCCTCATTCCAGTACTGGTACATTGGGATGTAAATACCGTCACGGTCAACAACCTGGTCAACCATATTTCCCATCTGTTGGGCCTTCTCGGTAAGAGTAAGCCGACTGACAAGGTCCACGGCACGCTCATGGAAACTGAGCGATGTGTTCTGGTAAGGCAGTGTCTGTGCAGCCATTTTGGTCGTAATACCCATCATGAGCATCAGTGTCCAAGTAAGGATTTTGATTTGTTTCATTGTTATTTAGGTTTTATGATTTGATTTTTTGCAAAGGTACTTTACATATATATAAATAAAGGGGAATAATATCCGTAAAGGGAGGAAAGTGCCGATGGGATAGGTGGAAAATCTATCGGAAAAGGAGTAAAAAACAACGAGAGCACCTATTGGCACTCTCGTTGTTTTACTTATTGCAGATGTATTCAAGATAATCTGAGAATCTTAGTCTTCCCATAAATTCAACACACCAGACGATTTGGCATCGGCATCGTCATTGTCCTGGCCTTGACCACCATTGTCTGTGCCCATGCCGCCGAAACCATCAAGACCAGTAACACCGGAGCCTTGAAGCAGTGACCCGATTTCTATCTCATGCTCGACCGTTAAGATTGGTCTAATATATGCTTTCCTCATATTATTTTCTGATTATCTTTTTACCATTCACTATCACAATACCCTTATAGCTGTCGCTAACTCGCTGACCACTCAGGTTGTACATTGGCTGCGCCTGGACGAGAGTCGAGAGTCGAGAGTCGAGAGCATTGATGCTTGTCGTTTCATCACCGTCGATGATAATGCTCAACTGTGGAGCGAGACTGCTACCACCCGTATAGTGGAGGTATGCACGGAACGCTTTTACACGCTGGGTGCCTGTGGCCTGCCACAGATAGTTGTTCTTGAAGTAGTA
>JAFZVR010000056.1 GCA_017617725.1 Prevotella sp.
TTGTTGTAGAACTCAATACTATCTTATAGTATCAGCCTTCGCCTTTTGTATAGCCACATCGTTGGCTTTCTTGTTTGCCACCATAGCATTCTCTTGACGATGGAATCCTATGACCTTATTTCCCATACGAAGTGCCAGCGTGTCACCATCCATCATAACAAAACTCATTGTGTCACGCTGAATCTGTGATGAAGGCAACGGCTTTTTATCTTTATCCAAAGTGTCACAAGTAAGTATCAGCATACCATTCCATGTATGCCATTCGCTATAGCGAGGAACAGGAGGATACTCCACGAGGCCATCATCAACAAGACTATTAGTGCGATATACCATTCCCACAGGTGATGCTCTATGGTGACGCTTCAGAGTAAAACCATATTCGCGAGGTATGAAGAGGTGGGCACGCATTGAGTCCGTGAGCTCAGATATAATCTCTTTCTCACTCTTTACCGTATTCTCGCGGAGCGTAGGCATTACCTGATAAGTCCACGTACCCTTCAACTGGTCGAGGTCTATTACCATATCAACTACGGTGGAGTCGTCTTGATTAATCATTAATCCCACCCAGTCGCCTATGTCTGGATTGCCAAACACCTGTTTGTTCTTCATTGCATCCACAATATTATAGATAACGGGGTCACCACCCTCATTGGGTAGGAAAACGATGATGGAGTCATTACATCCGTCACACGCCAGACCATATATCATCTTGTCACCGGAAAACTTTACAGAAACATCAATAGCACTCTTGTCACCTGTTCCAGCATCCGTTCCTCCACATGACGTAAGGAACAGTATTACTGCTACTACTATACCAAATATCTTATTCATACGTATAATTACATGCTAAATGAATGTTGCAAAAGTAATAAAATCATTTTGCTCATCACCCTAAACAACAAAGTTTTTTATGTAAAGTTGTTAAAAAGAGCGGTTATAGGCGTGTAATTGGTATATTTTAAGTAATTTTGCGCTCTGTAATTGCAGTTTACTGTTTGCCAGTTTACTGTTTACAGTAAAAGAAAGATAAAATTACAAGATAAGATATATGAAAAAGAAGATTCAGTTTAGTCTCGTTTATCGAGACATGTGGCAGAGTTCCGGAAAGTTCCAGCCACGCAAAGACCAGCTGGAGCGCATTGCACCAGTAATAATTGAGATGGGATGCTTTGCACGTGTGGAAACAAACGGAGGTGCTTTCGAGCAGGTGAACCTGCTTGCCGGCGAAAATCCAAATGATGCGGTACGTGCTTTCTGTAAGCCATTCAATGAGGTTGGTATCAAGACACATATGCTTGACCGTGGTCTTAACGCTCTTCGTATGTATCCTGTACCCGATGATGTGCGCGCACTGATGTACAAGGTGAAACATGCACAAGGTGTTGATATACCGCGTATCTTCGATGGTCTGAACGATGTCCGCAATATCATCCCCAGCATCAAGTGGGCAAAGGAAGCAGGTATGACGCCACAGGCTACGCTCTGTATCACCACTTCTCCTGTTCATACGCTGGATTACTACATGAACATCGCTGACCAGGTGATTGAAGCTGGTGCAGAGGAAATCTGTCTGAAAGATATGGCAGGTATCGGTCAGCCTGCATTTTTGGGCAAGCTGACGAAGATGATCAAGGAGAAATATCCGCAGATTATCATCCAGTATCACGGACATAGCGGTCCTGGTCTGTCAATGGCAAGTATCCTTGAGGTATGTGAGAACGGTGCCGACATCATCGATACCGCTATCGAGCCACTGTCATGGGGTAAGGTTCATCCGGATGTAATCTCTGTTCAGTCAATGCTGAAAAACGAAGGTTTCGATGTCCCTGAAATTAATATGAGTGCTTATATGAAGGCACGTTCATTGACACAGGAGTTTATCGATGAGTGGCTGGGCTATTTCATCAACCCAGGCAACAAGCAGATGTCATCGTTACTTCTGGGTTGTGGCCTTCCTGGCGGTATGATGGGTTCTATGATGGCCGACCTCGGTGGCATCATGGGAACTATAAATAACATCCGACAGAAGCGTGGTGATGAGCCTCTTTCCACTGATGATATGCTCGTGAAATTATTCAACGAAGTAGAGTATGTATGGCCACGTGTAGGCTATCCACCATTGGTAACACCGTTCAGCCAGTATGTGAAGAACATCGCCCTGATGAACCTTCTCACAATGGAACAAGGCAAGGGCCGTTTCGTAATGATGGACGACTCCATGTGGGGTATGATTCTTGGCAAGAGCGGTAAGATTCCTGGAGAGATTGCCCCTGAGCTGATTGAACTGGCCAAAAAGCAAGGTCGTGAATTCACTGATACTGACCCACATACCCTCTACCCTAACGCCCTTGACGATTTCCGCAAGGAGATGGACGAGAACGGATGGGAATACGGCCAGGACGACGAAGAGCTGTGGGAGCTCGCTATGCACCCAGAGCAGTATCGCAACTACAAGAGCGGTCAGGCAAAGAAGAATTTCCTGGCCGACCTGCAGAAAGCCAAGGATGCAGAGTTAGGTTCATCACTCTCTGTAGAAGAGCTAGCTGCCTTCAAGCACGCGAAAGCAGACGCTATCGTGGCTCCTGTCAAAGGACAGGTGTTCTGGGAATTTGGCGGTGACGGCGAGGCTGTAGCTACCGTAGAACCATACATCGGCAAAGAATATCAGGAAGGTGATGAGTTCTGCTATATACAAGCTACGTGGGGTGAGTTTGTGCGTATCCCTGCTGCTTTGGGAGGCAAACTTGTTGAAATTGCTGCCAAGCAAGGCTCCAAGGTCAACAAGGGTGATATCCTGGCATGGATAGAGAGGAAATAAAGCCTACCCCACCCCCTCCCAAGGGAGGGGCTTATACAATATGGATTATCAAGCGATTATCGACAAATACTATGGAGAGGGCGACAGCGAATTGAAGTCGCTCCTCCTGCAACATAGTCAAGCTGTGGCTCGACGGGCATTGCATATAGCAGACAAACATCCTGAGTTGCAGCTTGACTGTCAATTTCTCTATGATGCCGCCATGTTGCATGATATCGGAATCATTGAATGTCATGCACCAGGAATCCATTGTGATGGTTGGGCACCCTATATTTGTCATGGTGTTATCGGCTCAAGGATGCTACACTGGCACGGCGTTGATAACCGCTACGCACGCGTATGCGCCAGACATACAGGAGCCGGTTTGACACAAACGGATATTGTCAGCCAGCATTTGCCTCTTCCTGTTATCTCGCTCCTGCCTGAAACCAATGAAGAAAAGGTCATCTGCTATGCTGATAAATTCTATTCAAAGTCTCACCCTGAACACGAGAAAACCATTGAGCAAGCCATCCATAGCCTTGAAAAGTTCGGGCAGGATGGTGTTGAGCGCTTTAAAACATGGGTAGAGATGTTTGAGTAGAAAGTAATGAGGAGTGAGAATATAGAAGTTAGCACATGAGAGTAAAAACAATCATATTCCTGTTATTGTCAGCCTTCATCATGGTGTGGGCAGGTAGGACTATGACACTTCCCTCCCAGCAGAAGGCTGCCGCTATAGACTCTCTCAACCCTCAACCCTCGACTAGTGACTCCGTTGCCCCACTCGACTCTCTCCATCTCGCCATTTTGCGGCACAACCAGCTTATTGATGACTCTATTCGTCTCGATAGTATCCAACGTGCTAAAGCGAATGGTATTGAGTCACCAGTGAAATATTCTGCTAAAGACTCCCTGGTTTACTACGCCGGTACCAAAGCGGCCTATCTTTATGGCTCTTCCACCATAGACTACCAGAATATGAAACTCCAGAGCGAAAAGATATATACCAATCTGGACAGCAGTATGATAAGGGCTACAGGAGCTGCCGACACTCTTGAAAAAAGCGGTCTGCGTGGCAAGCCCCATTTCACTATGGGTGACAGCGATTACGATAGCGACACCATAGCGTTCAACTTCAAGAGTAAGCGTGGACTCATTGACGGTGTCTATACCGAACAGGAAGACGGATACCTTACTGGCGAGAGGGCCAAGCGCGACTCTTCTGGTACCATCTACCTGAAACATGGTCGTTATACTACATGTGATGACCCACACCCCGACTTCTATATAGCACTCTCTCGAGCAAAGGTACGCCCCGGGAAAGACGTTGTCTTTGGCCCGGCCTACCTCGTCGTTGCCGATGTACCATTACCATTGGCTATACCCTATGGATTCTTCCCATTCTCCAAGAAATACAGCAGTGGTTTCATTATGCCATCGTATGGTGACGAGCAGTCACGTGGTTTATACCTACGTGATGGTGGATACTATTTTGCTGCCAGTGACAAATGGGATCTGAAACTGTTAGGCGAAATCTACACCAGAGGGTCATGGGGCGTATCTGCTGCCTCAAACTATCGTAAACGCTACCGCTTCAATGGCTCATTCTACTTTAGCTATCAGAACACTATCACTGGCGACAAGGGAATGCCTGACTATGCAAAGGAAGAGAGTTTCAAAATTCAGTGGAGCCACCAGCAAGACCCAAAGGCCAATCCTTTTAGAACACTCTCTGCAAGTGTTAACTTTGCCACTACGAGCTATGAGCGTAATAACCTCAACTCTATGTACAACCCACAGACGTTGACACAGAGCACCCGTACCTCATCCGTCAGCTGGGGTACAAGTTTCTCCAGCCTTGGTATGTCACTCAGTATGACGACTAACCTCGCACAGAATATGCGTGACTCCACCATCACGCTGGGACTGCCTGACCTGAACGTCAATGTCAGCCGTTTCTATCCTTTCAAGCGTAAACATTCTGCTGGCAAGAAACGCTGGTATGAGCAGATATCAATGAGCTATTCAGGACAGCTCTCAAATACTATCACTGCGAAGGAAGACAAGATTCTGAGCTCAGACTTCCAGCGCGACTGGCGTAATGGTATTCAGCATAAGATACCTATCAACGCGTCATTCACGCTATTTAAGTATATCACGGTCACACCTCATTTCAACATCACCGACCGCATGTATGCCAATAAGGTACTGCGCTCATGGGACGAGACCACACAGACGGAGGTACGTGATACTATCAATGGCTTCAATAACCTCTATAATTGGGATATGGGGTTAAGTCTGTCAACTAAGGTCTATGGTTTCTTCATTCCTAACAAGAAAATCTTCGGTGATAAGATACAGGCCATACGCCATGTTATCACCCCGACAGTATCCGTAAGCTATTCTCCTGATTTCAGTGCTCATCGCTATGGCTATTATGAGACATACCAAAAGACTGATGCAGATGGTAATGTGAGCCTCGTGGAGTATTCACCATATCAAGGATTCCTTTATGGTCATCCTGGTACAGGCAAATCGGAGAATATTTCGTGGTCACTGTCAAACAATATCGAAATGAAAGTAAAGAGTGACAAAGACACCACAGGATATCGGAAACTGAGCATTATCGATGAGCTTGGATTCAATATGAGCTATAACGCTGCTGCAAAGGTTCAGCGCTGGAGCGATTTAGGATTCACCCTCCGACTGAAATGGTGGAAGAACTATACTTTTAACCTCAGTAGTAGCTTTGCCACATACGCCTACGAGCTGGATGCAAATGGAAATCCTTATGTTGGCAACCACACAGAAATAGGACAAGGGCGTATGCCTCGCTTCAGAGGAATGACACAGAACGTTTCATACACTCTCAATCCAGAAAAGCTACGTAAGCTCTTTTCTCGCAATAGAGATGATGACGTAGAAGATTATGACGACGGTGAGGGAGTGGATCCAAAGATAGAGTCGAATGTCGATACGGAAATGGAACGGGGTAAACACGCTGCCAAGAAACGCTCATCGGGCATTGCTGAGACCGACGAAGACGGATATATGCTCTTCTCCATGCCTTGGTCGCTCACCATCGGCTACGGTATTTCAATGCGTGAGAATACTTCTGGTAAGTTCAACACCAAGCACATGCGCTATCCGTATAAGTTCACACAGACCCTCAATGTCAGTGGTAACGTACGCTTCAGCGACGGCTGGAACGTCAACTTCACCAGCGGTTATGACTTTGAAAACAAGAAAGTATCAATGACTACAGCATCACTATCGCGCGATCTCCACTGTTTTAATATGAGCGCTTCGATAGTGCTTGCACCATACACCAGCTACAACTTCACATTCCGTTGTAATGCCTCAACGCTTACTGATGCTTTGAAATACGACAAGCACAGTAGCATCACAAATGCCGTGAGGTGGTATTGAGAGTTGAGAGTCGAGAGTTGAGTGCCTTGCCACGTGGCAAGGAAAATTATTGGTCAGGATTCTCCACCGTTCCCTGATACTCTGGCACGAGGGCTGACATCACCACCCTATAAGATTCCTCCATCATTTCCTGAATCTGTTCCGGTCCCTTCCCTTTAGGTTCAATAGGCTTATGGATAGTAAGTGTCAACGGATGCCATGACACCAGATGACCATCGCGCTGTCGTGGCATAATATTGAATGAGCCATTGATAGTCAACGGACATACAGGCAACTGCAACTCATCAGCAAGCATAAAAGCACCACGACGGAATATTCCCATATGACCAGTAAACGTACGGGCACCCTCCGGGAACACTACCAGTGACATTCCTTCGCGCAAAATCTCACGCGCATTGTCATACGTAGCTTTAATTTTACTTGGTCCACTTTTATCCACATATATATGCTTGGCATATTCGCATGCTATTCCAATGAATGGCATCTTTCTCAGCGACTTCTTCATCATCCATTTGAAGTTACGCTCCAAGTAGCCATATATCACAAACACATCGAAGATACCCTGATGGTTGGCAACGAAGACATACGACTGTCCAGGATCCAGATTCTCCCTTCCTACCACCTTCACTGGCAGAAACAGAATCGTACAGATAAAGCGCGCCCACAGACGTCCTGGATGATAGCCCCAGAAATGACCATTGCCAATAAAACAACCTGTTGTTGTCACAACAGAAGTTATTATCGATGCTATGATAATTAGCGGATAAGCAATAAAGATCTGATAGATTTTGTATAATACTGTCATTATCGTCTATTTTATCGTTTTCTTAATGTTATTACCGTTATCTCATTAGGTATGCCCAATCGTACAGGCATTAAGGCACCGGCACCACTATTCACATACAGGTATCGGCCACCTTCCTGATAAAGACCTTTGTCTTCATTGGTACGTAGTTTCGTAAGACGCACATCACCCCATCCAAACTGTCCTCCGTGAGTATGTCCGCTAAGGGTCAATTCTGCCGTTGTCTTCTGTAGAATATTCCTGCGCCATGCCGACGGATCATGTTGCAATAGTATTGTAAACGAAGTTCTACCTTGCAGCGGTGCGATAGAATAGTCTGCCAATGACGGGAATGGTGGTTCACCGTCATTATCCAATCCTACGAGTAATATACTATCCTTAGACTCAGGAGTCTTTCTAAGGACTACCACACTGTTCACCAGCAATGTCCATCCCAACTGCTGTTCTGCAGCCCTCAAACCTTCTTCCACTTGTTTTTTATCTTCTGCAGAACGTCCAGCATATGCGCTATGGTCATGATTGCCCAATATGGAGTACACGTGTGGCAGACGGTTTAGGACATCCTTTACCTTCTCAATTTCTCTTGGACGAGTGTTCTGCAGGTCACCTGTAAAAAACACATAGTCAGCATTCTGTTTCTTTATACTGTCAACGACTGCCTCCAAAACAGGCTTTCGCCACCCTCCGTAGGTACCTACATGAAGATCTGAGACATGTACAATCCTACAACCATCGAACTCTGCAGGTAAATTTTTAAACGACAGCTCTAAATATTTTGTTTCTACCTTATTAAAACCGGCAGTAAAACTATACACATACAGACCTGCCGCAATCAACCCAAGTATTATTCCAACTCTGTCGGCCCATAGTGAGCACCTCTTGAAACTGTGACACAGCCAACCGATAGCGGAACTGATACAGAAAAAGGCAACAGGAATCACCAATAGTCCTAACAACAATATGTAGAAATCTATCCATACACGTTCCTGAGGTATGAAATCATGTACACGTGCCATTGCAGCGGTAAATCCCAGCACAAAAAGTGAGGGTAACCACCATAGCACCCTGCGCCAAGCTGGCTGCCGCTGTATACGCCAGTAGAAGTAGTCCACCCAGAAATATGGCAGTACCACCAATAGTACAAATAATATGATATGTCTTACTATCATTTCTATTCCTTTATAATAAATTTTCTCACCACGTCCGCTGGCATTCCGCGCCGCGCGGCATAGTCGTACAGTTGGTCCTCACCGATACGTCCTAAATGGAAATATTTTGCCTGTGGATGGGCAATCATAAGCCCTGACACACTGGCATGTGGTATCATCATACCGCTCTCAGTCAGTCGGATTCCAATTTGCTGCATATCCAGTAGTTCATCCAACAGGAAGTTCAGACTCGTATCAGGCAGCGAGGGATAGCCCACAGCAGGACGGATGCCCTGAAACGCCTCCCGATGAAGCTGTTCTATTGTCAGTGATTCGTCAGGAGCATATCCCCACTCATGCTTACGAACATGTTCGTGCATCATCTCCACCGTAGCCTCTGCCAATCGGTCTGCCAGCGTTTGTGCCAGCAGTCCCATGAAGGTATCATCGCGATAGTCACTCTCCATAGCACTGTCCACAGTTGCAGCGAAAACTCCTAACATATCTTTCTGCCCCGATGTCAGCGGTCTCACGAAATCAGCTAAGCAAAAACATGGTTCTCCTTCTTTTATAGGACACTGCTGCCGTAGCATCGGTATCCTAACCATTCGTCTCTCGTCTCTCGCCCCTCCACGCTCGCCTCTCGACCCTCGCCTCTCGACCACTATATCATCACCATCACTGTTAGCATCGAACAAGCCGTAGCACACATGAGTATGGTACTTACCTTCCCATTCACGTAACAAGCATTCCGCCTCACCACGAATCTCACTCCTTACCTTTTCTTCCGTGCTTCTCCCTCCGCGCTCTTCACTCCTCCCAGAAATCAGCCATGCATGATAGAAATAGCTCCAATTGATATATGGTGCCACCTCTGCAATAGTGTATGATACCTGCTTCAGCATGTTTATTGTGTGATTATTATCTGAACATCAGTGCTTCGCCACGGGAGGTCTCATCAAATGCACCGTTATTATATATATGGTGACCGTTGCAGAAGGTGTGTACCACCTGCCAGTGGAATGTCTGTCCTGTCAGCGGGCTCCATCCGCACTTGCTTTGAATGAGATTCTCTGTCAGTGTCCACTCCACATCAGGACACACTATCACGATGTCGGCCTTATAGCCTTTGCGAAGGAAACCACGCTCTCTGATACTGAACAACGAAGCTGGGTTATGAGCCATCAGCTCCACCAGTCGCTCTATCGTGAGTACACCATCGCTGACCAACTCCAACATTGCCACTAATGAGAACTGCACCATTGGCATACCGCTTGCAGCCTTAACACAACCACCCTGCTTCTGTGACATCAGGTGTGGAGCATGGTCCGTAGCGATTGTCGCTATCGTACCATCACAAAGAGCTTTACGAAGGGCTTGACGGTCATCATCAGTCTTCACCGCAGGATTGCATTTAATCAATGCTCCCTTGGTCATGTAGTCGTCACTTGCAAACAGTAGATGTGCCACACATACCTCACCCGTTATTTGAGGAGAGTGGAGGGAGAATAATCCCAGTTCCTTTGCTGTAGAGATATGCGCTATATGCAGTTGTGCCTCAAAAGTACGGGCCAGTTGCACTGCGAGGGCAGAAGAGTCATAGCAAGCCTCCTCGCTGCGTATCAACGGATGGAGCATCACTGGTGGATCATCGCCATAGGCCTTTTTCATCTGAGCCATATTCTGGTTTATGATATCCGTATCCTCACAGTGAGTCATCACGGGCAGCCCCACTTCGTGTGCTGTCTGGAATATCTTCAGCAATGAGCCGTATTTGTCCACAAGCATATTCCCTGTTGACGACCCCATGAAAAGTTTTATTCCAGGTATCCGGTGTTTGTCGAGTTCTGGAAAGAGATGATAGTTGTCATTCGTCGCACCAAAGAAGAAACTGTAGTTCACATGACTCTTACGAGCGCCACGCTCATATTTATCATTAAGAGCCTCTATGGTTGTTGTCTGTGGTTGAGTATTCGGCATCTCGCAGAATGATGTCACACCACCGTATGCTGCTGCCCTACTCTCGCTCTCTATATCGGCTTTCTCCTCCAGTCCTGGCTCACGGAAATGCACATGAGTATCTATAACCCCCGGTAATACGAAACACCCCGTAGCATCTACGATACTGTCGTAGTTGTTACGGGATTTGTCCTTCTCGTCACCAAGAGCCACTATTCTGTCATCTTCCAATATTATATCGGTCCTAACAGTCTGTCCCTCGTTGACTATTGTCCCCCCATGAATGAGCGTTTTCAATCTCCAATCCTCTCTTTAATCCTTATTTTTTAATCTTAAAGCTGTCACCTGCCAGTTGGTTTGGTGTAGGCAATGCTGCTGGAGACCCGGCAATAGTACCTGGTGCAGCAGTCATTGAAGGCACATCCTCCATACCGTTCATCACATGCTGATTATGCTGTGCAGCATCACAGTATGCCTTCACGTAAGGATCATTCTTAAACTGGTCCGATGCCTTGCTCAAAATATCTTCTATCCATGGAGTGAATACCGGCACTTCATAGCCTGACGTTATCATCATGAACACCCCAGGGCCTAATACATTGTCGAAATTATCCGTCACAAACTGAGTCAGCAGTTCGTCCATCTGGCGTGTTATCTTCTCGTCCTGAGCAATGAGCTGTCGTGTCACCATATCCATATCGCTACCATCCATTATAGCCTGATCGTGCTTATGTACAAGGTCTGCAGACTCGTTTTGGAGCTGGTCGAAACTACGCATGAAGATGTTTAGCCTGTCGTTAAGCGGTGTTCCTCCTATTGACTGCTGCGTATTGTCCAGATGCACCACTATATCACCTTTCTCCAGTACTATCGGAAGAAGACTTACCTGATCCATATAGATATTCGCCATACATGTGGAATCGACCGTTCCTGCAAATAGGAACTGTCCATGCACAACATCACACGAATCAATATTTTTCAGTTCTTCGTCAGCAATAATCTTCAGATATAGCTTATGTCCGTCAAGGGTAGACACATTGGACGAACCCTTGATATTATATGAGCTGGCACACGATGCAAAGGCAAGTACCGACATCAATGCGTAGAATACTCTATTCATAAAACGCTTTTGTATTTTTGTTCGGAAGACAAAAGTACAGCGTATTATTGAGGTGAAAAAAAAA
>JAFZVR010000057.1 GCA_017617725.1 Prevotella sp.
TGGGAATTGCAGCGGCAGTCCACTCTCCATCGCGGTTACCGTGTTCCATGTCAGATGGATGCCTGCCTCGTCTATAGGTGGAAGGAAGGGTGCCACGGCCTTTGTCTGCGGCATTCCTGTCACCTCAGAGATGTATGGTCCGTCGTCACTATTAGCACCGTCTATCGGGTGGTAAATAACTAGCAGGTAGCCGTTACCGCGCTGACTGGCGAGATAGCTGTTCACACGTTTACCATGACCGTAGCCGGGATGGCAATGGATACAAGATGAACGGACATAGGCAGGACCAAGTCCGCCAAACGATGCTGTGCTATTCTCTGTGAAGTCGTGCTCGAAAAGCAGCTCTCCTCGTTTGAAGGCGTTGAGCAGGTCGGCATTGCGGATAGCCTCAGTCTCATCCTGATAGCAGCTGGCACCAGTATTTTCCGTAGTGCCGAGCTTTCCGCCTGGATACCATTCTGAGGCATCGAAGTTGGCTACTTCCTTTCCGACATACTTGTAGTCGTCTTCATCAGTAGTGATGACGTCAGCTACATTGTCATCATCGGAACACGACACAGCCGTGAGTGTCAGAGAGACACAGACAAGCAGGAGACTTGATGTTCTGAAGAAATTTTTCATATTGCTTTCGTATTATTATGGTTATTTGTTTCAACGCGCAAAGTTGTGTCGTGGCTGACGGAAGTCAGACGTGGCACAACTGCGTAGTATAACTCACGATGTGAGGTTAGTTTGCGAGAACCCACTTGGAGGTGGAGTTCAGGCAGTCATCGAGTTCGCTGATGGCATCCATGGCGGTCTTCACACATGTGGCGCCAGGCTCCTGAGCGAAGGCGTTCTTGTATGCCAGACATGCATCCAGTGCACTGAGGGCAGCCTTCAGTTTGGCATCGAGCTCAGCAGCCTGTGTGGAATTGTATTTCTGAAGGTAGCTCATCACAGACGTACTTGTCCATGTTGTTCCCTCGATATTACCGTAGAGACTGTTCTGGATACTCATGATGTTGTCTCTGAAGTCCTTGTATGAGTTATAGCTGTATGGTGACTCTATGTAGTTGGGGTCGTCAGCAACTTCCTCACCGGTCTCTTCGTCGATGTGTGTCTCCGGTTTGCCCACGGCAGCACGATATGCCTGTCCCATCTTCTGGTCGGCGACCTCAGCGCAGATATTTGAACAACCGCTGACAAAGATTGTCTCCATCACTTTCTTCCATGTACCGATGGTACTGCCGCTACCGATAGCAAGGAGGTTTGCACCGTAGCTCATACCGTTCTTCTCAACACTTGTCTGGAAATCACCGTATATCTTGGCACACTCCGCTACGCGAGCCACGTGTGCCGAAGCAGCCTTGCTTCCCAGCCATGCCACTTCCAGTTGGTAGCATTTGTCGCGCAGGTCGCATGCAATGGCAGCAGCGAAGGTCACCTCTTCCTTACCGGTAACAGTCATATTGTTGAAGTAAGCGTTTCCCTGATAGGTATAGTCCTCAACAGCATCGTTGTTGAAAATAGCTACGTCACGGTTCTTACCATCACGAAAAAAGATAAACTCTATTCCGTGGAAGCCGAGGTTCTCCTCAGACACGAAGTCGCGAGCCTTACCATTGGACTCTGCCCCGTTGAGGCTGGCAATCTTGGCATCGTTGCTCAGGTCCTTGGCAAGTGAGTTGACGTCCAGTGGCCATGTGTCGATGTGTGGGTCGATCTCGAAGTCAGATGCTGCACCATATAGGAACGCTTCTGACTGCTCCCAGTACTTACGGGCAGCCTTATATGAGGTGCAGATGGCATCAATCTCACTCTGGCTTACGGCATTGCCGTTGTTCAGCTTCTTTTTCAGGGCAAGGATGTCCTGATAGAGAGTTTCTGTTTCGTTAGCCAGACTAGTGTAGGTGGGAGCTATTACACTGTTGAAATACTGTGTCGCCAGCACCTTAATCTCGTTGTTTTGTACCTGAGGATCCACTCCGTCATTGCTGTCGCTGTCGCTACATGCTGTGAATGACAGAGTCATACAGCAAGCTCCGGCAAAGAGCATTGCATTCTTGAAAATTTTTTTCATACTTGTTTCTTATTATTACGTTAAACTCTTCAATTCTTCAATTCTACAGGAAGAAACCCTCGTAAGCGATACCGATGTTGATACTCGGTTCATTGTTGATAGGAGAACTGAAACGACGGTATGAATACTCGCCCTTGATGGCAATCTGCTTTATAGGGTAATAGTTGAAACCTCCTACGAAGCGGTTTCTCTTCGTGTAGTTATTTGTTGCCTGTGCCTGTGATGCCTCACGGATATACGAGTTATAGTATTCGTAGCGGCCGAAGATGTATAGTTTCTGCTCATCCTTATGGAGCTTCTCTATCTGTGAGAATACATCGTAGCCAGCCTCAATACCTACGGCAATAGCGTTCTTACCCACTGACTGTTTATTGTATGGTGAGGTCTTTGGCATATTGGTTTTGGCAGCGTTGAGCATTGGTGTGTCGGAGAGATATCCGTAGTCCACCTGTCCGCGTGCAATCCAGTTGTAACGGTTGAACGTGAAGTCGAAGGAACCAATCCATACGTTTGCCTTTACATTGTCGTATGTCTTGCCGCTGCCTTCCATATCGTTGGGATAGGTGTTGTGCATAGCCTGTCCGTAGTATCCGCTTATCGCCATGCGTAGTCCTGGTATGGAGTAGTTGTCCAAGCGGGCAGCAAAACCATATTTATTGGCAGGCTTGAACTCGTATGATGAACCGGCAGCACTGTGTGCCCATCCGTCACGACTGAACTTCAGGGCATTCAGACCGGCAACCATCTGTACTTCATAGCGCCAGTCGGCGGTTCTTCCCCAGAAGCTGATACCGGTGTCGTGCCATGTGCTGGGTAGGATGGCATCCTCACCCTCAGGACGATAGACGGTGAAGAAGTTCAGTGGCTCGTGGTGGGCGTTGTTCAGACCTACCGGAACGACGATATGACCGACACGTACGTTGGCAGCCTTGCAGAACGACTTCTGCAACCAGAACTGCTCCAGTTCCACTTCACCGCCTTTCTCTACCTCCTGCTCGTATTCACCGCCTTCGTCGGTCTCCAGTTCGGTACTGCTACCTGTTCCTGTGTGTTCAAACTCTATCTCAGTACCCAGTGTCCAACCCTTTCCAAAGTCATAGCCGAGGTATATCACGGCATGCGGAATATCAAAACGACCGTTGCTTGGGTCGTCCTTGTATTTGCTCGGGTTACGGTAGCGGTATATATTGTCACTATAGAAATTGCGTGAGTATGCCACCTCGCCGTAGCCACCTAAACTCAGACGGTTACCCTTGACATGGTTCATCACACTGTCTGCGGCACTTTCCTGTGCATGAACATTCACTACTGTCAGCAGTGCAGTACAGACCATGCCTGTCATCAAAATTTGTTTCATTGTTTTAAGTGTTTGAATTTTCGCTGCAAAGGTACTTTTACGGCTTAGTCCCTACAATACTTTAAAATCGGTAAAAATAAATACCTAAAAATGATGATTGCATTATATCCTAATAATTGTTACCTTTGCAACATGAAGAATAATAAGATGTATGAGGCGGACGACCGTATGATCAGTCTTATCCGTGACAACTATGATATTTTGCAGAGTCTTGGACGTTTTGGTATCAACCTCGGCTTCGGTGACAAGACTGTCCGTGAAGTGTGTGAGGATCAGAATGTTGATACGTCCACATTCCTTGCTATCGTTAACTTCACCATTAATGGGTATCGGCAGTTTAATGATATAAGTCATCTTTCTGTGCCGACACTCCTTCATTATCTTGAGGCGAGCCACGAGTACTTCCTCAACTTCAAGCTTCCGTATATACGGCGTGAACTGGTTGATGCCCTTGATGAAAAGGACAACCTTGCACGCCTCATACTCAAATTATATGATGAATACGCGCGCGATATACAGAAACACATGCGCTATGAGGAAAAGACGGTGTTCCCGTATGTAGAACGGCTGCAGGAGGGGAGAGCAGATGCTAACTATGACATAGATACGTTTTCGAAACACCATGAACAGACAGATGTCAAACTGCGTGAGCTGAAGAATATCATCTTGAAGTACCTGCCGTCCGACCTGCTTCATAACAATAAGCTCACAGCCGCCCTGTATAACCTCTATGACTGTGAAACATGGCTTGGACAACATGCTGAAGTGGAGGACCAGATATTTATACCGGCTATACGACATATGGAACAGTGTTCCAAGCAGAGCGATGTGACGGCGAAAATATCCAATATGATAAATCAGAACTCTAATACCAATGAACAACTATCCGACCGTGAACGCGATGTTGTCGTTTGTGTTGTACAGGGAATGACAAATAAGGAGATTGCGGAACATCTATTCATTAGTATCAATACTGTTATCACACATCGTCGCAACATTGCACGTAAGTTGCAGATACACAGTCCTGCAGGGCTTACCATTTATGCAATAGTTAATCACTGGGTGGATATTTCGTCTGTCAAGTTATAGAAAAAGTTTATTTTTTTTGGAAATTTTTCTGCTGTTTTCTATTGGGTAATTAGAAAATAGTATTACCTTTGTGACCGATTCCGATTTACCAAAATGGAAAACTTTTTAAAACGCCGGTGGGCAAAAGTTTTCCAAAA
>JAFZVR010000058.1 GCA_017617725.1 Prevotella sp.
CAGTTTCTATGAATTTGAGGTTTATAACATTGACTACTCTGCCAAGACGCTGAACAGTATTGAACTTAGTTCCTATAGTTCTTATGCTCCTTTAGGAACAACTGTAGCATTATCTGCTATCGGCAAGACATCTGAAAACGAGGAAATCCCCGTTGGTGCCATTACATGGAATAACAGCCATCCTTCCATTGGAACAATTTCTAATGATACATTTAATACTTTAGCTACAGGTTTAACCACTATTAGTGCTACTGCAGGAGGAAAGACATCAAATGACATTATCCTAACGGTTATTTCTCCAGATTCTGCACCAACTGACGCCTCAGCGAATGTTTTGTCAATATATAGTGACACATACACATCATCATCGACTGCAACACCTTCTACTGTCGGTAAATATAATGGTGCTTCATGGGATACTATTGGAGAAACCACACTTGGTGTTTCCGATAATGTCTATCATGCAACAAATAGCGCTGGATTTGGCTTTGGTGTTAGTCAAGATATCACGAATTATAAAACTATCAATGTATCTATCTTCCCAACTGAAAATGTTACAGGACATTTCTTCATAGAAGGGGTTGATGGAGGAAACAAAACTATTGCATTTACGCTCACAGGTGGTCAATGGAATAAAATTAGCAAGGATATTGTAAGTGCCACTGGCACAAATACTTATACTTATTTCATTTTAGACAATGCGGTTGATCATCTATTCGTTGATAATTTCTATTATCTAAAACTTGGTGATAATGAAGCCATAACAATTGTGAACGGCAATTCTGCTGATGTATATGGTAAAGTCACACCTTCTAACGTTGCTTCTGTCGTTAGTGATGCTGGTTCAGCTGCAATAATCAACTTGAGGAATGTTATTACTATCAGCGAAACTGTTTCAATTAATCCAACTAATCAAAATGCAGTTATCGTTGTGAATGGTGATGGAACAGGCTCTGGTCGTACTCCCGACACTGATGGTTTAAATGTTACAGCAAACAACATAGTTGTCTACGGCTCAAGCGAGAGCGACGAAGGAAAATATTATCGTGCAAAAGATGGTGTAACCATTAACCTTGTTGACGACAATGCTTCTCAACCTGCTTACAATTTTATAATTGATGCACAGACTGACGGTTTTACCTATACGCGCACTGTTGCTGCAGACAAATGGGTAAGCTATAATTCTCCTGCTCCTGTTTCTATTCCTACCGGAGTATCGGTTTATAAGGCTACAGATGCCACATCGTCTTCTATAACTTTCACTAAACAGGAAAACCAATATTTGGGTGCCAACGACCCTGTTATTCTCCACAATAACACAAACGATGCAGTTGTCATAACAAGCGAGAATTTGAAGAGTGACTTGAACCTGACAGCAAATGGTGTTGGTACAGCAGTAAATAATACAAGCATTATGCAATATGGTACAGCTCGAATGATCGAAACCAATGGAACACAATATGCTTTGAGTAATGGAGCACTTCATCCATTCAACGGAGCTAAAATTGGTGCTTTCCGTGTTTATTACACAGGATTAACAACAGGTGGATCATCTGCTCGTGCAATCTTCATCGATAGCGATGAGACCACAAAGATTGGCACCATCAATGCAAATGGTGAGATTGAGGTCGGTGCAGTATATAACCTCGCAGGTCAGCGTGTACAAAACCCGACAAAGGGTATCTATATTATCAATGGTAAGAAAGTCGTAATTAAGTAAAGGCCCACCCCCTACCCCAGGCCTCACCCCAACCTCACCTCTGACCCACCCCCTACCCCTCCCGTACAGGAGGGGAGGAAGGCGAGGGGGGAAGCCTAAAGGCGGGAGGGGAGTTTAGGCAGGGATTCATGCTTAAAATCTTAAGAACTTACAAACACAAATAATATGAAAAGAGAATATATAGCACCAGAAGTTAATGTGGTAAGAATACATGCCAATAGCATCCTTCAAGCTTCACAGAAGACACTGAATGTGACAGATGATGTACAAACAGAAGGTTGGGCTGACGCTCGCGGAAACAACGGCGGCGGTGACCTCTGGGATGAATAAAACGGAGCCTCACCTCCTACCCCCTCTCCCAGAGGCGAGGGAGAACACATACACTCCCTGCTCACCTATGGTGGGCAGGGATTTTTCTTTGCGATTATTTGGTAATATCAGAACAAGTATCTATTTTACGGTTGAGGTTTGAAGTAGCTCTTTTCATTACTAAAATTATAGTTTTATTTGGATATTAGCAAATTAACTCTTAACTTTGTACTTCATAAAATATGAAGCGTAAAACATGAAGTGAATCCTATGAGAGAGCTAAACAATCCCTTTGTTATTTATGGCTATAAAGGAGCCAAGTATTTCTGTGACAGAGAACAAGAAACAGAAAAAATCATAAAAGGTCTAACCAACGAGCGAAATATAGCATTGATAGCGCCGCGCCGTATTGGCAAGACAGGACTCATTCATCATGTCTTTTCACAAATAAGGCAACAACAACCAGACATCTGTTGCATATATTTTGATATCTTAGCAACAAAGACACTTGAGCAGTTTGTACAGCTGATGGCTCGCAGTGTGTTGGGCAGACTCGACACACCCACACAGTCCGCTTTCAAGAAAATACAAGATTTCTTTAGCGCATTCCGTCCGACCATGACCTTTGACGGTACTACTGGTATGCCTACATTCTCGCTCAATATTTCCAAAAATGAAGAGGAGCAATCGCTAAAACGAATTTTCGAATATCTCAGCGTTTCAAAAAAAAGGTGTTACATCGCCATTGACGAATTCCAACAGATTACAAAGTATACGGAAGCTGACACAGAAGCCTTGTTACGTTCCTTTATACAGTTTGTGCCAAATGTTTACTTTATCTTTGCAGGAAGTCAGCGCCATATGATGTCGGATATATTCCTTTCACCGGAACGTCCATTATATCAGGGTGCACAAATGGTTGCCATTAACGAAATAGACGAAACAAAGTATTATCAGTTCGCAAAATCCATGTTTATGGAGCGTAAACAACAATTGCCAGAAGACGCTTTTCGCTACTTATATGATAAGGTGGATGGACAAACGTGGTATGTGCAAGCCACTCTCAATCGTTTATACAGCAACCATTTGGAAGAAATAACAATAGCTGATATAGATGTTACCATACAAGAGCTGATTGACGAGGATGTTGTTGTGTTTGAGAACTACTATTCCTCACTTACAATGAACCAGGCAGCATTGTTAACAGCCATTGCCTGCGAGCAAAAGGTACAATCGCCAATGGCACAAGCCTTCATAGCAAAATACCATTTGCCTGCATTAAGCAGCATTAAAGTGGCTTTGAAAAGCCTTTCAGATAATCAATATATTTACCAGCATCACGGTAGTTACATGGTGTACGACCGTTTCTTTGGTATGTGGCTGAGTGACAGGGTCCCATAATACATATACTCCCTGCTCACCAACCGGTGGGCAGGGATTTTTTGACCATAGTTCGCAGACATCATGTACCACCGCTACCACATAGTTGTATTGACACTACCACATAGTTGTATTGACACTACCACATAGTTGTACCGACACTACCGCTATGCGGTAATGTCATTACCACGCCGTGGTACTCCGAGTACCAGATAGCGTCTGAAATCTGGTACGATGTAGTTTTTTCTTATTTCTCTCGACTCTCGACCCTCAAAGTTTCCCCTCGCCTCTCGACTTGTATTTTTTCAAAAAACATCTGCTTATCTGTCACATCTGCAATACCTCTTGTGTATCAGGGTGTTACACGTAACAGATAAGTGACAGATGTGACAGATAAATTGGAAGTCGTCATGAAAAATCAGTCAGAAATAGCCATTTTTTTTGAAAGTTGAAAAAAAATCTGTCATATCTGTCACCTATCTGCAATCTGTAAGTGTCTCATTATCAAGCACTATTGCAGATGTGACAGATAAGCAGATATTTTCGTAAACTTTTATAGTATCGAAGTTGAATGAGACTTATATTTTTCAGCGAAGTGAGGTTTTTGCGAGTCCATATTCTTGTTACACCACCGATAGAATCGTAATTTTGCATGGTGAACGGTGAATTATAAAAATTAACAAATACAATCTATGAGTACCTTTGAAAAGAAAATCAAACTATTTCTTGTATGCAGTATGCTACTACCGCTAACGGCACAGGCACAGGAACCTGTGATGGTGGGAAAAGGAAGCTATGCAGAATATACACCATTGTCGAAGTCGAAGACGAATGAGCACGGCGGCGACCAGAGTATGTACATGCAGTATCGAGACCTGTACATCGTGGAAGAGGCTGGCGTACCTATCCCTACCAACGACTGGTGGACGGATCTGATCAATGGCGACCGCGGTCGCTCCGGTAAGGAGGTGACAGGTCACCTGTGGAGCTATCCGCAGTATGTACAGGGAATGAAATACGGTCTCGACATCCACTATCCTAAATACTGGGTGGACAACGGCACGGAGATGAAAGCACAGTCGAAGCTCTTGGTGAAAGGTGGTGACGACTTCAACGCTACAAAGCCATTGGCAGAGAAATGGAGCGATTGGACAGTGACTTTCTCCGAGACATCGGGAACGAAGAAGATGACAACAACGCTGGCTCACGGTGTACCGTTCACATGGATAGAAATGACGAATATCGAGCCAACCATTACTGTGGTGAAGACTGGCAACGATGGTGCCGACAACCTCTTGTCAGGGAGTGTATCTGTCGATTTTACCGACGGAACAGGTCACTCACTGACTGGCACACAGACATTATCACAGTTCATCGTGAAGGTAAGCAATGCCGCGACAACCGACCTCTATGGCATCTATCTGCCAGCAGGAAGCAGCATAACCATCGACGGTAGTGAGGCAACGGTGAGTTACAGCGGAGAAAAGAAGTTCGTGGTAGTGGCACTGCTCAAGCAGAACAGCGACCTGAACAGCTATGCCACCTACGCCTACAGCAAGCCGACGGACACAAAGGTATCGTGGAACTATAACGGTAGCGGTACGCTGACAACCAACTGGAAAGTTACGGCTGAAGACCTGCGTACCGGAGCAGCCACGACGGATGTGCTGCAAGGTGTCATCCCTCACCACTATCGTAAGAACAGCAATGAAAAAGCTAATGGTACTCTTACCGACCTGTCGTTCTTCGGCAGTAATATCTACCAGACACCACGCGGAAAGCTGAAGCTTGTGGCAAGCAACGATTTGAACATCAGCTATAAGTTCACTGGCATACTGCCTTGGTATCCTGTGCCCCATGACTTCGAAGGCACTGACGCCAATACCGGACATACCGGGCTCGGTAATATTGCCAATGCCTTTGACAGTGATAAGATGCTGACAATGCTGACGGACTATGCACAGAAAGGTGAGTTCGGTGACGACACCTATTGGGGTGGTAAGGGACTGACGCAGATGGCGCTGAACATGTCATTCGCACGTGAGATGAATAATGAGGCACTGTTTGCTGCCTGTCACGACCGTCTGAAGGAGGCATTAGTGAACTGGCTGACATATACCCCCGGCGAAGATAAGTTTTTCTTCGCATACGACTCCAGATTCCACGGTCTCATCGGATATAACACCAGTTATGACAGCGACACATATAACGACCATCACTTCCACTACGGATATTTTACCCTGGCTGCAGCGATACTCTGTCTGGTGGACGACGACTTCAAACAGAACTACGGTGAGATGGTGAAACTCATCGTTCGCGACTATAATAACTATAAACGTGACGACTGGGCTTGCTTCCTCAGAATGATGGACCCGTGGGCTGGACACTGCTATGCCGGCGGTATGGGCGACGGTGCCGGCAACGGCCAGGAGTCAACATCGGAATCAATGCAGGGATGGGGCGGTATGTATCTGCTGGGAGTAGCCCTGGGCGACAACGAGCTGCGCGACGCCGGTATCTTCGGATGGATAAGCGAAAGCCGTGCTACAGCAGAATACTGGTTCGACCGTCATAGTAATACTACCATCGATGCAACATTCCACACAGAGAACGCAACCGACAAGGATGACTACAACATTGACTATGCTAAGTTCAAGCACACCAAGGATAATGTGGTAGATTATACTATTCCATACAATTCCAACCTTACGAGCCACGGAGTGGGCTGGTGGACATGGTTCGGCGGAGACCCTGTCTTCATGCAGGGCATACAGTGGATGCCTATCTCCCCTGCCCTCGACTACTTAGGCGAAGACAAAGCGTTTGCAGGATGGGACTACGCCCGGCTGATGGAACTCAAAGAGCACATAGGCTGGGACGGCAATGGCGGTGTCGGCGATAATCCCGGTGACCTGCGCAACGGCGACTGGGGCAACGTAGTGCTGAGCTACCGTCAGTGGAGCGACCCTGATGATGCTGCGGCCCTCTTCGATGAAGGTTGGAGCAACAACTGGGGCACCATGACAACCAGTAAGACCAATGGTATTACTTACTTCGTGACACACTCGCACCGTAGCTATGGCGACATCGACTGGACGGTAACTGCCAACTATCCTACAGCACGTGCCTATAAGAAAGGCAACGCAACATATCACGTGGCTTATAACCCCACAGATGCTCCTATCACCGTTACCTATAGCGACGCAACGAGCTTCACTGTTCCGGCACGCCAGATGAAATGCAAGGAACTGGACTATGCCGCAGTCACAACAGTATATCCTGTTGAT
Organism: Prevotella sp.; assembly: GCA_017617725.1. Classification (GTDB taxonomy): domain Bacteria; phylum Bacteroidota; class Bacteroidia; order Bacteroidales; family Bacteroidaceae; genus Prevotella. Next base: position 6,697 of record JAFZVR010000058.1, read on the forward strand.
ACCAGCGAACCAGATATCCGCGAGGAACTGGTGATGAAGAACCTCGCATTAGGGAAACCTTGCACGGAGAGCAGTCACGAGAATGCAGGAACATTGAAGGAAAATGCTACCGACGGTGATATCACTACACGCTGGGGCAGTGAGCATCACGATAACGAATGGCTGCAGGTGGACCTTGGCGAGAATGCCAGTATATATAAGGTACGCATACGTTGGGAGACGAGCTATGCTGCGGAATATCGCATCGAACTGCGCAACACCGAAAACGGTGATGTGACATATAGTAAGACCGGTACTGGAAAAGCTAACGACTGGACGGAGCTCACCCTCGATGACCATCAGGGACGCTATGTACGTCTGGTGGGCGTGAAACGTGGTACAAGCTACGGAACATCGCTCTACGAGCTGGAGGTATATGGCCAGCTGGCATCAGCTGCCAATACGGAGCTTATGGGCGTGAAGATAACGAGCGAGAAAAGTGTGCTGAAACAGGGTGAGCCATCACAGCTCAACATCAAAGGCTATCGCTACAACAAGAGCGAGATAAGTGTAACGCCGACATGGAGCACTAATGACGGAACCATCACTGCCGAGGGTGTGTTCACACCGGCAATATACGGAAAGGCAACTGTCAGTGCTACGGTTGATGGTATGAAGGCAACGAAAACGTTGCCCGTAGAAGAAGGACTGCGCCTCACAAGCTTGACACTGGAACTCGACGGTGACGCTATAATCGGACAGGCAATACCGTTTACGGCTGTCGGACGCGACCAGTTCGGTGCACCATATATCGGCATCGCTCCTGCATTCGAGCTCTACGAGGTTGACAGCAATGACGAGCTCGTAGCAACAACGCACGCCATAATCGACACTGAGGCAAAGACCTTCACGGCTATGATGGCTGGAGAATACGCTATTAAGATGACACAGGGAACACTCAGTGAGACGGTACATGTGCGCGGCATTGGTCCGAGCGGTCTGCTATACAGCGATATCCCTGCAGTGGAGGACAGTCCGAGTATGAGTGGCAAGCTGCCGCTGTTCGTAGGACAGGAAGTGCCGAGCATGAACTTCGATTATAACGGAGCGTCGCTCTATGGCACCGACCACTTCCCCGTACCGACAATCAGTGGTGGCACGGCAATGGCGCTGTTCGCCTCACAACTTGGTACCTTCGGCTTCGGAGCACTCAACAGTCTCGACATCTCTGAGTATAATATGATCCACGCTGATATATTCGTTATCAATGATGCACCAGCTTTCAGCTTCCGTACCGAGGGTGCACCGGCAAACAAAGCCTATGCGAAGCCACTGACGGCTGGCCAGTGGAATACCATTGACCTGCCTATCAGCAATACGACTCTTAACTGGCTCTTCTTCTCGTTCAACGACTATCAGGCAGGTACCAACGAAGCTCTTGTGACGAATGTGTACCTCTACAAGGAGACGAGCGATAAGATATTCGTGGGTAGTCCCGACTCAAAGGGTCTGGTGACGGTAACAACATTCGGTACAGGCATTAACGACACGAACAAGGCACAGTTCCTCAGTGACGTGGCGGCACTGCCAAAGAATGCCACAGCTATCGACCTGAGCGGTATCGCTCTGAACAACAGTACGCCGATGGCCATCAGTACACCGAACAACCCGAATGTGATTATTATCCTGAACGGTTCCGGTGGCGACGACAATGCCGCTTCCGACCAGTTGGCAAAGATCAGCAATACACAGAATGTAGTTTATAACTCTGGTGGATGGCATCTGCCGCTGAAGGCTACAGGATATAATATAGTCTTCGAAGACGGTTATCCGGTATATCCTGTTAACTTCGGACGCTGTACCGTCCTCACCTACTCTCGTACCTTCCCTGCCAACAGCTATGGTACGATGTGTCTGCCACGCGATATGACAATGCCGTCAGGACTGATAGCCTATGAGCTGAGTGCCGTGACAGAGAGCGGCATCGACTTCACGAGCGTTGCCTCAACAACAGCATACAAGCCGTACCTCGTACGCAACACCACCAATGCTCCTGTGACACTGACTATCGACGCTGTGGCTGGTAATATGGAACTGGGACGTGGCGCTGCAGATTTGAAGAAGACAGTAGAAAATATCGATTTTATCGGTAACTTCAAATTATTCCAGGTAACAGGAACAGAGGGTTATGCAGCTTTTCGAAGCAACGGACAGATGGCATGGATGAGCAATGCCGGTACCACCGTGGGTTCCTTCCGTGCATACCTTGCAGGAGTAACCAGCGGTCAGATGGCACGTGGCGTGATTATCGACGGTGTGACAGGTATAAATAATATTGGACGATTTGACAATTTACAAACTGACAAAGTGTCTGATGTCTGGTACGATCTGCAAGGTCGTAAAATCGTAAAACCGTCAAATGGTCAAATGCCGATGGGCATCTATATTCATCAGGGTAAAAAAGTAGTAGTAAGATGAAACAGCAGAAAATATACACATCACCTGCTACTGATACCATAGCGATGGCTGCCTGCAATGCAACGTTGCAGACAAGCAACGGCATGCCACAAGTCAGCAATGATGACACAACAGTCAGCTACGAACAGCCCGGTGACTCCTTCGGAAGCGATGAGAGCGTTGCAGCACAAAGCTACAACGTATGGGACAATGGCTGGGAAGAATGACAGGCGTCCAATGGCTTATAAAATAAAAAATGGCAGGGGTTCCTGCCATTTTTTTATTTCAGTGCCTTGATACTCTCGTAAATCAGGCTACATCCGACAAAGATGAGGATGAAGGGAACACCATACACTGCCCATGGCTCATCATCTACTCTACTGAGCCAATCGATATTCAGTATATGAGTCAACACTGCAATCTTAAGGAGGCTGGCTACAACCAGAATCACTCCCATAGCTAATCTGAGTTTCATAATCATATAATTAAAGTTTAAACATTAAATTCTTTAAGCTCCTCCAAGCCACGTTCTATCTCCTGCATCTGGGCAGCATGGCGACGCAGCTGCCACTTGGCAAAGAATAATCCCAGACCGAAGGTAAGCACGGAAAGTCCTAAAGGCAGGAGCAGTCTCGTGCCAAATACATAGCCTGCCTCTTTGTTGAAGATGAACTCCGAGATATAGAAGGCAACCATAGCCAGACAGACGGCTCCAATCATCCAAAGTTTCTCATGATGACAGACTTGCTTGTATCGGAGCACCAGTCGGCTGAGTTCACTGCAGCTCTTGCTTCCCAACTCGAATTTCGACAACAGGGAGAGCTTCCAAATCTGCGGTATCAGTCCTACTACCATCACTGTCTCGACAATTGTAAACGAAAAGGTACGGATGGGCGTATTCATATATACATACGGGAAGACAACACAGATTATTAGAAGGCAGACCACGAAATTGTAGATGTTATGTCCCACAATGTGATCGTAAGCCGACTTCGTCTTCTGCGAAATCATCTCCTTTACGATATGCTGGTTCACTATTTCTGTTTCTGCCAGACGCTTATCAAGAGCGTTCCAACTGGCTTTCAATGCGTCAAGTTCCATATTACAACGGTATTAACTATTAGACATTTGCTTTAATTTCCCTTTGATGCGGTTAAGCTTCACGGCAACATTAGCCTTGGAGATGCCGAGGATATCGGCCATTTCCTGATAGCTGCGCTCTTCGAGCCATAGGAGAATCAGCGCGCGTTCCAATTTCCCCAATTGGTTGATGAGCCTGTAGAGTTCCCTAAGCTGAGCTGCAGTCCCTTCATCAGCAACCATCTGTCCTGCAATATTCGCTGTCATTGGTACTGTCTGCGGACGACTGCTTGAGCGGCGCAGGAACGTGATACAGGTATTCATGGCTACCCTATATACCCATGTGGAAAACTTGCTATCCCCCCGATAGCGCGGGAAGCTCTTCCATAGGTTTAGCACCACCTCCTGGAACAGGTCGTTCAGCTCTTCCTGATCTTTGGCATAGATGTAGCACACCTTATATATGACACGCTTCTGTGCCTCAATCATATCCAGGAATTCTTTCTCTATTTGCTTTTTGTCCATGATATTCTTAACCGGCTTTTACCTATTAGACGCATGAAATGACAAATAATTACACAACAGCTCTTTTTTAGTCACAAAAAAAGGATATGCTATCAGCACATCCCCTTTGTAGCGAGGGTGGGTCACGATCCCACGACCTCCGGATTATGAATCCGACGCTCTAACCAGCTGAGCTACCTCGCCATCACTTTTCGTAAAAGCGCTGCAAAAGTATAACAATCTTTTTAAACATGCAAATAATTGCGGAAAATTCTGCGAAATTATTTTTTAGCGTTTTTCTTTTGTTGTGTTCTCATTATTTTGTAACTTAGCGGCCGAGAACACTACTAACCGACTATGAATAAACAACGATTTAACACAGAATACGAGCTACAATCGAATGTAGAGAGTATTATATGGTCACTAATCAGTACTCCCAGCGGACTACAGAAATGGATTGCCGACAAAGTGGAAGAACATGACAGAGCACTCACTTTCACATGGGGTGACCCGGATAAGGAACACGAAACACGAACTGCCAACATGGTGCAACTGATAAAAAACACACTTATCAGACTGCGCTGGGACGATGAGGAGAATCCAGAGGCTTACTGGGAGATAAGAATGGCAAAGAGTGACCTGACAAACGACTACATACTGGAAATAACAGACTATGCCCTACCAGAGGATATGGAATCGCTGGGAGATATATGGCAACAGAATTTTGAGGAATTGCATCGTAGTACAGGACTCTAACGGAAAAAGCAAAGAATTTCTTTGCTTTTTCCATTAGTATATAGTACCTTTTGATAAGTTACTACGTCTCGGCAATGAAAGAAAAACAAGCTTTTCTTTTGCATTGCTCTCGACTTTTAGTACCTTTAGATAAGGTGATACGTCTCGGCAATGAAAGAAAACCATGCTTTTCTTTTGCATTGCTCTCGACTTTTAGTACCTTTAGATAAGGTGATGCGTCTCGGCAATGAAAGAAAACCAAGTTTTTCTTTTGCATTGCTCTCGACTTTTAGTACCTTTAGATAAGGTGATGCGTCTCGGCAATGAAAGAAAACCATGCTTTTCTTTTGCATTGCTCTCGACTTTTAGTACCTTTGTCGGCAAATTGCCGCAAAGGCACTTAGCATGATAGGAATCAAAAAGCTCGATATCTTTATTGCAAAGAAATTCTGCGTGCTCTTCGCAGGAACATTTTTCATCAGCTTGTTCGTGCTGATGATGCAGTTTCTTTGGCAATATGTGGACCAGCTGATTGGTAAAGGACTGTCGCTCGATATTATGGCACAGTTCTTCGGATATATGGCCTTGATGCTGGTACCGCAGGCACTCCCCCTGGCAATACTCCTATCATCACTGATTACATTCGGAAACCTCGGCGAGAGCAGTGAGCTGACTGCTATCAAGTCTGCCGGTGTATCACTAATACAGTCTTTCCGTTCACTGATAGTATTAGTAATACTTATCGCAATAGCATCATTCCTGTTCCAGAACGAGGTAGCACCAAATGCTCAGAAGCATATCGCGCAGCTGCTGATATCTATGAAGCAGAAAAGCCCTGAGCTGGAAATACCTGAGGGAATATTCTACGATGGCATACCACAGACGAATATCTACGTACAGAAGAAAGACATGGAGTCGGGAAAACTCTATGGCATCATGATATACAAGATGACGGACAGCTTCGAGGATGCCGCCATCATCCTCGCTGACTCTGGTATGATGCAGTCGACAGAGGAGAAGAAACACCTGCTGCTGAACCTTTGGAGCGGCGAGTGGTTCGAAAATATGAGGTCACAGGAGTTGGCTGGTAGTGCCCAAGTGCCATACCGCCGTGAGTCGTTTTCACACAAGACAATCATTATTGACTTCGACGGTGAATTCAACATGACAGACATGGCAGGCATTTCTACGAATGCCCGTACAAAGAGTATCAAGCAGATTGGTCACGACATAGACTCACTGAAACAACACTACGACAGTATCGGGCACAGTTTCTATGAGCAGGCAAAGATGGGATACTACATGGACCCAACGCTTACGAAGCGCCAGTTGAGGGCTATCGCCAAGGATGCCAAGACGAAGGATATAAATATCGACACCCTATTCCATCATTTGACACCTGACAAGCGGAAGGATGTTGTCAACTCCGCATTGTCAAGGGTGCAGTCGCAAACGAGCGATCTGGAATTCAAGAAACTCATCACCGCCGACGGTGACAAGATGTTGCGTCAGCACTATATTGAGAGGATAAACAAATTCACTGTAGCATTGTCATGCCTGATATTCTTCTTTATCGGTGCACCTCTCGGAGCCATCATCCGTAAAGGAGGACTCGGTATTCCTATCATCGTATCGGTGATAGTTTTCATCATTTACTATATCCTCGACAATACAGGTTACCGTATGGCACGTATCGGCGTATGGACAGTATGGTTCGGAAAGGGCCTCTCCCCTGCCATCCTTATCCCTACGGCAATATTCATATCATACAAAGCTAACAACGACTCGATGGTATTCAACATAGACCTCTATCGCAAATTCTTCATGAGGATGCTCGGGCTGCGCCTGAAGCGATATGTTGGACAGAAGGAGGTAATCCTGAACCAGCCGGAATATGCAAACGATGTTGAACGACTGAAGAAGATTACACTGTCAATAACAAGCTATGCACGCCATCATCAACTGAAATCACCGCCACATCCTATCAAGGTATTCTTCAAATACCGCCCCGACAATGCCGTAGCAAGAATCAACGATGAGCTGGAGGCAGTAATAGAAGACCTCGGTAATACGAAAGACAGACATATACTGGCAGCACTAAACCGCTATCCAGTGGTGTCGGAAAAAGCGCACACACGCCCCTTTGAACACAAGTGGCTCAATATCGCCTCTGCAATAATATTCCCTGCAGGAATATTCCTGTATTGCCGCATGTGGCGCTTCCGCCTACGTCTCTATAATGACATGAAGTCTATCAAGAACACAAATGACTTCATCATAAAACGTATTGGCGAATTGGACACTTTGGGACTTATATATAATAATAAGGTGTAGATAAACATACCATATATGGAACAATTCAAGCTCAGTAGCGTGGAAGACGCTATCAAAGACTTTAAAGAAGGGAAGTTTGTCATCGTGGTTGATGACGAAGACCGGGAAAACGAAGGTGACCTCATCATAGCAGCAGAAAAGATCACTCCAGAGAAAGTGAACTTCATGCTTAAGAACGCTCGTGGCGTACTCTGTGCACCAATAACACTGAGCCGTTGCGAGGAACTTGACCTTCCACGTCAGGTTGATGACAACACCTCTGTCCTGGGTACTCCATTTACTGTCACAGTAGATAAACTGGAAGGCTGCAGCACGGGAGTATCAGCACACGACAGGGCTGCCACGATACAGGCTCTTGCCGACCCGACATCAACGCCACAGACCTTCGGACGACCAGGGCACATCAATCCGCTGTATGCACAAGACAACGGTGTGCTGCGCCGTTCAGGACATACAGAAGCTGCTGTGGACCTGTGTAAGATGGCTGGACTGTATCCTGCCGGTGCACTGATGGAGATAATGAACGAAGACGGTACGATGGCCCGTATGCCGGAGCTGCAGAAAATGGCACGGGAATGGGATATGAAAATCATCTCCATCAAGGATATGATTGCATACCGCCTGCAACGCGAATCACTCATAGAGGTGGGTAACGAGGTGGACCTTCCCACACAGTACGGTCATTTCAAGCTCGTTCCATTCCGACAGAAGAGCAATGGTCTGGAACACATGGCACTGATAAAAGGTAGTTGGGCAGAAGACGAGCCCATCCTTACACGTGTGCATTCTTCCTGTGCCACAGGAGATATTCTCGGCAGCAAACGTTGTGACTGTGGAGAACAGCTACACCGAGCACTGCAAATGATTGAAGAGGAAGGAAAAGGAGTAGTGATATATATGCAGCAGGAAGGCAGAGGAATAGGACTCATGAACAAGATAGCGGCATATAAGCTGCAGGAAGAAGGCCTTGACACCGTAGAAGCTAACGTTCACCTCGGATTCAAACCCGATGAACGCGACTACGGCTGTGGTGCACAGATGCTGCGCCACCTCGGAGTCCATAAGATGCGCCTCATGACAAATAATCCTACCAAGCGAGTAGGACTGGAGGCCTATGGACTGGAAATCGTCGAGAACGTTCCAATAGAAATCGCTCCTAATGAATACGACTACAAATACCTCAAGACAAAGAAGGAACGCATGGGGCATAACCTGCACCTGTAAAGGGTCGAGGGTCAAGGGTCGAGGGTCGAGAGTAATTATCTGTAAACTGTAAACCGTAAACCGTAAACCAAACATAATGGCACAATTATCAAATCGTTTGAACAGGCTGGCTCCATCTGCAACACTCGCAATGTCACAGAAGAGTGCTGAGATGAAAGCACAGGGAATCGATGTTATCAACATGAGTGTGGGGGAACCAGATTTCAATACCCCAGACCATATAAAACAACAGGCAAAACTGGCAATAGACGAAAACTACTCAAGATATTCGCCTGTTCCCGGTTATCCGGACCTGCGACAGGCTATCGCACGTAAACTGGAACGCGAGAACCACCTGCGCTACACACCGGCAGAGATACTCGTTTCCAACGGTGCCAAGCAAAGTGTCTGTAACACTATCATGGCTCTCATCAACCCGGGCGATGAGGTTATAATACCGGCACCATACTGGGTGAGTTACCCACAGATGGTGAAACTGGCTGGCGGAGAACCCGTTTTTGTCAATGCCGGTTTTGAACAGGATTTCAAGATGACAGCAGAACAGCTGGAAGCCGCCATTACAGAGAAGACACGAATGCTGATACTCTGTTCCCCAAGTAACCCTACGGGAAGCGTCTATTCCAAAGAAGAACTGGCAGGGTTGGCTGAAGTTGTGAAACGCCACGAAGACCTGTTCGTCCTCGCCGACGAGATTTACGAACACATCAACTACATTGGCCACCACGAGAGCATTGCACAGTTCGATGGAATGAAGGAACGCAGTATCATCGTCAACGGAGTAAGCAAAGCCTATGCCATGACAGGTTGGCGTATAGGATATATAGCAGCACCAGAATGGATTGTCAAAGGATGCAATAAGCTACAGGGACAATATACCAGCGGTCCATGCTCCGTAAGCCAGAAAGCGGCAGAAGCTGCCTATATCATGTCACAGAACTGCGTTGAAGAGATGCGCCAGGCCTTTGAGCGTCGTCGTGACCTCATCGTGGAGCTGGCATCCGACATTCCTGGTCTTGAAGTGAACAGACCACAAGGTGCATTCTATCTCTTTCCAAAATGTAGCAGCTTCTATGGCAAGAGTGACGGCAGTATGACAATAAATAATTCCACCGACTTTGCTATGTACCTGCTTGAAAAAGCACATGTAGCAACCGTTGGCGGTGATGCTTTCGGTGACCCTGAATGCTTCCGCATGAGTTACGCTACGAGCGATGAAAACATCCGTGAAGCCATGCGCCGTATCAAAGACACATTGAGTAAGCTGCATTAAAGGCGAGAATTATTTGTTAAAACTTATTAATTACACTGTAAAAACTTACTCTTTAGATAGCAGTTTATTCTTTAATTGCTACCTTTGCGCAGATGATGTGGGCTTAGCTCACTGTAAAAAACTATCTACAAGCAGCTATAGATTAACATTAAATCGTATATTTTATTTACATTCTAATTCATTAATAACTAAAATTTAAATTTTCAATTATGGCAACTACACAAAAAGCAGCCCCCAAGAAAAAGTCTGAGGGCTTTCAGGGAGTAAGAGGAGCATTCTGGATTATCGTTGTATGCTTCATCATCGCAATCCTTTTGTTCAACTTCTGGATGGGTCGCGAGGCTAACTTCGCTGACGCTACCAAAGAGCAGCCTATCAATGTATGGGGTACTATCTACAAAGGTGGTGTTATCGTGCCTATCATCCACACTCTCTTGCTTACCGTTCTCGCTCTCTCTATCGAGCGCTGGTTGGCTCTTAAGACCGCTTTCGGTAAGGGCGCTCTGCCAAAGTTCGTTGCAAACATCAAGGAAGCTCTGAACAAGAACGACTTCGCAAAGGCTTCTCAGCTGTGTGACAAGCAGCAGGGTTCTGTAGCAAACGTTGTTTATGCTTCTCTGAATGCTTACAAGGAGATGGAAGCTACAGCTGGTATCAAGAAAGCACAGAAGGTTGCTAAGATTCAGCAGGCTCACGAAGAGGCTTCACAGCTTGAAATGCCAACGCTGACAATGAACCTCCCAATGATTGCTACCATCGTTACCCTCGGTACACTGACCGGTCTTCTCGGTACCGTTGTCGGTATGATCCGTTCATTCTCTGCTCTTTCTGCAGGTGGTGGTGCTGACTCAGCTGCTCTGTCTGCCGGTATTTCTGAGGCTCTTATCAACACCGCATTCGGTATCGGTACATCTTGGTGCGCCGTTGTAGCTTATAACTACTATACCAATAAGGTTGACAAGTTGACATTCGCACTTGACGAAGTTGGTTACTCAATCGCTCAGACATACGAAGCAAACCACGCAGACGAAGCTTAATTTTTGCTAACCCTTTAAATCATTTATCGCTATGGGTAAAGTAAAAATTAAGAAGAGTGACGTCTGGATCGACATGACCCCTATGTCGGACGTGATGACCCTGCTTCTGACCTTCTTCATGCTTACATCAACGTTCGTTAAGAACGAGCCGGTGAAGGTCAATACACCAGGATCAATCTCCGAGATAAAGGTTCCCGAGAACGGCGTACTGACCATCCTGGTAAGTCCCGAAAAGGACAAGGCAGGAAAGCCAACAGGCGAAGGTCAGGTATTTATGAGCATCGACAATACGGATCAGCTCGGCGCTGCCCTCGATGACATGGCTGGCCGATTCGGTATCAGTTTGAATGGAAAGCAGATCAGCACCTTCCGTCTGGAGTCTACTTTCGGTGTACCAATGAACGAGCTTGCAGCTTATCTTACCATGAGCAGCCAGAATCGTAGCAAGGTATTGCCGACAAAGGGTATTCCACTCGACAGTATCAACGGAGGAATGTCAGAGTTCCAACAGTGGGTTGACGCAGCACGTACAGCTAACGAGGACATCCGTATTGCTCTTAAGGCTGACGCCACGACACCTTACAAGACTGTCAAGAAGGTCATGAACGAGCTCCAGGATATGGATGAGAGTCATTACTACATGATTACAAATCTTAAAACAGCGGAGGATCAATAATGGCTAAGAAAGAAAGCAAACAAAAGAAGATTAATGTCCGTGTCGACTTTACGCCGATGGTGGATATGCTCATGCTTCTCATTACGTTCTTCATGCTGTGTACCACGCTGAGTAAGCCTCAGACGATGGAGTTGACCATGCCAAGTAATGATGAGAACACTACAGAAGAGCAGAAGAATGAGGCTAAGGCTTCTGAGACTGTTACTCTTTATGTAGCTGCTAATAACAAAATCTACTATGGCGAGGGTATCCCAGAGTACGACAACCCTGCATGGCTCAAGGAAACTACTTGGGGCGACAAGGGTATTCGTACCGTCCTGAGAGAACACGCTACAGAAGATGGAACTAAGCCTGTAAAACGTATTGAGCTGGCTGTAAAGGCACTCGAAGCCAAGAAAGCTAAGAATCCAAAGCTCTATCCTGATAGCATCTATCAGAAAGAGTTGATTAAGCTGAAAGGTGGAGAGCTCGATGATGGAAAGATTCCTACACTGACCATCGTCATCAAGCCTACAGATAATGCTTCATACAAGAACTTAGTTGACGCTCTCGACGAAATGCAGATCTTGAGTATTGGAACTTACGTCATCGACAAGATTAACGATGATGACAAGAAACTTCTGTCATCAAGAAATGTCGTTGAATAAATCGATGATTAACAAACCATTAAAACAAGAAGACAATGGCAAAAATTGATTTGATTGACCCGAAATGGGTGGAATTGGTATTCGAAAAGAAGAATAAGGCCTACGGAGCTTACCAGCTGCGCAAGGGTACTTCTGGACGAAACATCAAGTCTATTATAATCTTGGTCGTTTGTGCTGCTATCGTTGGAGGTGGACTTGCTTGGAAAGTAATCGAAGATAAGCGAGCTGAAGAGCAGCGTGCATACATGGAGGCATTGGAGCTCTCTAAGTTGCAGGAACAGGCTAAGAAAGAGAAGAAGGAACAACAAGAGATTAAACCGAAAGTCGAACAGCCTAAGAAGGAAATCCCTGAGGTACGTGAGTCTCAGAAGTTTACCGCTCCTGTCATCAAGAAGGACGAATTGGTAAAGGAAGAGAATCAGGTAAAGCAGATGGATAAGCTCGATGAGAAGGTTGCCGTATCTAACGTAGACCAGGAAGGTACAAAAGACCGTACCGTAGAGGCTGTACGTAACGATATCGCAGTGGCTCCTCCTCCACCAGAGAAGAAGGAAGAAGTTAAGCAGGAAGTAACAAACAAGGTTTACACCATTGCTGAGCAGATGCCTTCATTCAAAGGTAATGTTAACCAGTGGCTTTCACAGAACCTGACCTACCCAGCTGCAGCAGCAGAGAACGGTATTCAGGGTAAGGTTGTTGTGAAGTTCGTGGTTGACGAGCACGGTAATGTTAGTGATGTTCAGGTTGTCCGCTCTGTGGACCCATCACTCGACCGCGAGGCTGTTAGCACCGTTAAGCGTATGCCTAAGTGGAATCCTGGTATGCAGAACGGTCAGCCTGTAAAGGTTTGGTACACACTCCCAGTTACCTTCAAACTTCAGCAGTAATTTGATATGAAAAGAACGACATTCTACATCACTGTAGGATTAGCGATACTCTTAACCGGCTTTTCTTCTTGCTCAGGCGAGAAGAAGCCGGTTAACGGTAGAACAGACACTCCAACATCTGGCACAATAGAATTCTATGCCGATGAGAGTTTCTCCCCTGTAATCAACGAGCTCAAGGAACAGTTTGAATTCAAATACCCCAAGGCTCATCTACAACCACATTACACCAATGAGATAGAAGGTCTTCAAACGCTGAAAGACATGAAGACTTGTCTTCTCATCACCTCGCGTGGACTCCTTCCAAGCGAGATATCCTATTTTAAGTCCAAGAGACAGCTACCACAGTGTTTTCCTATTGGCTACGACGGGTTGGCACTCATCGTTAACAAAGCCAATAATGACACTTGCATCACCGTAAAAGACGTGAAGCGCGTACTCAGCGGTGAAGCGAAAGACTGGAGCGATATTGTTCCAGGCTCCAAACGTGGTGCCATAGAAGTAGTATTCGACAACAAACAGTCGGCAACACTCCACTATGTCGTTGACTCCATCCTTGATGGAAAGCCCATCGATGCGCCAACAGTTGTTGCAGCAAAGACCAGTAAGGACGTGATTGACTATGTTGATCAGACACCAAATGCTATTGGTGTGATTGGCTCCAACTGGCTCAACGACCGTCGCGATTCTACAAATACCACCTTCCAAAAGAATATTCATGTTATGTCTGTAACGGTGAAAGACCAAGCTACACCAATGAACAGCTGGAAGCCATATCAGGCATACTTGCTTGACGGACGCTATCCGTTTGCAAGAACACTATATTGTATCATAGTAGATCCACAGAAAGGACTGCCCAATAGCTTCGGAAACTGGATAGCAGGTCCGACAGGGCAGCTCATAATCTTTAAGACCGGTCTTCTCCCCTATCGTGGTGACATCACTATTAAAACGGTGAAGACCCGGAGATGACGAGGGTCGAGAAATAAATAATTAAACCTTTTTCATGCCAAGGCATCAAAAGGGAAAACAGCAGAATAATGAAATAACGTCATAACGCAATAACAGTAAAGAATTATGAAAACAATGAAATACTTTGTAGTTGGAGCGATGCTCAGCATCACCGCTACGTCAATGGCACAGGAAGTTGATTTCAACACCGCCCTCCAGCCTATCGCACAGGCTATGAAAGAGAACCCAACAGCTGTTGAGAAGATGGCTAAGACCTATATGGGTCAGTTCAAGAAAGATCCTAATGCACTTATTGCACTTGGTAGCGCATACCTCACGGTGAAGAATTTCGACAAGGCAGATGAGATTGCTGATATGGTAATCCTCAAGTACAAGAAGGATATGGCAGCACAGGCTGAGGCATACATCCTCAAGGGTGATATCGAAGCTATCAAAGACCAAGCTGGTGATGGTGGTAGCGCAGCCTCTCACTATGCTACAGCTATGAGTCTCGACCCAAAGAATCCTCAGGGATACATGCGTTACGCAGCCGTTTACCGTACTATCAGCCCAAAGATTGTTGAGCAGACATACGCTAAACTGCGTGAGGAGCTTCCTAACTTCCCTATCGATGCTGAGGCAGCCCACTCTTTCTTCGGCGGTGGTCTCTTTGCCAAGGCTTTCGAGAACTATGCAAAATGTAATCTTGACCAGCTCGATGAAGCTAAACTCGTAGAATATGTTATCGCTGCATTCCAGACTGGTAAGCACGCTGATGCCCTGAAGGTTGCAACCTATGGTGGAAACAAGTTTGCTAAGAATGCCACCTTCGCACAGCTCGGCATGTGGTCAGCAGTAGAAAACAAGAAGTTCGACGAGGCCCTGAAAATCGCGCAGCGCTATTTCGCCATGGACGGTGACAAGAACGCTACCGACTACACATACTTCGGTAAGGCATTCTTAGGTGCAGAGCAGTATACCGACGCTCTCGCACAGTTCAACAAGGCTCTTGAGGTTAGTGCAGATGCTACAGAACCATTGGCACGTATCTCCGAGACATATAAGAAGATGGGTGATGAAGACAAGGCTCTCGAATACAGCGAGATCTACATGCAGAAGAATCCAAATGCTTCTCCATCAGACTATGCTAACCTCGCAGGTATCTATGCAGCTAAAGCAGAGAAGGGTATCGACCCTGCTGTAAACTACAAGAAGTCTATCGGCATCTATGACAAGATGGCTGCTAAATTCCCCGTTATCGCAAGCTGGGCACATATGATTGCTGCCGGTATTGCTGACAAATCTGGTGACACAGACCTCGGTGCATCATATAACCAGAAGATTGTTGACGAGCTCTGGACAAAGACAAACCGCGATGCTGATGAGACAGGCTACCTCACACAGGCTCTCCGTCTCCTCGGTTTCCACTACTGGAGTGACAAGAACGATCTTGAGGCTGCTAAGCCATACTACGAGAAGCTCATCACCATCGATCCTACGGATAAGAATGCAAAGGCTGCTCTCGGTATAGATCTTGATGAGTAATACGACAACATTTCCTTAAACATAAGTGCCCACCCCTCGTAATGAGGAGTGGGTCTTATTATAGTATATTATGACTATGCATCATCACCATCATCATTCTGGAAACAGGCAAACGAAACTCTTTCGTATCATTGCAGCAACTGTGCTCACGGCTGCCTTAGCACTATTGCCGGACATCACGGTACTGCCTCTTGGTGGTATTGCCAAAGGTCTGATATACTATATCATCATATACATCATCATTGGTTATGATATCCTTCACGAAGCCATTGAAGGAATATTCCACAAGGAAGTCTTCGATGAGAACTTCCTTATGGTTGTCGCTACCATAGGAGCCTTTTCGCTGGCACTATACGAAGGGAGTGGTGACTATACTGAAGCTATTGCCGTGATGCTGTTCTATCAGGTTGGTGAATACTTTGAAAGTTATGCCGTAGGCAAGAGTCGTCGCGATATCTCTTCGATGATGGATATCCGTCCTGACTATGCCAACATCCAGGCTGCCGACGGAAATCTTGAGCGTGTCTCTCCTGACGACGTGGAAATAGGACAGACCATCATTGTTCAACCAGGTGAGAAAGTACCCATTGACGGTGTTATTGTAAGTGGACAGTCATCAATAAATACTGTGGCCCTTACCGGAGAATCACTGCCACGCGAAGTCCATGATGGCGATGAGATTATCAGTGGCAGCATCAATATGACAGGTGTACTACATATCCGTACAACGAAGGATTTCGGTGAATCCACCGTATCAAAGATTCTTGAGCTCGTGGAAGATAGTGCGTCTCATAAGTCACAGTCAGAACAGTTCATCACCCGCTTCGCACGTATATATACTCCTGTGGTATGCTACGCCGCTCTCGCCCTGGCCGTTCTGCCACCTTTATTACAGTGGCTCCTTGCTACCCCCACCCTCTCAACGCTTACGCTGACACTGTTTACACCGTGGATATACCGTGCCCTTATCTTCCTTGTCATCAGCTGTCCATGTGCTCTCGTCGTGAGCATACCACTATCGTTCTTCGCAGGTATCGGCGGTGCCAGCCGCAGTGGTATTCTTGTCAAAGGTGCAAATATCATAGAGGCATTGGCGAAGGTTAAGACCATTGTCCTCGACAAAACCGGTACACTAACCTTAGGTGTCTTTGAGGTGACGGCAATGCACGACGGTGACGACGCTGACAAAAACGACGAAGCAGAGCAGCAGAAGCTCATCGAGATAGCTACATTAGCAGAATGTGCGTCCCTCCACCCTATCAGCAAGAGTCTGCGCCGTGCTTACGGAAAGGCTGTCGACCATAGTCGCGTAAGCGATATTCAGGAACACAGCGGAAAAGGTATCACTGCCGTTGTTGACGGACGCCAGGTTGCAGTAGGTAATGAACGGCTTATGACAAGTATCGGTATAGAGGCATGCCACTGCCAGTCAGCAGGTACTATCGTACATATAGCAGAAGAGGGTAACTATCTCGGACATATTGTCCTTGGCGATATCGAAAAGCCAAACTCCGTAGCAGCTATCAAAGCCTTGCACGATGTTGGTGTAAGGAAAACCATTATTCTCACCGGCGACAGTAAGAAAGTGGCTGACCACGTAGCTGCCCACCTTGGTATAGACCATGTATATAGCGAGCTGCTCCCTGCTGATAAGGTATTACGCGTGGAAGAGTTGTTAGCTGCACAACCGAAGGACGAGCGTCTGGCCTTCGTCGGTGATGGCATCAACGATGCTCCTGTCCTCACCCGTGCTGATGTGGGAATTGCCATGGGTGGTCTTGGCAGTGATGCTGCCATAGAAGCTGCCGATGCCGTACTCATGGATGATGACCCCTTAAAGATTGCAAAGGCAATACGTATCTCGCGTAATACTTTGAATATAGTATGGCAGAACATTATCATGGCATTAGGTATCAAAGCCGTTTGTCTGATACTGGGAGCCTTCGGCATTGCCAATATGTGGCTTGCTGTATTTGCCGATGTGGGCGTACTTATCATCGCCGTCTTGAATGCCATCAGGGCAATGTGGAAGAGATGAGAAGGGGTGAAGGTGATATAGGGAATTAGTATTCTCGGTTCATAAGTCTGTTGAACGCCTCCATGAGATCATTGGCAAGACGCATTGCAAACACATCGTCCATATCACGTCCGCCTCTTATATCCTCATGGCACAGTCCCTTTGGTCCCCAGTAGTAACGCGTTTCGTCGTTTCCTCTCTTACAGTAGTAGAAAACCAGATTGTCCTTATCATAAAGAAACTCCTCATAGTAGTCCCATGCTCCACAATTATGCGTACGTGAGATAAAATATGGTGTATAATATGGAGATCCCGTTACCTCATCATAGTCACAACTGAAATAATAATGCACAACATCCTTTATCGGACCAGCACCCGGAGCCATGTAATCACTTGACACCACAAGCTCATCAGACGGATTTTCCGGAGGAATGGATTGACTTCTGTTTGCCATCATATCCTTCGTATTATTGTACAGCTGACGAATCTTCGTCACTTGATCATTTTGTGCATATACTCCCATTGTCAGGGTCAGTAGCACGACTGTTATAATCTTCCTCATAGATGGTTGTTTTGTGGATAATCCTGTTCTTCTTTCTCTTCACGGCGTGCGTTATGTATCATCAGCCCACCTGTCAACAATGGTATCAATGCTATAATAATTATCACGAATGCAGCAATGAAACCAAACGCTGTGGCAAATCCGCCCTGACGTATGATTGGCTGCTCACGCGTTGCCAGCAGTGAATCTACCGTCACGCTATCTTCTGTGGCTTGAATCTCTTCCATCCACGCAGTATACTCCTTCCATTGTGCCTCGTTTTTCTTACCGGCTTCAACATCACTGGCACATGAGCCTACAGCCAACAATATGGCGAAGAGGATTGCCAATGCTCCAATGGCAACCAACAAACACCCGAATCCTTTATAAAAGGCTCTCTTCTTCATCTCTCTATATTTGTCTTGGCTGTAAAGCCACCAGCCAGATCTTCAGCTGTTATCTGTACCAAATCACGTTCAGAGAGATTCTTCTTTCCTTCTAATCTGTTAGCCTGCTGCTGAATGGTCTTCTCAAAGACATTACGAGCATAGCGGGCATTACCGAAATTACGGTCTTTGTGTGCCACAGCATAGTTAAACTGCTCCTTCAGGTATCGCTCAGCCTCCGGCGTCAACTCATACTGGTTCTTCTTCATATACATCTTAAAGATTTCCGCCAGCTCATCACCAGAATAGTCCGGAAAATCTATATAACGGTTAAAGCGTGATTGTAGTCCCGGATTGGAATCTATGAAGCGTTGCATCTCATTCTTATATCCTGCTATGATGACTACCAGTCTGTCACGATAGTCCTCCATACGCTTCAGCAATGTTGATATTGCCTCCTGTCCATAGTCAGACCCATTACCGTTCTCGGGAACAAGAGAATAAGCCTCATCTATAAACAACACACCGTCAAGAGCCCGTGCCACCATAGAGTCAGTCTTCATCGCTGTCTGTCCCATATATTCTGCTACCAGACCGCTACGGTCTGTCTCTATCGTATGTCCTTTCTTCAACACTCCGAGATCCTTGTATATACGGCCTACAATACGAGCGACAGTTGTCTTACCTGTTCCTGGTGAACCATAGAACACAAGGTGATAGCTTATCTTGGCAGTCTTCAGTCCCTTCGCCTCACGTTGTTTCTGCAACCTCACGAAATTAGCCAACGTACGAACTTCCTCCTTGACGGAGTTAAGACCTATCAGCTCATCAAGGTCCTTGTACGGGTCACCAACTTCCACGGAGTCAACCTTCTCCACTACCTCTTTCTCGTCATTCTCCTTTTCCTTGTCCTTGTCGTCATCTCCCACACACATGCCGATTAGTCCGAACAAGATAGACAATGCGAAAAAGCCAAGGGAAACAAATCCGCATCCCTTTGCTACTTTATTAACTGTTTCTTTTACTTCCATTGTTCACTTACTTTTTATAACTAACCTTACTTAAAAGCAATAAACCCCGAAAGTTATTGCTAACTCCCAGGGCTTACTGCGAAAAGTCATACTCTTCGCTACTATCATTATGCAGATAGTATTTGTTATGGAAGACTGATTGCCTCGTTTGGACAAGTATCAGCACATGTTCCACACTCTGTGCATGCATCAGGATCAATTGAATAGATGTCGCCCTCAGAGATAGCTCCTACAGGACACTCGTCGATACATGTTCCACATGCGATACAATCTTCACTAATTACGTAAGCCATAATGTTTTGTATTTTAAGTTAATAATGTTATCACACTATCAGGTCATCAATATACCTAATTATTGTACGTGCAAAGATAAATATTAATTTCGATATACCTACAAATGATTAGAGAAAAAAAGCTTATTTATACATTGTAAAAATAACACCCTGCATCATCATTGTGATTGGCTAACCGTTAACATCAAACAAGTTTCCAACCACTAACACAATAAGAACGGTTTACTGAACGTTATTATCAAACAAAGAACACTTCAAAAGAGAATGAAAAAGTCATTATGTCTTATTATATACAGCCTACTGGTGTGCTCCACTATAATGGCACAGGAACGGAGGGTTCAGAACCGTCCATATACCGACTTGCGCCGCTTCCATTTTGGAGTTCTTGTTGGCACACACCTGCAAGACCTTGAGCTTACTAATGTAGGACCGCAGACCATTACCAACGAAGACGGAACAACAGACGAGAAGATAATATCTGTTGATCAGGACCGCTGGGATCCAGGATTCACCGTTGGCGTCTTAGGTGAGGCACGTATTAACACCTATCTCCAGTTTCGTATTGCCCCGACACTGTTTTTTGGCACGCGCCACCTCACCTTTCTAAACCATACCGACCGCGATGCTGCAGACAGACCAATCATTGAGAATCAAGATATGAAGACAGCCTATGTCACCAGTTCTTTTGAACTCATTTGTGCTGCACCACGTTTCAATAATCACCGTCCGTACCTCGTTGCAGGCGTCAGTCCGATGATAAACCTCTCTGGTAAGGACAATGACTATATCAGACTGAAACGTTTCGACACCTATGCTTCCATTGGTGTTGGCTGTGACTTCTATCTGCCTTTCTTCAAGTTACGTCCTGAACTGAAATTCATGTTCAACCTCGCAGACTGCATAGACCACGACCATGCTAAACATGTCCGCGATAAAAACATGCTTCCGTACACCAATGCGGCGTCGGAAGCACGTAGTAAGATTATTGCCTTAACGTTCTATTTTGAATAGGGTCGAGAGTCGAAGGTCGCTCCCACGCCCCCACGCTCCAACGCTATCGTGTCAGCGACAGTTTGATATCTCCAACGAAGATAGCGTGCTTTCCATTATGATCAACAGGTACCTGCTTACCATCGAGGTCCGTGACATACTGCAGGTCTTTAAGATAGGTATGTGAATGTCCGCCCAATACCAGGTCGATATTACGTGTTTTGGCAATAACGTTATTGTCATCGTCTCCACCGATATTCCAGCCTAAATGACTGAGACATATCACGATATCACATTTCTTTTTATTCTTCAGGAAGGCTGCCATCTCATTAGCCACCGTTATCGGGTCGAGGTATGTGACACCCTCACAATTACTCTTTGAGACAAGTCCGTCCATCTTCGGTGCTACCGCAAAAACTCCTATCTTTACGCCCTTGCGCTTTAATATGAGCCACGGCTTCACAAGACCTTCAACGACAGTGCCTGTAAAATCATAGTTACTGCATACGATAGGGAATTTAGACATACGGTAGATTCGTGCCATATTCTCCAAGCCGAAATCGAACTCATGGTTACCTATAGTAGCAGCATCAACTCCCATACGATTCATCAGTTCCGTCTCAACCTCACCCTTATAGACGGTGAAATATGGTGATCCTTGTGAGTAGTCACCACTGTCGAAATACAACAGGTCAGGGTCTTTGGCACGCTCCTCTTGAAGCATTGCTATACGACGTAGGAATCCTCCACGCCCTGCTACTACCGTATCACTAAGATTCGGATTAAGTGGCAGTATGCAACTATGTGTGTCACTCGTATGCAGAATATGAATCTGCTTTGTCGTCTGTGCCGTCACCGTCAGTGCACAGAACGCTGTTATTATAATAAATTGTAATCGTTTCATAATGGTCTGTTTCTGAGTATTCCGAGTACTCTGTGTATTCAGATTCTTCTGATTTTATCTAATGTGAAACTCTGAAGTTAGGATTGCCTTGTACTATCACTCGCCCTTCCTTCTCACTATCAACTACTTTTCCTTGTGCTGTCTGCTCACGGAAATAATCCATGATAATGTAGCGCACATTATTCTCGTTTGCCGATGGCATTACGCGGTCGGTGCCTTTCTTAAACGCCGTCAGACCGTCATTGCCCTGAGCCAGATAGTCGAGTGTTGCTACACGATAGCTTCCCTGCGGGTCTATCTCCTTGCCATTAATCTTCACACTTGCCATCTTGCCATCAGCCGTTATCACCAGCTCCACACCGTGACTCAGAGCCTGACCAAAGGATTTTGCTATCTGTCCGAATAGCTCTATCGCATCTTCCCCCTTCATCGTAACGAAGCTTATCTTGTTTTCAAACGGTGCCACATCAATCACATCACCGATGGTCACGTCACCTTGTGCAAAGGCTGCTCTGATACCACCCATATTATACACTGCAAAGTCTGGTGTTTCATTAAAATTCTTTGCACCCCATATAAGAATATCGGCAAGCAGATTCGACAGCTCACCCTCTGGACGTGCCGCCGCCATATACCTTGCTGTTTTTCCTACAATAGGACTCATCATACTATCCACCGTATGCTTGTATGGTGCCAGAAAAGCCGCAGCCTCAGCGTCTGGACTGGCATCATAGCGGCTGTCAATGAGAATCCTACTTTTCTCCACAGTATTCACATGGTACTTTGGTGAAGAACACGACCATCCCATCATGAATACCAACGTAAGTATAATTCCGTATTTCAGTTTTCCCATAAGTATATAGATTTAATGTTTTATTTTGCGAAAATACGCATTATTCTGTAGACAGCAAAGAAAATACGAGGAAAAATCATGGCGTCCAGAAAGTTCTTTATGGTCGCTAATATCCTTAGAGTTCTTACGAGTGTTAAACTTTATTAAATCTCCACCGTAAACCGTAAACCGTAAACCGTAAACGACAATTAATGCCTACCTTTGCAACCGCTTTCGGCGTAACCGCTGGCAGTGGAAGAGTCATTGGCCATGTTGCGTTGAGCAATCAACAATTAAAAGAAATAAAATAATGGATTTAATTAAAGTTGCTGAAGAAGCATTTGCAACTGGTAAAAAGTTCCCAGAGTTCAAAGCTGGTGATACCATCACTGTTGCTTACAAGATTATCGAGGGTTCAAAGGAGCGTATCCAGCTCTATCGTGGCGTTGTCATCAAGATTAGCGGTCACGGTGACAAGAAGCGCTTCACTGTTCGTAAGATGTCTGGTACTGTAGGTGTAGAGCGTATCTTCCCTATTGAGTCACCGAATATCGACTCTATCGAAGTAAACAAGGTTGGTAAGGTACGTCGTGCAAAGCTTTACTATTTGCGTAAGCTCACTGGTAAGGCTGCTCGCATCAAGGAAAAGCGAATTGCAGTTAAGAACAACGACTAATCCTGTATTAAGGAAACCAAAAGCCTCCCAATTGGGAGGCTTTTTTGTTTATGTTTATTTACCTTTATGTCGGCCTGCACGTTGCTTACGATATTTGGCTTTTTGCATTGCAGAGCCACTACCGTGAGCACCCGTGATATATTTCTTTTTCTTGGCTTTGGTTTTCACCTTATCCTCCTCTTTACGAGGACCGCCACCACGCCCAAACGAGATACCATTCTCGAGGATATTCTGAAATTCGTCCATAGTCTTGATATTTTAGAGTCTTAGAGTCTCCTTAATGGTGGAACAGTCTGACACCTGTGAATGCCATTGCAATATTATATTTGTCGCATGTCATGATAACATGGTCATCACGGATTGAGCCACCAGCTTGTGCAATAAACTCTACACCGCTCTTATGGGCACGCTCGATATTGTCGCCAAAGGGGAAGAAGGCATCGCTACCGAGTGCCACCTTGGTATTCTGTGCTATCCACGCTTTCTTCTCCTCATCAGTGAAGACTTCCGGACGTTCTGTAAAGAACTGCTGCCATGTTCCCTCACGCAGCACATCATCGTATTCATCGCTGATATACACATCAATGGTATTGTCACGGTCGGCACGACGGATGTCTGCTTTGAATGGCAGATTCATCACTTTTGGAGACTGACGCAGCCACCATGTATCCGCTTTCTGGCCTGCGAGACGCGTACAGTGGATACGACTCTGCTGTCCTGCTCCTATACCGATAGCCTGTCCGTCTTTTACATAGCAAACACTATTCGACTGTGTATATTTCAGCGTTATCAAGGCAATGATAAGGTCACGACGTGCTTCAGGAGTAAATGTCTTGTTCTGTGTAGGAATATTCCCAAAGAGCGACGGATCATCAAGACGTATCTCGTTGCGTCCCTGTTCAAAAGTGATGCCATAGACCTGTTTTCGCTCTATAGGCTCTGGAATGTAGTCCGGGTCTATCTGAATGACATTATACGTTCCCTTGCGTTTCGCTTTCAGTATTTCGAGAGCTTCGGGTGTATATCCCGGAGCGATAACACCATCGCTCACCTCTCGCTTGATGAGTGTTGCTGTTGCAGCATCGCACACATCGGAAAGAGCGACGAAATCACCATATGAGCACATACGGTCGGCACCACGTGCACGAGCATAGGCGCATGCCAACGGCGACAGTTCCACCTTTATATCATCGACGAAATAGATTTTCTTAAGAGTGTCACTCAGGGGCAGTCCGATTGCTGCTCCTGCAGGGCTTACATGCTTGAACGATGCTGCAGCAGGGATGCCTGTTGCCTCTTTCAGTTCCTTCACAAGCTGCCACGAATTCAGTGCATCTAAGAAATTGATGTAGCCAGGTCGTCCGTTAATTACTTCAAGTGGTAGTTCTTTGCCTTCTTCCATAAAGATACGTGAAGGCTTTTGGTTTGGATTACAACCGTACTTTAGTGCTAATTCTTTCATAAAATAATATTATTGAATATTGCTCGGCGAAGGTACGAAAAAAAGTCGGTTTATAACGTAGAAACAATACTTTTTTACCAATTCTTTTGGATAAACGAAATAAAACGTTTTTCTTTGCATAATAAATATATACTACTATGAAGATAAAGTGGATTATGTTGTCTTGTCTTTCTGCTGCTTTCGTTGCCTTGGGCTTCGGTTCATGCAATTCCAAGAAAGCATTGACGAAGCAACAGCAACGTGAGGCACTTGCCATGGACGAAGCACGCCTTAATAGCGAGATACAGGAGAGTCAAGCTCGTCTGATGATGATGCGTCAGGAATATGAGAATATCGGACGAGGTGAGTGTGTCTACGGTGGTCCCAATACCATGGAGCAGGCTATCGCTGAGATGAACCGTCGGCAAGAGGCTCAACGTGCAGAGATGCGGACAAAGATGGCGGCAGTAGAGCATAGCATAGACAGTCTCTTCGGAGAGCATAAAAAGGTTGAGCAACAGATTCACGAACTGAATAAAAAGAAATGAAATACCGCGGTCTCTCATTGAAGAAGCGACTGGGTTTAGAGATACAACGGAAGATACAACAGCAGATTGTAAAAGATCATCCGTTGTATCAGTTGTTTTGGGAATGTACGCTACGCTGCAATCTCCATTGTCGCCATTGCGGCAGCGACTGCAAGACCGTAGCAGGACAGCCTGATATGCCCTTGCAGGATTTCATCCGCGTCTTAGACAGCATAGCAAAACGTACTGATTCGCGACAGGTGTTCGTCATCATCACTGGTGGCGAACCATTGATGAGGGAGGACATCGTGGAGTGTTGCAGGACAATCCATGAGCACGGTTTCCCTTGGGGTATGGTTACCAACGGGCTTTATCTCACGCCATCATTACTACAACAGTTGGTTGATGCCGGCATGCATGCTATGACTATCAGTCTTGACGGACTGGAGGATAACCATAACTGGATGCGTGGCAACAATGGTAGCTTTGAGGCTGTCTCGAATGCTATTGATTTGTTGCGTGATGTTCCGAATATATTGTGGGATATTGTCACCTGTGCCACCGAGCGTAATATAGTTGAGCTACCTGCCTTGCGTGATTTCCTTGTAAAGAAAGGTGTTCCCTCATGGCGCCTGTTAGACGTATTCCCTGTTGGTCGCGCTGCAACAGCATCAGAGATGCTCCTTACCGACGAGCATTTTCGCGACCTTATGGAATTTATAAAGGAAACACGCCGACAAGGTCTTATAAAGATGGCTTATGGCTGTGAGGGGTTCGTGGGTAACTATGAACTCGACGTTCGTGACTACGGCTTTTTCTGCAAGGCAGGTATCACCGTTGGCTCAGTCCTTATTGATGGCAGCATCTCTGCCTGTTCAAGCATCCGTGCAGACTATCATCAAGGCAACATTTACAATGATGACTTCATGGACGTATGGGAACAGCGATTCGATATATTCCGCAATCGCGAGTGGATGCGCCGCGACGAGTGTGCAGACTGCAATATGTTCCGCTATTGTAAGGGTAGCGGTATGCATCTTCGTAATGGTGACGGCAGACTGATACAATGCCATCTGAAAAGATTAAATACCTTGTTTCAACCAAAGGTCAAATAGTATTATAAACTCTATTTGACCGATTTCATCATTATTCCCGTGAAGATACGACCAGAATTGATACCGAGTCTACGGGCTGAGAAAAAGTCAAGGTGTCGGTCATACGTACAGATACCAGACAAAATGATATTGTCTTCCTGCACTCCTGTGTTCAGCAACTGCAGACGGTTGCACTCGGGGAGGTCGAGATGCCAGCGCCATTTACGATTTGACAATTTACTATTTACAATTTCCGATTGGCCTTCGTCTGTTGTCGGAAATTGCTGAGCAATTGCGTTCATATCGAAACCGTTCTGTTCGAAGGCAGCATAGACCTCATCGCCAACTTCAAAATTATTAAGGGATATACCAGGACCAATGACAGCACGTAGGTGTGACACATCCGTATTATATGTATCAATCATATCTTTTACTGTCTTCTCCACGATACGTGCCACTGTACCTCGCCATCCCGCGTGAATTGCCGACACAGCATGGTGCTGTTGGTCAAAGAGAAGTACGGGGATGCAGTCGGCTGTAGATACACCGATACAAATACCTGGAATATCAGTAATTACCGCATCAACACCTTCAAGGAAGTCAGCGCGTTGCTGCTCGGAAAGAGCGAGATACCTCTCGGTGATATGCCTAATCTCCGTCTGGTGGGTCTGATGAGGATAAACAAGGTGATTCGCGTCAATAGACAGATGATGGCATAGTAGTTCACGATTGGCAGCAACAGCCTGAGGCTCGTCACCACAATAATGGTTTATATTAAACGAAAAGTAGTTGCCTACACTTATCCCACCATGGCGAGTCGTGCTGAAGGCAACTACATCGTGTCCTATTTCATATTCATGCAATCGTAACATTATCCACCAACAAAATCATCGATGTCATCGATATATTCTACATCGTCAAGGTCCTCTATCTCATCCTCATCGAGGATTACCACGTCCTCGCCCTCATCACTCATCTCACTCTGCAGGTGTAAGAGGTCCTTGTCACGATGAACAAGCGTGTCCTCGGAAGTAATATCCTGCAGTTTGTTGCTCTCACTGTTCAACTCCTCCCACAGCACATCCTTCAGTTGGTCGAGACCATAGCCTGTGACTGCAGAGATGAAGACTACTCGAGTAGGTGGCAGATCATCACCGTCAGCCTCCTGCATCTTCACCAGTTCCTCTTCCAGCTCATGGCCCAGCATTGTCATCAGCTCTTCATCAAGGAGATCGCATTTCGTGACAGCCAGTATGCGGTGTTTCTTCAGCAATTCAGGATTAAACTGGCGGAGCTCATTGAGCAAGACACCATATTCATGGGCGATATTCTCCGTATCACCAGGCACCATATATAGCAAAAGGGAATTACGCTCGATATGTCGAAGAAATCGCAGACCAAGCCCACGTCCCTCACTCGCTCCTTCAATGATACCAGGGATATCAGCCATAACAAATGACTTATTGTCTCGATAGCCTACGATACCAAGGCTTGGTTCCATTGTAGTAAACGGATAGTTAGCAATCTTGGGCTTGGCATTGCTTAGCGCCGACACAAGTGTGGACTTACCTGCGTTGGGGAATCCAACGAGGCCAACGTCAGCAAGAAGCTTCAGTTCAAGGATTACCGTCATCTCCTGCATCGGTTCACCTGGTTGTGCATAGCGTGGAGCCTGATTGGTAGCTGTACGGAACTGGAAATTACCCAGTCCACCACGACCACCTCGTAGCAACATTACCACCTGTCCATCGTGTGTGACATCGCAGACATATTTTCCCGTTTCAGCATCATAGACCACCGTACCACATGGCACATCGATATACATATCCTTACCATCGGTGCCATGACACTTATCACGTCCACCGTTGCCACCATGTTCCGCGAACACGTGGCGCTGATATTTAAGATGCAGCAACGTCCAGTAGTTATGGTTACCACGCAGATAGACATGACCACCACGACCTCCGTCACCACCGTCAGGTCCGCCATTGGGATTATATTTCACGTGACGTAGGTGCATAGAGCCTTTACCACCCTTTCCAGAGCGGCACTTAATCTTTACGTAATCTACGAAGTTGCTTTCTGCCATAGTGGGTTATTCCTATATGGGCTAGATAGGCTATATAATCTAGATAGACTAGATTTGATCAATAATCTTTGCTATCCTTCCAAAAATCTCATCGATAGTACCAAGACCTTCTACATGATGATGGATACCCTCTTTGTCATACCATTCGATAAGTGGAGCCGTTTGATTCTGATATACTGCAAGACGTTTCTTTATTGTCTCCTCATTATCATCGCTACGTCCACTCTGCTGTCCGCGCAGCAATAAACGCTTCATGAGCTCATCTTCTGGAACAAAGAGTTCTATCATCGCTGCCACCTTATGGCCACGCTCTGCAAGCATTGCCTTAAGTGCCTCAGCCTGAGGAGTGGTACGTGGGAAACCGTCGAAGATAACTCCCACATGATCTTTACCAAAACTGTCGTAAACACTTGCCAGGATGTCAATCATCAAGGCATCAGGAATCAACTGTCCTTGGTCAATATAGCTCTTTGCCGTCTTACCTAACTCCGTACCATCTTTAATTTCTTTACGCAGCACATCACCGGTAGAAATATGATTCAGGCCGTACTTCTCAATAATTTTATCGCTCTGTGTGCCTTTGCCTGCACCAGGAGCACCAAAAATAACGATATTTTTCATTGTTGTAATTGTTTTATTAGTCTATGCTCTCTGAGTCTTCCGACTACTTAGATTACTCTGATTATTCCTCTGGCACCAAAGTATATATATCTGGCAGATTACGTCCTTGCTGGTCATAGTCTAAGCCATAACCCACGATGAAATCGTTAGGAATACGCATAGCGGCATATTCAATGTCAAGATCCACCTGTAGCTTATCGGGTTTGAGCAGCAAAGTGCAGATATGTACCGCCTTCGGATGACGTGTACCAATACTCTCCAGCATCTGTTTCATAGTAAGTCCCGTATCGACTATATCCTCCACAATGATAACGGTGCGGTCATACAGGTCCTCATTGATACCGATTACTTCGTGCACCTGTCCCGTTGTCATTGTTCCCTGATATGATGCCAGTTTCACAAACGAAATCTCACAAGGTATTGTCATCTCACGGTAAAGGTCAGCAGCGAAGACAAAAGAGCCATTCAACACAGCCAGGAACAATGGGTTCTTACCTGCCATGTCACGATTCAAGCGTTCTGCTACTTCCTTAACATGTCTATGTATTTCCTCTTTGGGAATAGACACCTCAAATGTTTTATCGAGGATTTGTACTCTTTTCATAGTTACTTATACTAATAATGTGATGCAAAGATACGAAAAGTCGAGAGCAATGCAAAAGAAAAGCTTGTTTTTCTTTTTAATGCCGAGACGGAGTATCTTATCTAAAGATACGAAAAGTCGAGAGCAATGCAAAACAATGCGAAAGAAAAAAATTATGAATTAAGAATTATGAATTAAGAATTAATATGTACCTTTGTAGCGACCATGAAGATTTTTACTTACAATCAGATAAAAGAGCTCGACCGTTACACGATGGAGCACGAGCCTATCCGTTCCATAGATCTTATGGAACGTGCAGCAAAGGCGTTGTCACGTACCATCATGGATAACTGGACTAACAGGACCCCCGTTGTGGTATTTGCCGGACCAGGTAACAATGGTGGTGACGCCATGGCTGTCGCCCGTATGTTGGCTGAACAGAACTACGCCGTGAGTGTGTACCTCTTCAATATCAGTGACCATCTCTCAGAAGACTGTGTCACGAACCGTCAGCGTGTTGTTGACTGCAAGCAAATAAAAGAATTTGTGGAGGTGACAACACAGTTCGACCCGCCAGTACTTGAAGCAGATATGCTTGTTATTGATGGTCTCTTCGGTTCCGGTATCAACAAACCGTTGGCTGGAGGATTCGCCTCATTGGTGAAATATATCAACCAATCACCGTCAACAATAGTAAGTATTGATATGCCTTCCGGACTAATGCCGGAGGATAATTCCTATAATGTCAGCGCGAACATCATCCGTGCAGACATGACCCTTACCCTCCAACAGAAGAAACTCTCTTTCTTATTTGCTGATTGTCAGCAGTTTATTGGCAAACTTCGAGTGCTCGATATCCGTCTGAGTAAGGATTATATTGAGAAAACGGATGCCCGCTATGCCACTATCGAAGAAAACTATATCCGCTCTAAGATAAAACAACGTGATGATTTCGCCCACAAGGGCAATATGGGCAATGCTTTGATTATTGCTGGCTCATACGGTATGGCCGGTGCTGCTGTCTTGGCTACAGAAGCATGCTTGAGAGCAGGAGCTGGTAAAGTTACTATACATACTCCAAAACGCAATTATAATGTCCTGCAGACATCCGTTCCGGAAGCTGTAATGCAGATTGACCGCGAGGAGACGTATTTTTCTGAAGCCGTTGATGCAGAGGACTTTGATGCTGTAGGCATCGGCCCGGGACTTGGTCAGCATGAGAATACTGCCATAGCACTCATCACACAGCTACGACGTTCACAGTGTCCCATCGTTGTTGATGCTGACGGATTGAATATGCTTACCAACCACCGCGCATGGATGCAACAACTACCGAAAGGTATCATACTGACGCCACACCCCAAGGAGTTCGACCGTATCGTCGGCACTTCCTGCAATGGAGAATATGAGCGCCTGCATAAGGCTCAGGAGATGGCTGAGAATCTCCATGCATTTATTTTATTGAAAGGTCATTACAGCGCACTTTGTATGCCTGATGGACATATCCTGTTCAATACTACCGGCAATAGCGGCATGGCAACAGCAGGCAGCGGTGATGTGCTCACAGGAATTATCACAGGACTGCTCGCTCGCGGCTATAATGCTGGCGATGCCTGCACTGTTGGAATGTATCTCCATGGTCTTGCTGGTGACCTCGCAGCGAAAGATTTAGGGAAGGAAAGCCTCATCGCACGTGACATCATCAAGTACCTGCCACATGCATTCAAGAGACTGGAAGAGTGAAAATGAGCATTATTAAAGTCCTTAAAGTCAAAAAGCCGCTCGATGAGCGGCTTTTATTTATTCTAATTCTACTAGTCTGACTAGGAGAACTAGTCAGACTGGTACCTCTTAGTCAAGGTTTGCAAGCTTATTGTCAGAGCCAAGCACGTCAACAATCTTGTGCTTGTACATCTTTTCCATTTCGTCACGAGCAGGACCACAGAACTTACGTGGGTCGAACTCACCTGGTTTGTCATGCAGTACGCGACGTACAGCTGCGGTGAAAGCCAAACGTGAGTCACTGTCAATGTTAATCTTACATACCGCACTCTTAGAAGCCTTGCGAAGTTGCTCCTCTGGAATACCAATAGCATCAGGCAACTTACCTCCCAGAGAGTTAATCTCGTCAACATACTCCTGTGGTACAGAAGAAGAACCATGGAGAACGATTGGGAAGCCTGGAAGCTTCTCCATTACTGCATCGAGAACGTCGAATGCCAATGGAGGAGGAACGAGCTTACCTGTTTTCGGGTCACGTGTGCACTGCTCTGGAGTGAACTTATAAGCACCGTGGCTGGTACCGATAGAGATAGCCAGTGAGTCACAGCCTGTACGGGTAGCGAAGTCAATAACTTCCTCTGGTTTCGTATAGTGAGACTCTGTAGCAACAACATCATCCTCAACACCTGCGAGAACGCCCAACTCAGCCTCAACAGTTACGTCGAACTGGTGAGCATAGTCTACGACCTTCTTTGTCAACGCGATATTCTCCTCATAAGGCAGTGAGCTGGCATCAATCATAACACTTGAAAAACCATAGTCAACGCAGCTCTTACATGTTTCGAAGCTATCACCATGGTCGAGGTGAAGTGCTATCTCTGGATGCTTGCAGCCCAGCTCCTTAGCATATTCCACAGCGCCCTGTGCCATATAGCGCAACAGTGTAGCATTGGCATAGTTGCGGGCACCCTTAGAAACCTGAAGAATAACAGGACTCTTCATGTCAGCAGATGCTTTGATGATTGCCTGCATTTGCTCCATGTTGTTGAAATTGAATGCTGGGATGGCATAACCGCCATTGATTGCTCTGGCAAACATTTCCTTGGTGTTTACCAAGCCGAGTGATTTGTAATCTACCATATTATTATATATTTAAAGAATGATTTATTTACTATTTGGCATTCTTGCACCTACATACTTTCAAGTATACTTGACAAAGGTACAGTTATTATAATGCCCCACAAAAAGAAATGGTTGTTTTTCCCGTCGCTACGAGAGAAAAACAACCATTTCCCTTTATTCTCTTTTCAGTTTGCTACCTTTTGCAAAACAAACCTTACAAAATACTATTCATCAATGGCTTTCCATATCAATGCAGCAATGGCACCACCGATAAACGGACCTATGATGAACACCCATAGCTCTGACAATGCTTGTCCGCCTTCAAAAAAAGCAGGACCGATGGAACGCGCTGGATTAACAGAAGTACCTGTGAAATGAATTCCGACCAAATGAATCAAAACCAGTGACAGACCGATAGCCAGACCGGCAAATTTTCCTGTTGCTTCGTTAGTCTTAGCTGTAGCACCAAGTACAACGAGGACGAAGAGAGCAGTCAGAACAATCTCAACAATTAAGCCATTCGTCACACCATAACTGCAAGCATTAGCACCCGTAGCAGTTGTGATGACAAGTGACGGATCTGTGGCTACAATACCTGCGAGAGTTGCAGCAGCAAGGATTGCTCCAACTGTCTGGAACAACATGTACATTCCACAGTCCTTGGCATCGATTCTTCCTGTAAGGAAGCAACCGAGCGTGATAGCAGGATTGATATGACAACCGGAGATTCCTCCGATAGTATATGCCATTGCTACCACAGCAAGACCAAATGCCAGTGCTGTACCAACGATTGCAGCAGTGTTCTCCGGACTACAACCCAATGCGACAGCTGCGCCGCATCCCAAGAATGTAAGTACGAATGTACCTACTAATTCCGCTAAATACTTTTTCATAGTCATAATATTTTAATTAATGAAGTCTCGCTTAAATTATTAGGAGCAAGGGATAAGAAGCATATATATAACGTTCAAATGTCAGTTTTTATTATGAATTATAAATGATAAATTATGAATTAAATCATCACCACTCCTTCCTGCTTCATGCCATCCATCATGATTTTCATCGGTTTCTCAAAGCGTACATGACGAACATACTCAGTCTCTTCGATTGCTGGCATGCTATTGAGGAGTTCCTTTTTGAATATTCCCTCACCTTTATAAGTATTGATGGTGAAATAGCCAACACCGAAGCTCGTAAGGTTCTGGAAGAAATGAGTTCCTTGTGACGGATCAACACGATAGTTACTGAGCCCTTCCTCCACTATTACTCTGGCACCGCTGATATGCGGCCATTTCACTGGAATACCCAGCCATGGGTCACTGGAGCCCCAGCGACCAGGACCGATAAGAACATACCCATTACCTGTTTCAAGGAATTGACGGTTAATTCTTTCGATTTCATCAGCAATAGTGGCATTATTCATTGCCGTGAATGAGTCGTCAGTCTTCACATAAACCACATCGACGACATCCTCACTGACGCCATGGCCAAGTGACATATGGGAGCGCAGGAGGCATCGTTCATCTGGGATAGCGGTGATGTCTTCATCGAGGACCTGCTTCGAATCAACGATAGGACGAATCTGCAACAGGTACAATTCTCCGCTGCGGTCACTATTGATATTACAAGCAAATTCTATTTCCACAGGACGCCTCATAGCATCAGACCCGTGACACATAGCATATTGCAACAGTTCTGGCAATGGGAAGACACCTTGTTGGAGGACTCCTGAGAAGGATATAACCTTACGCCCTTCATACAGTCCGTCACGAATAACCTGATCATAAGGATCGTATGTCGACGCAATGTACTGTAAAGGGTGCTCTGTGATGGTTGAGAGTTGAGAGTTGAGAGTTGAGAGATTGCTATCACCAGAAACATCCCCCTCATTCATCTGGAAGTACTGGTCGGCTTCTTTCACCTTTAGCTTCTTGATATTAAATCCGTCATCGACCTGGAAGTCCTCACTGACATGCTTCATATCGAGGGCATAGAACTGCGTCTGAGTCTGTCGCAGTGCTATCTCCATCTCACTTGTCTGCAGTACCTGATCAGGATGGTACGGTGACACGCGTAGTGTCTGTCCTCCATCAACAATATACTTACCAAGTCCTACTGCCAGACTAACGACACCCTCTTCTGCAGTCTCGTCACCAATAGGATAATAGTTTATTGAGCGCAGCACACCACTGATATTGGGATAATAATAGTCACCATAATGTTTGCCGACGACCTCCTGTAGGATAACAGCCATTTTCTCTTGGTCAATGACATTTTGTGTTGCTGTCATATAAGCCTTGGAATCCCTGTAGTAAACAGAAGCATATACACCCTTAATGGCACAGGCCAGCATACGCAGCATCTCATATTTATCTTCCAGATATGGAATCATATATGTTGAATAGATGCCAGCAAAAGGCTGGTAATGGGCATCTTCCAACAGTGAGGAGGAGCGGATAGCAATAGGTGAATGAGTAGCTTCGAAAAATGCGAAGAAGTCTGCAATATATGCATCTGGCAACTGGGCACGCAGGAAGTGTTTGAGGATTTCTTCATCGGAGGCATCACTGAGCGCAATCTGATATAGATTGTTTTTCTCCATGAATTCATCAAACACGTCGGTGCAGAGTACCACTGTCTTCGGTATCTGCACACTGGCATTTTCGAATTTCTTGAAGTCAGGACTGAGTTTGATGACATTATCGAGGAATGCCAATCCACGACCTTTACCTCCTAATGAGCCTTCGCCAATACGAGCAAAATGGGAGAATTTATCGTATTTGTTTCGATCAAAAACAGCTACAACACCAATATTCTTCATATGGCGGTACTGCACGATGGCATCGTATATAATCTTTTTATGGGCATCTACATCCTGTAATTTATGCCACGTGATGTCTTTGAGGAACGCCGACACAGGAAAAATGGCACGAGCACAAAGCCATCGGCTCATGTGATTACGGGATATATGACGCAACATGGAGTCATTAGGAATCTTAAAGATATTATCCTGCAGTTCCTTGAGGTTACGAACACGCATTATCTCCTCATGGGTTGTAGCATCACGGAAGATGAAATCGCCAAATCCCATGTGTTCCTCAAGAATCTTACGCAGATCACGATCCATCGTCTTGGAGTTCTTGTCCACAAACCGGTAGTGCGCATCAAGTGCACGCTCGCGGTTATCACTCTCCGCACTTTGAAGTATCAATGGCACATACTCATCGCGACGTCGTATCTCCTCAAACAATTTGAACCCAGCCTCAGGGTCTTTGTCTGTCGATTTGGAATCAGCAGGCACTATATTATCCATCGGAAAACGTACATCACTGATTACTCCGAGAGTATTATCATGGTATTTATCGTACATCTGCATCGCCTCAGCGTAGTTGCGCGCCAGCACCACCTTTGGTCGACCACGCATACGTAACGTAGCAGCGTGGCGGTTCAAAGCCTCCGTTGAAAAATGCTGACTCTGCACGAGGAGATAGCTATATAGGTTTGGCAGGATGGATGAATAGAACCGGATACTGTCTTCGACAAGGAGAATCATCTGTACACCAGCCTCAGCAATGTCATGTTCAAGGTTCATTCTATCCTCAATAAGTTTTATTATAGAGAGGATGAGGTTAGTATTACCCAGCCAGCAGAATACATAATCGAAGATACTAAGATCTTCATGTTCCATGCGTTTGGTGATACCATGACTGAATGGTGTCAGTACCACACATGGGATTTCCGGGAAATCACCCTTCACGGCACGCGCAACATCGAAGGCATCATTGTCTGCATTACCAGGCATACAAATGACAAGGTCGATATTAGTCGTGTCGAGCACGCTCCTCGCCTCCTCTATCGTTGATACCTGCGTAAATGTTGGCGGATAACGCAGTCCCAACTCCATATACTCATTATAGATTTTCTCCTCTACACGCCCGTCATCTTCCAACATAAAGGCATCATAGGGGTTGGCAATAATGAGCACATTATAAATGCGACGCATCATAAGATTTACAAACGACACATCCTTGAGCAGGAACTTATCCCACTGCTGTGGTATTTTCTCTTTCATGGCTGTTTTATTTGTCTTTGCAAAAATACGAAAAACTTTAGCTAACGTGTAATTTATGACACAAAAAAAGCATTATTCTGCGCTTTTGATTAGTTCACGAGGCTTTTTCTGCACAATTGTACTTTCAAACTGTAAGCATACTATGAAAAATTCCCCTGTTTTTATTTGGAGGTTTCGCATAAAGTGGATATATTTGCGTTGTCTTAGTGACAATATGTAAAATACTATAACCAATAACCAAAAACCTAAATGTTATACTATGGAAGTTGAGAAAATTATGCAAGCCTTGGAGCAGAAGCATCCAGGCGAAGTAGAGTATTTACAGGCTGTACGAGAGGTACTAACCTCCGTTAAAGATGTGTACAACCAACATCCAGAATTTGAAAAAGCTAAAATCATTGAGCGCATCGTTGAACCGGAACGTATTATCACCTTCCGTGTACCATGGGTGGATGATAAGGGCGAGGTACATGTAAACCTCGGCTATCGTGTACAGTTCAACAGCGCCATCGGTCCATATAAAGGCGGACTACGCTTCCATGCATCCGTGAACCTCTCTATATTGAAGTTCTTAGGCTTTGAACAGACATTCAAGAATGCCCTGACCACACTACCGATGGGTGGCGGCAAGGGTGGTTCCGACTTCTCTATCCGCGGACGCAGCGATGCTGAAGTGATGCGTTTCTGTCAAGCTTTTATGACGGAACTCTATCGCCATATCGGTCCTGACGAGGATGTACCGGCAGGTGATATCGGTGTCGGCGGACGAGAGATTGGTTACCTCTTCGGTATGTACAAGAAGCTGAAGCATCAATTCCAAGGTGTCCTTACGGGCAAAGGTCTTGAATTCGGCGGTTCACGCATTCGTCCTGAAGCTACCGGTTATGGTGCTATATACTTTGTCAACCACATGCTGGCAACACGCGGCATTGACATCAAGGATAAGACTATCGCACTCTCTGGCTTCGGTAATGTTGCATGGGGTGCTGCAAAGAAAGCTACGGAACTTGGGGCGAAGGTCATCACTATCAGTGGTCCGGACGGATATATCTACGACCCAGCAGGTCTTGATGCTGAGAAAATAGAGTATATGCTTGAGCTGCGTGCCAGCGGTAACGATATCTGCCAGCCATACGAAGAAGAGTTTGAAGGGTCGAAATTCTTTGCTGGCAAGAAACCATGGGAACAGAAAGCCGACATCTACCTGCCATGTGCTACACAGAACGAGCTCAATGGCAATGATGCCGACATGATACTCCAACAGAATCCTATCTGCATTGCAGAAGTCAGCAATATGGGTTGTACCGCTGAGGCCGCAGAGAAATTTGTTGCAGCAAAGGCTCTCTTTGCTCCAGGCAAGGCTGTCAATGCCGGCGGCGTTGCTACCAGTGGACTGGAGATGACACAGAACTCTATGCGACTGACCTGGAGTGATAAGGAAGTTGATGAGAAGCTACATTATATAATGCACTCCATACACGAGCAGTGTGTTAAATATGGCAAGCTGCCAGACGGCTATATCGACTACGTGAAAGGTGCTAATATCGCCGGCTTCATGAAGGTTGCCAATGCTATGATGGCGCAGGGCATTGTGTGAGCCTTTATATTACTGCACCTCCCCTCCACCGCACAGGACAGTGTATGGAAGGGAGGCGTATTATTCTGTCGCACAATAAAGTGCGACAGTTTACGTTATTATATATATGAAACACTCTATTTACCAACAGCTGTTCACACTGCTGCTGTTTATGGTTATGGCTATGCCAACGCATGCTCAGGTGGACGGACGGGCATCATACTATCACAATTCGCTCCACGGGCGTACAATGAGTAACGGTCGTCCTTACGACCGAAATAAGCTGACATGTGCACACCGCACACTGCCCTTTGGCACTATGCTACGCGTCACAAACCAAGCAAATGGTAAGCAGGTAATAGTAGAAGTTACGGACCGCGGACCATTTGTCCGTGGTCGCATCATAGACCTTTCCTACGCCGCAGCACGCGAGATAGGAATGATTGCAGCCGGTGTAGGCTCTATCCGCGTGGAAGTTTTACCTAAGGATATCAACGTACCTTACCAGGATGATGCAGAGTATGGTTTGCCAGAGATTGAATATGGTATGGCCGGTGTCTGCTATGAGTTTATTCCAGAATGGAAAGATGAGCAGGAATCTGCCCATGAAAGCCAACACACTCATAATACTCAGCATATTCATAATACTCAGAAGATGCAAAATAATCAGAGTATTCAGAATGCTCAGAACAATCAAAACAATCAGAATACTCAGAATTCCGCTAAACCAAAAAAAGAAGGCAGTCGCGGATGGACTGACTTCTTCAACAACCTAAAAAACTGGGGAAAATGAGAACCCAATTCTAACTCACTTCTCAAATACAATCCTATCGTCGGCGCTATTCGTCTCGTCGACGATAATTGTTTCTGGTACTGTATTTCCCATATCTGGCATGCTACTGTCCTTATTAGATCTCTCGTAATACATGGATGAATTTGAGGTGGATTTGTAAGGATTGATACCCATTGCCTTGTTGCGCTGTACACGCATGTAATGGTCGTGCACATCCTGCGCCTCACGCTCACGAGCCTGTTGGTCAGCAGCAGAACCGATGGCAGCTCCCAAAGCAGCTCCACTTGCCATGCCTACAATTGTACCAAGATCAGACCCGCGACCTCCACCTGCTATTCCTCCTATTGCAGAACCAAGGATAGCACCAATGCCACTGCCCACATAAGCTCCAGAAGCTTCATATGTGCCACAACTGCTAAGCAGGAGTGAAGCACCGACAATCAATAACATAACCTTTTTCATATCTCTTAATGCTTAATTAGTAATGCATAATGATTTTCACACTGCAAAGATAATGAGTCATCATTCAACAGTAAAAAGGTTTTTCCCTATTTCGTATGGGGAAATCCCTATTTTCCATTCCTTTGCGTGGCCTAATCACGCAAAAGAAAGCTTCAGCATACATAAAAAAACGTAAAAACTTTGTTATATGCCTGATTAACAGTATCTTTGCACCCCATTACTATTAATTATAAATTAATAAGATGAAAAGTTATCGTTTATTAGCGCTGATAGCTGTATGCTGCATCGCCCTCATCACATGGGCAGCACCACGCACAGCTGAACAGATGAAAGCTGCAGCAGTAAAAGCTATCAACATTCAACGTGCCGGGAAACATATGGCACCGAAAAAGGCTACAGAGCTGCAGACATTAGCACAAACAACAGCATACCACATCATAGGACAATCTGATGGTGGATTTGCCATTATCAGTACTGACGACCTCGTACCAGAGGTTCTTGGTGTCAGCATGTCGAAATACTCTAATGGTAAGAATACCAACTTCCAATGGTGGCTGAAGGCTATTGAGGGAACCGTACAGTATGCTGTCACAAACAATGTTCAGTTAGCAACAACTAAACCGGACCCCGCAAAATATCCTACGTCGGTTGCCCCATTGATAACTACCAAATGGGATCAGCTGACACCATACAATAATCTCCTACCACTGTCGAATGGCGGTGACCGTTGCTACACCGGTTGCGTAGCAACAGCTATGGCTCAGGTGCTTAAATACCACGAGTATCCAGAACGTGGCATCGGTACACGTACCATATACTACCCTCAATACTCCACAAACGGGAAACCAATCACTGCAACCTTCGAGGATGACGTCTATGATTGGAAGAACATGCTTGACATATACAGCTCTGGTAATTACGACGAAACACAGGCACTTGCCGTAGCCACGCTGATGCGTGACTGTGGCGTGGCAGCAGATATGCAATATGGCGGCTATAAAGAGTCTGGCAGTGGAGCCTACTCTCAAGATGCTGCAGCTGGTCTGCGCACATACTTCGGTCTTACGGAGGCTGAGTGTCTCGAGCGTGACTATTACTCAGAGTCAGACTGGATGGATATCGTTTACCGTGAACTCAGTGAGAACGGACCACTATATTATGGTGGTGCCAGTTGGTCGAGTGGCGGCCATGCCTTTGTTCTTCACGGATATAACGAATCAGGTAAGGTGTATGTGAACTGGGGCTGGAGCGGCGATGATGACGGCTACTATGATATCGCACTGCTGAACCCAAGCTACTATTATTTCAATATGGAGCAGGATATGATTATCGGCATCAAGGGTGCACCACGTGAACTCAATGATTACGATATCACATTGACAGAGGCAGGTATGCTTAACGAACAACTTTCTGATGAAGTAATTGGCTCTGTAGGCAAGCTTAAAATTTCAGGAAACATCAATTCTACTGACTTGCTGCAGATTCGTAAGCTCGCGGGCATAGATCAAAATGGTGTAAAAACGGACGGACGCCTCTACGAATTAGACCTCTCCGATGCACAAATCGTTGCTGGTGGCATACCATACCTCATTGAAAATGATAACGAATACAACACAGCAAACAATGAATTGCCTACAAAGGCTTTCTATGGTTGCAAATACCTTAGAAAGCTGTTGTTACCAACAGGCATCAAGGCAATGGGTGACGGTGCTATAGGTAACTGTCCTCTGCTCAATACTCTGGAATTTGGGGAGATTGCAGAAGATGCATCCTTCTCTATTGACGAAAATGGTTTCGTGTGGAATCCTGACAAGACAGAGCTCATCGCAGTACTTCCAACCATAACAGGTAAGGTCATCATCCCAGCAGAGACCACTGAGCTACATGACTACGCCATGGCAGGCTGTGCAAACGTGACACAGGTGACATTACCGAAGAGTATTACCAAGATTGGTCGCGAGGGATTTTGCAACTGCTCTGCGCTGAAAACGCTGAGAATCGCCTCAAAGGATATACCAGAACTTGGTGGTCCGAATGTCTTCGCCGGCGTCAGTGTATATAACTGTAAGATATATGTGCCGAGTGGATGTAAGACAAAATATGCCAATACAGAACAGTGGAAAGATTTTATCGGTTCTTCCTACGATAACATCATTGAATATGGAACGACACTTGTAGCACATAATGCAAAACGTAACTACGGTGATGAGAATCCAAGATTCTCATATATCGTAAAGGGTCAGCCACTGACTGGTGGCACACCTGTATTTAGCTGCGATGCTACACCACTGTCGCCAGCAGGTACGTATGTCATACATATCAGCGCCGGCTCCATCACTAACGACATGGTAGAATATGAAGACGGAATATTAACAGTTAAGAAGGTAGATGCTACAGCAACTGTTGATGATGCCACACGTATGGAGGGAGATGTTAATCCAGATTTCACACTCACCTATAACGGTCTTAAGAACGGTGAGACAGAACCAGTATGGACTGTCGCTCCTGTTTTCATTTGTGAGGCTGACGAGACGTCACCTGCCGGTACATATACCATCACTGTTGAAGGTGGTGAGGCTGAGAGCTATAATATCAGCTTCACTCCAGGCAAACTGACCGTTGAGGAATCGACAACAGCTATCAAGGAAATCCTGAACAGTATCAAAGCTATGAAGGATGTGTACACTATCGATGGTAAGAAGATGGACGGCAAAGCAGCCAACACACTACCCAATGGTGTTTACATTGTCAATGGGTACAAGGTTGTGGTGAAGTGACATTAAACCATAGAAGCAAAAAAAGAGTTGCAATTGCTTGCAACTCTTTTTTTGTTTTATGATG
Organism: Prevotella sp.; assembly: GCA_017617725.1. Classification (GTDB taxonomy): domain Bacteria; phylum Bacteroidota; class Bacteroidia; order Bacteroidales; family Bacteroidaceae; genus Prevotella. The sequence goes on from JAFZVR010000058.1 coordinate 48,633, forward strand.
ATTAGTGATTCTTATCTTTAAGATAATATCCTCACCTCTCATCACAGTCTTCTACTTCAAGATGAAGCGGCGACCGTTCTGGATTACGATACCACGATAGTTAGCACCTACGCGCTGACCAGCGATATTATACAGCGGTTTGCTTGCATCGAAACCTGCCTTCTCTGCATTGATAATGCTGATACCTGTTCCGATCCTTTCAGCTTCACATGATACTGGCCATGCGCCCTGAGAAATATCTGTAGCAGGATCGAAGGTGAAGGTGATATTATAAAC
>JAFZVR010000059.1 GCA_017617725.1 Prevotella sp.
ATGATACCCTATATCGCGCATATTTGCCGCCCCAAGCAGGGCATCGCAAATAGCATGGATAAGCACGTCGGCATCACTGTGACCAAGGAGACCAAGTGTGTGGTCAATCTTAATACCGCCTAACCACAAATCGCGGTTAGGCACCAGCCTGTGAACATCATAACCAAAACCTACACGCACCATTCCCTATACCTATGTAAACCGTAAACTATCTTCTCCTAAACAAATCCTTGAGACCATCCATATCGAAGGTCAGAGAGAAACGGAGTGTCTGGTCGAGAGGATTACTCTTCGCCGTTGCGATGACGTAACCAGCATCGAGCGAGAACACACTCATCTTAAAGCCGGCACCGACAGTGAAGTACTTACGGTTACCTTTGTTGGCAGCCTCATCATGATATCCCGCACGCAACGAGAACTTATCGTGATATACATACTCCGCACCGACGCTCCACTGCACCTCCTGCATCTCCTCCTTGAAGCCACCCGGGGCATCGTGGAAACTCTTGAATATACCAGAGATACTCGACACATCATTATATTCCCTGCGCACGCGGTCGCGATAGTCAGTCGTAGACTCGCCCTCCTCCTGCTTCGGCACTGTCGGCACAAGCAGTTTGTTTGCATCGGCAGCGATAGTGAAGCGGTTATACTCATCGACAGGTATCATCAGTGATGCACCCAGACGCATATTTGTCGGAATGAATTCAGAGTCTTCGTCACCGCTGAAGGTAATCTTAGAACCGATATTCGATATATTGAGACCAAGACCGAGCTGGCACTCACGTGCACCGAGGTTCAGGTAGTTCTGATAGTAGCATGCTATATCAGCAGCAAATGCTGATGCCGGCGAAGAGTCTTCACTGAAGTCATAACGCATATCGGAATAAATCCAGCGCACTGCAGCACCCAGAGAGAAATGCTCCGAGAGCATCAGTGAGTAAGCCACGTCAAGCGACATTTCATAAGGACTGATGGTCATATCATTCGTACCATCCTCACCACTGCTGGTATATACCTCACCAAGGGAGAAATAACGCAATGAACCACTGACAGCAGAGTAGTCACCGATACGGTAATAACCAGCCAGATATGCCATATCCATATCATTGACAAGCTGACGCAACCAAGGTGTGTAGTTCAGTGCCACACCGGCACGGCTGATAGCAAACGGATATTTAGCTGGATTCCAGTACTGTGAGTTCACATCAGCCTCTGTAGCAGCACCGACATCACCCATACCACCGGCACGGGCATCCGGAGCGATTATCTGTGAAATCACAGCGTGGTTCACAGGATTGAACATATCGGTCTTATCTTGTGCCGAAGCTGTTAGTGTCACTGCCATAAGCAGTACCAAACATAGTATTCTCATGTTTCTATTCATCTTTGTTATGTCTATCTAAACGCTACAGAGGCGTTATTTATTGCCTATGACAATCAATTTCTTTGCTTTCGAAGCCATACTACCGCCCTCACAACCGAGTCGAACGCGATAGAGGTACACGCCCGTCTGGAGCGGACGACCGCCGTCAACGGTGAGGTCCCAATCCACTGTGTAGGCCTCACCCGTGCTCACGCCACTCTCTGAATGGCGCCACAGCTCTCTGCCACCCATGTCGAAGATTGAAATCTCCACATCCACATCACTGTTCACGAAGTCGTGAGTAACGATGAATGTAGTCTGTGTCTTGGCAGGGTTCTGTGAGCAGTTCACATCGACGAGTGTTGGTCTCAGTCCCTGTACCACATTGAAGTTCAGAGTCGCAGTACTACTATTATTCAGGATGTCCCACGCACGGAATTTCAGTGTGTGGGCACCAGGTGTCAGTGCCGGTATATTATAATATGTGGAGCCACTGGTGTATGATCCGAAGTCAAACATGAAGTTACTGTTCAGGTTATACGTCTTCTCCATATCCCCGTCGATGATGAGCTCCAGGTCATGGCCGATACCGCTTCCCGTGGCGTTGATACCATCCTTGTCGGTGATATTTGCAACGAAATACGGTGTGGTATTGACATTACCGCCATTGACAAATGACGGAGAATTCAGATAACAGTATATCGACGGACCGATGAAGTCATTGGTAAGCTCCTCAGAGCCATTGATAAGGAAACGATCCTCAATACCGTGCGCCAATAGCGAATGGTCGCTATTCACCGCATATACATTGATGAGTCCCGTACCGTTGGCGTAGTTGATATCACGTGGTACAGCGAAGGTGAACTTGAATTTCCCGGCGCGCACGCTGTCAGAACCATTAAACAGCACCTTCTGACGGTCGTAGAACGTAAATGCCTCTTCTGCCTCACCGGGGTCATTACGCCGGCAGGTGATAAGCTCACGAGTGTCGCGCACCGTCGCCGTCATCTTACCGGTATAGTCCGCAGCAATGACACCAGCCACCTCCACATGTCCCTCTACCGTCACAATGCTACCCGCTTTCAGTTCAGGCATATCATCATATGACAGTTCTAGTCCATTTATCTTGTCAATAACAACCTTCTCCGTTGGTAGGTTCAGCCGTAGGGCAGGGTCGCCAAGGAGTGAATACTGCAGTTTATTCTGTGAGCGGTCATTACCCGTCTCTATCATTTCGTTCTTTGCACGTCGCTGTGCCTCACCGAGGGTGATAGCTTTGCCGTCCTCTATTGTCAGCACATGCTTCATGAAGGCAGTATTGATATATTTATTCACATTGGCATACACCGTACGTGTGGTACCGTAGAAGGCTACTGCTCCACCCTTCTTATTGAGCAATGCCGACTCGCCGATAGTTTCCTCGACGCCATCGAAAGGCATGATATCACACGATGCCGTCACCCACAAAGGCAGATTGCTATTGGAGAATGTCTGGAAGTCTGTAAGGCGAAGCACTGCCTCGTGGGAAATCTGTGCCGGAGCACCGTGTCCGGCATAATCCATGATGAGTGCACCCTCAGCCTGCTGCTGCATGATTAGTGCGCGTGCCTCAGGGTAGGTGTTACCCACCGATGTGGTCTGCCGCTTATACGCGTCCCACATCACCTTTTTTATCTGATATCCGGGATAGAGTGACGCTATCAGCTCCGCAGTATCGTTGATATCGGACATGTGGATATTATTATTACCGTCGTCACCCATGAACATTATGGCATTCTGCCAGTCGCCAGCATTAGCATTCTTTGCATAGTTGATACATTTGTCAACCAATATCTTCGCCTCCTCAGGAGAGGAAACAGGGAAACGTCCCACGCCGATATCCTGTTTATCTACAGCTTTCGGGTCCAAGCCTTCACCGTCATCGAGTAGTGTGAACCATCCGTCATCGACATAGGAATAAATCTCATTGAAGGAGTTCTCGCTCTCGAAGCAAAGCAGGTAGTTGTCTGGATTCAGGTTCTGTGCAACAGGAGTATTCATACGGTTATCCCACAGACAGTCACCAAAGAGTAGCAACGACTTCGGCATATCACTATCGGTCTTTGCGCGGTCGTAGAGCATCTTCATATAACGACGATAAGCGTTGGCATCAGGTGTGCCGCTTGAGAACTCATTATACAGTTCATCGGCAGGAACGATATTCACACGCATACCGTCTTTCTCACGATGGTGCTGTGCCAGTCGCTGAGCCTGTGCCAGCAGATGTTGGCTGGTTGGGATGATTATCACCATATCGGCCTGCTCGTCAGCATGATGGTCTTGATTGCCGATATTCCCTCCGTAGTATGGTGCTGTGAATGAACCGTTATCCAGGTCTGGAGCTGGCTTTGCCTTGTCGTATGCTATGGAGATATAGTCGAGGCGTACGGGACCGCCGCTTGTCGGTGTTATCGTCACCTCGTTCTCTGATGTAAAGTCATCAATGGTGTAGTTCAGTATCGCTTCGTTACCCTTATCATACTGTGACGTGACAGACACCGTCCCTGTGCCCAGTTCCTTACCATTAAGGCTGACTTTGAACGCACTCGTCTCACCTGCCGAAACACATACCGACAATGTTCCTGCCGTCGCTGAAGCAGTATTCTTCAATGTATAGCTCTTCGAAGACCCCACAGCGATAGGTGTTGCCTCCGACAGGTTGCGTCCACCGTTATACCAAGCATAGTTATCCACCTCATGAATCTCGTGGTAGTCACTAGCAGATGGATAGAACGATGCCAGGAATTCCTCCTTGTCAACAGTCTGAGGGTCACCATCGCCTTCCGTGATAAGATAGAAACCATAGTTGGAATAAGGGTTGCGTGTTCTGCGCGTAGCGCTATTGCTCGACCACGACACCGGTCCCTTACCGTAGAACAGGCGTTTCCCATTGACGGTACATGTAGGTACTTCCATAAGGTCATCTGTGGCAATGAGCTCTTCACCCACTAACTGTTCGTTTTGCAGATGTCCTCCGTAGCCATATACCTTCACACGGCTGAGATTAGAGAATCCCGCCTTTTGTATCAAGGCTGCCGTAAGCTGGTAAACACCATCCTGCGGCACTGCAATCCTCGCCCATTTGCCCTGTGCCAATACCGAATGACTCGCATAGCGCTCACTGGCAGCAGCCTCAGCACGTGCCCGTGCCTTCCTCGCGGAGCGTTTCAGCGGTTTCGCTGTCACATCGAGCATGAAGCTCACAAGCCACTGTGGTTTTCCTTCGTGCATTACGATTGGCAGGAACTCCACATCCAGATTACCTTTCTTACGGTCTATGGCAATATGCTTGCTGACCACTGGCTCCGTAGGAATTGGTGCATTGGTCAACGAATGATATTTCTCTATATCCCTCTGACTCATAGGAATATATTCCGGATATTTTATGCGCACCTCATACGTAGAGTCCTGGAAGCACCCCTCCAGCACTCGTGAGTTAGTAAAATAAGGCAGCACGCTATCTATCCGGACCTCTTCCGCCGTCAGGTTAAAGAACCTCTGTGCCTGCACACCCATGCAAGCCATCAGAAGCAATCCTATTACTATATATCTATTTCTTTTCACTTTCTGTAAACCCTGTAAACCGTAAACCGTAAACCGTAAACTATTATTATCTGCAATTAAAATCCAGCACCTTCTTGTCCTCCAGCCAGCCCTCCACATGGTCATTGATATGTATCGGACCGACACCCACGGGAGTACCTGTGTACAGCAGGTCACCTGTCTTCAGGGTGAAGAAACGGCTGATATAGCTTATCAGCTCATCAACACTATACAGCATATCACCCGTATAGCCCGTCTGCACCGTCTCTCCGTTGATATCAAGGTGGAAATGCAGGTTCTGCACCTCGCCGAAAGGCTGTGCGTCAGTCAGTGCCTGTGGAGCCGGCTTCCATCCTGACGGTTCGCCCGTCGCCCCGTTCCTGTCGTCCCTTGTTACGAATTGTCCTATCACTGCAGAACCATCGAAGCCCTTTGCAATAGTCCACGGGCGTCCCAGGTCTTTCGCTTTTTTCTGCATATCGCGTGCAGTGAAGTCCACACCCACTGTCACAGCATCATAATAGCGATTGGCATATTTCACAGGTATTCCCTTACCCAGACGGCATATGCGCACGACTATTTCTGCCTCATAGTCTATGCGCCCCATGAAGTCAGGCACAAAAAACGGCTTACCGTCTTTCAGCAGTGCTGAGTCAGCCTTCGTGAATATCACCGGCTCCTCAGTCCTCGTGCCCTGATTTTCTGTTATTAATAACGTATTATTCAGTTCTTTATTGTGCTCGGCATAATTCATGCCAACAGCGAATATCTTCATAGCTATACAGTTTGTTAAAGTTACAAATGTAACAACTACTGATTATACTACCAAGAAAAAACAAAAAAATGTTGCTGGCATGGACTATTATTACACAAAGCAGCGACAGTCTCACGGACTGCCGCTGCTACTATGTGGTTTTATTGTTATTAGTCTTCCCACAGATTGAATTCTGGTAAGTTACCAGGCTCTCCGAATCCATTATTTTCTCTTGCGAGACCGTCATCAAACTGTGCAGTTGGATCAGCCTCTGGTCCTGAAGTCTGCATCATCTCCTGCAGTTCTGCGTCTTCTATCTTTGCAATTGGCTTAATATATCTTTTCATAATTGGTGTATCATTTAATATAATAAACGTAACTCACCCCCCTCCCACTCGGGAGGGGTTGGGGGTGGGTTTTATTTTACATACTTTTTACCATTAACAATCACGATGCCCTTATAGCTATCGCTTACACGCTGACCACTCAGGTTGTAAAGCGGAGCGTTCTGGTCAAAGTTAAGGTTATCGTTAGCGTTAAGGTTGATTCTTGTTGTCTCGCCTTCACCGATTTCGATGCTATAGAAAGGAGCATTATTACTACCATCGATTACCAGATAAGCCTTGCCTGCAGACAGGGTATTGCCACTTGTCAGCAGACCCCAAACAGCCTTATCATCCTTCTTTCCAAGAACATAGATTGTCTGACCGTCACCAACAGTGTTGTCAGCTGCCTTCAGGAGGTTATCTGTTACCTCTGCAGGTACAGATGTAGGATCAGCAGCCTGGAGGATATAAGAAGCACTTTCTGCTGCTATCAGCAATGGAGTACC